>JBIOUU010000030.1:0-3828 GCA_044867345.1 Actinomycetota bacterium
GCCTGCCCCATCTTCATCGCGTTGTCGAAGTGCTCGACCCGGATGCGACCGAAGACGGGATGGTCGTGGCGGGCCACGTCCCCCGCGGCGAAGACACCGGGGACGTTGGTCTCGAGGGCCGGATCGACCAGGATCCCGTTGTCCACGGCCACGTCGGTCCCCCGCACCACGTCGGTCACGGGCTCGACGCCGACGCCCACGACGGCGAAATCGCCCTCGATCCTCCTGCCCTCCTTCGTGTGGAGCACCTCGAATCGCCCGTCGCCCTCGAACCGTTCCGCCGCGTCCCGGAAGAACATCGTCACGCCGTGATCGCGGTGCAGCCCCTCGAGCACTCGGCCGAGCTCGGTCCCCAGGACCCGCTGGAGGGGAGTCTCGGCGAACTCGACGACCGTGACGTCGACCCCTCGGGCCCGGAGCGAGGCGGCCACCTCGGCTCCGATGAACCCCATGCCCACGAGCACGGCTCTGGCTCCCGGCACGGCGGCGGCCTTGATCGCGTCGGAGTCGGGGAGGTAGCGAAGGTCGTGAACGCCCGGGAGGTCGAGGCCCGGCAACGGGAACTTCCGGTTCCGGCACCCCGTGGCGATGAGGAGCGAGTCGAAGGCGATCCGTTCGCCGTCCACGAGCTCCACGCTTCGTCCGGCGACGTCGACGCGCCGGGCGCCCTCCCCGAACCGGGTCTCGATCTGGTTCTTCTCGTACCACTCGGGCGGACGGATGAACCGAGGTTCCTGCTCCTCACCACGCAGGTACTCCTTGGAAAGCGGCGGCCGCTCGTACGGCGGATGGGGCTCCTGGCCGATCAGCACCACGCGACCGTCGAAGCCCTCCTCGCGGAGCGTGGCCGCCGCGGTGCCGCCGGCCATGTTGGCCCCGATGACGAGGAAGGTGGGCACGGGCTACTCCAGCGCGACGAGCAGCTGGCCGTCCTCCTCGCGCGCCTCGAACACGTCGATGGGCTCGGTGGCCGGGCCGTTCACGACCTCGCCGGAGGTGATGTCGAACTGGCTCCCGTGGCAGGGGCACTCGATCACCAGGCCGTCGAGCTCCCCCTCGGCCAGGGAGCAGTGCTTGTGCGTGCAGACGTCGTCGAACGCATGCAGGTTGCCGCCGACGTTCGCGATGGCCACCATCCGTTCGCCGACGGGAACGGCTGTGATCTCCCCCTCGCCGATCTCGCCGGCCTCGATCTTCACCCACTCCGCCATGAGGTGGTTCTCCTTCCCCCGTTGGATCCGCGAAATCAGCTTAGCCGGGTGCCGCAATCGCCGCGCGAAAGACCCAGGGACCATGGGAACAGCGCCAGACGTGGGCGATCTCACCACATCGGACCACGACGCTCAGGGCGGCGAGTACCTCACGTCCGTCATCGAGAAGGCTTCTAGAAGCGGCCGTTGAACACCGAGTGGAGACCCGGTGGACAAGCGAGGGCAACCGTGTCCATTTGGGCTCTCGACTGAAGCATTCATTCGCAGCAGGTATGTCGGCGCCCGCTTCGTCCGATCCAACAAGGTCGGTCGGAATGTCGACGTCCACTTCAGCGATGGAATCATTTCTTGTTCGAAGTAAGAATAACTCGCATCTCACCCTCCTTGAAGATTCTGGATGCAATTGTCGCTTGCGTTCGGAATCACAGTCACTATTGCTCCGCCCCGGATCGCGACGAAGATCCTTGGTCAATGGCTCGCAATAGCCCACCTGACTTGCTCCGCCCCGCCCGCATGTGAACTGCTCGCCACTCTGGATAGCCTGAACGATATCGAGATTGAAACTACTCGCTCGAACATGCGTGTCGCGGCGCGTGGGGGTCAGCTGGCCTGCCAATCGCACAGGCTTCGAATGCGCTTTCAACTCCACATGTCACCCAAGGTCAACCTCGATCTCACTAGACCGCCCGGCTAGTCCGGCGGGGTGCCTTGGCGTCGGCGGGAAAGGAGGTCCGGGGTCAGGTACCCCAGGCCGACCAGGACGTACAAGCCGAACAGGATGAGGAACCCCTCCCGGAACCCGAGCGGCAGCATCGCGGGGATCAGCGCGCCGAGCACCCACGAAAGCTGGAACACCACCTCGTATCGGACGAACACTCGCCCGTGCGCTCCCCCCGGCGCCAGCTGCTGCATGAGGCTATAGAAGGCCAGGCGCCCGAGCTCGCTCGAGGCCCCGGCCACCAGAGCGAACGCGGTGAGGATCGGCAGGGAGAACGCGACGAACGCGAGGAACGCGCCCATCCCGGCGGCGATGATGCACGCCGCCACCACCGCTTCCTCTCGGAGGGCAACCGGAAGCCGAGGAGCGAGCACGTCACCGAGGAAGCTGCCCAGGGCCGCCCCGCCCGCCAGCACCGCGAACCAATACGTCGGCTCGCCGCTCCGCCGAAGGGCGAAGGCGATGGAGAACAACAGGAACCCGTTGGCGGCCCGCAGGCCGGCGCCTCCGATGGCGGGGGCGGCGAGCTGCGGGATGGCTCCCAATCGGCTCACCTGGCCCCGGCGTCCCGGCACATTCGGGTTCGGAAGCCGGAGGTTCAGGAGGGAGGCAAGCGCGTAGGCGGCCGCCGCGCCGTACAGCGAGGCGGCCGCCCCGCCCGCCTTGAACAGCAGGATGCCCGGCGCCGCGGCCAGCGCCGCGCCGCCGACGGCGATCCGTCCGAGGCGCGCGTTGGCCCGCACCAGCCCCTCGTCCGGCCCGGCGTAGGCCATGACCAGCCCGTTCCTCGTGATCGTGTGGACCTTCGACAGGACCAGGACGGCGAACGCGAACGGGTACAGCAGCAGCGTGTTGAATCGGGGGGCCGCGAGCACGCACACGAGCGAGCGCCCCGCGGCGGAGGCCAGCGAGATGGCTCGCCGAGGGCCGGCCCGGTCGAGGAGCGGCACGAGGAGCGGGCCGGCCACCGCGAGCGGCGCCAGCGTGAGCCCCAGGTACAACGCCACCTTGGCCCGGGCCTCGCCCACGGGGACGTTGAAGAAGATCGAGCCGGCCAGCGCGATGGCCACCATGGCGTCCCCGGCCGCGCTGGCCAGGTGGACGATCGCGTAGGTGTCGAGCGGATCGTCGGAGACCCACAGCCGGCGGATCGGCCGGACGATGAGGCTCTCCAGCATCGAGGCCAGGCCGAGGAGGATGAGCTGCCACCACGGGTAGCGCTTCGGCTCCTGGCCGCCTTCCCGCATCGGCCGTCCCGGCCGGGCCTCAGGACCCCGAGAGCTTGGCGCGGATCAGCTCCTGGACGGTCCGCACGTTCGCCGCGCCGCGGGACTTCTTCATCACCTGGCCGACCAGGAAGTTGATCGCGCCGTCCTTCCCCGCCCGGAACTGCTCCACGGGTCCCGGGTTCTCGGCGATGGCCTCCACCACCCACGCCTCCAGTGCGGACGTGTCGGTGACCTGCCGAAGCCCCCGGGTCTCCACGATCTCCTCGATCGGCTTGCCCGTCTCGAAGGCTTCCTCCAGGACCTGCTTGGCCGCCGTGACGGAGATCGTCGACTCCTCGACCAGGCGGATCAGGTCCGCGATGTGCTGGGGGGTGACCTTGCTCTCGGGCAGCTCGATCCTGGCCTTGTTCAGCAGGCCAGAGAGGTCCTGGGTCATCCAATTGGCCACGGCCGCGGCGGGGGCACCGAGGTCGATGGCCTCCTCCAGGAAGTCGGCGGTGGCCTTCGACGCGCCGACCAGGGTGGTCTGCCTCGGGGCCAGCCCGAGCTCACGTTCGAACCGGGCCCGGCGGGCCGCGGGCAGCTCGGGCAGCGCGCCTCGAATCTTCTCGACCCACTCGGTGTCGGGCTCGAGTGGCGGGAGGTCCGGCTCGGGGAAGTAGCGGTAGTC
>JBIOUU010000031.1:0-25530 GCA_044867345.1 Actinomycetota bacterium
CCGCACGCCGAACGTGAGGCCGCCGCCTTCGGCGTCGACCTCCACCTCGTCCCCCTCCGAGATCTCGCCCGCCAGCAGCTTGACCGCCAGCACGTCCTGGACCTCACGCTGCAGGAGCCGCTTCAGCGGACGGGCCCCGTACGCGGGGTCGAAGCCCTTGTTCGCCAGGTACTCGCGAGCGGCGTCGGTCAGGCTGATCGCGAGCTTGCGCCCCTCCAGCCGGCGTTGGAGCAAGAAGATCTGCATGTCCACGATCTGGGCGATCTCGTCTCGGCCGAGCGGCTGGAACACGATGATCTCGTCCACCCGATTCACGAACTCGGGGCGGAAGGTCGCACGGACCTCGGCCATCACCTTCTCCGTCCGCTCCTCCGCGGACGAGCCCGGGTCGGCGAACAGGAACCCTCCGAGGTTGGAGGTCATGATGACCACCGTGTTGCGGAAGTCCACCGTCCGGCCCTGCCCGTCGGTGAGGCGGCCGTCGTCGAGCAGTTGCAACAGCACGTTGAACGCGTCTTGATGCGCCTTCTCGATCTCGTCCAGCAGCACGACGGAGTACGGGCGCCTGCGCACCGCCTCCGTGAGCTGCCCGCCCTCGTCGTAGCCGACGTATCCAGGCGGCGCGCCGATCAGCCGCGACACGGTGTGCCGTTCCTGGTACTCGCTCATGTCGATCCGGACCATGGCCCGCTCGTCGTCGAACAGGAACTCTGCGAGCGCTCGCGCCAACTCGGTCTTCCCCACACCCGTCGGCCCCAGGAACACGAACGAGCCGATCGGCCTGCTCGGGTCGGACAGCCCGGCCCGGGTGCGGCGGATGGCGTTCGACACGGCCTCGACCGCCTCGTGCTGGTCGACGACCCGCCGATGCAGTTCGTCCTCCATCCGGACCAGCTTCTGCATCTCGCCCTCCATGAGGCGCGAGACCGGGATGCCGGTCCACTTGGAGACGACCTCCGCCACGTCCTCCTCGTCCACCTCCTCCTTCAGCATCTTGCGGTCGCGCTGGATCTCGGCAAGCTTCGCGTTCTCCTCATCCATCGAGCCCGCCAGCTCCACCAGCCTTCCGTACCGAAGCTCGGCGGCACGCTCGAGATCCCCGTCGCGTTCCGCCCGCTCTGCCTCGCTCCTGGCCGCCTCGATCTCAGAGCCGATCGTGCGGATCCGGTCGATGTGGTCCTTCTCCCGGTGCCAGTGGGCCTTCATTGCCGCCGAACGCTCCTGGAGGTCGGCCAACTCCCGCTCCAGGCGGGCCAGCCGCTCCCTCGACGCGTCGTCCGTCTCCTTTCGAAGGGCGGCCCGCTCGATCTCGAGCTGCTTCATCCGCCGCTCGACCTCGTCGATCTCCGTCGGCATCGAGTCGATCTCGATCCGGAGCCGGGACGCCGCCTCGTCGATGAGGTCGATCGCCTTGTCCGGGAGGAACCGGCCGCTCACGTACCGGCTGGAGAGCACGGCCGCCGCGACCAGGGCGGAGTCCTGGATCCTGACTCCGTGGTGCACCTCGTACCGCTCCTTCAGGCCCCGGAGGATGGCGATCGTGTCCTCCACCGAGGGCTCCTCCACCAGGACCGGCTGGAACCGCCGCTCCAGGGCCGGATCCTTCTCCACGTGCTTGCGATACTCGTCGAGCGTGGTCGCGCCGATTGCCCGGAGCTCGCCACGGGCGAGCATCGGCTTCAGCATGTTACCGGCGTCGACAGCACCTTCCGCCGCGCCGGCGCCGACGACCGTATGCAGCTCGTCGATGAACGTGATGATCTGGCCTTCGCTCTCGGCGATCTCCCGCAGCACCGCCTTGAACCTCTCCTCGAACTCCCCGCGATACTTCGACCCCGCGATCAACGCCCCCATGTCCAGGGCCACCACCCTCTTGTCCTTCAGCGACTCGGGGACGTCCCCGGCCACGATCCGCTGGGCCAGTCCCTCGACGATGGCGGTCTTGCCCACGCCGGGCTCACCGATCAGCACCGGGTTGTTCTTCGTCCTTCGGGAGAGCACCTGGATCACCCGCCGCACCTCGTCGTCCCGGCCGATGACGGGGTCGAGCTTCCCGCGCCGCGCGAGGTCGGTGAGATCGCGCCCGTACCGCTCGAGGGCCTGATACTTCTCCTCCGGACTCTGGTCGGTCACACGCTGCCGGCCGCGCACCTCGGCCAGGGCCGCCAGGACGGTTTCGGGCTTCAGGCCCGCCTCGCGGAGGAGCCGGGCGCCGCCCGTGTCCCCATCCACGAGGGCCAGGAACAGGTGCTCGGTGGAGACGTACTCATCGGTCAGCTTCTCCGCTTCCGCGAACGCTCGCTCGAGCAGGATGCCTGTGGCCTGCGACAGCCGGACCTCGGCGCCCTGGGCGTACACCTTCGGGATCAGGTCCAACGCCTCGTCGACCCGGTCCCTGAGCGTGCGGGGCGAGATCCCCAGGCGATGCAAGAGCGGGTAGATCACCCCGTCAGGGTCCGAGAGCAATGCGAACAAGACGTGCTCGGGTTCGATGGCCTGATGGCTGCGAGCGACGGCCTGCTCCCGCGCCGCCTCCAGCGCAGCCTGTGATTTCATCGTCAGCTTGTTCGGGTCCAATGCTCTCTCACTCCTTCGTAGTCGTTCCTGGTCATCCCGTACATCACGCAATCGGCGCCGCCGCCGTCGGCAGCCGGAAAGAACTGGCGTTGCACGCCCTCCTCCACGAACCCCAAGCGTTCGAACACCCGGCGCATCGCGGCGTTGTCGGGCGTCGTTCCTCCCTCGACCCGCCGCGCCTGCTCCCGGTCGAACAAGTGCCGGACGAGCATGGCAACGGCCTCGGTTCCGTACCCCTTGCCCCGATGGTCCTGGTCGAACAGCTCGATGCCGATGCCGAACACCCCCCGTGGGAGCTGGGCCCGGTACGCCTGGATCTGGCCGACGAGGTCACCGTCCACCTCGATTCCCAGGATCAGGCCCCAGCCCGTCAGCGTTCCGGAGTGCTCTATCCGCTCGCGGAGCTCGTCGTCGCTGAAGCCTCCGGGGGACACGGTCGCATCCGCCCGCTCCCGGGCCGACCGCAACACGTCGAACTCCTCGGACCGAAGCGGCCGTAAACGCACGCGCGCTCCCGCAAGGACGATCACCGAGGGGTGCTCCCGCTCAGCCAGGGAAACGCCGAGATCGTGCGTAGCGGCACGATCTGTACGGCCGCCGAGGACGGACCGAGCGCCACGGGACGCCCTCGGCGAACCCGCCGGAGCTCAGCCTCGAGCTCTACGGCACGCCGCCGAAGCTCTTCCAGCTGCGTCTCGAGCTCCATGATCATCTTCACGCCGGCCAGGTTGATCCCCTGGCCCTGTGTGAGCTGCTGGATCACCTGGAGCCTGGCGATGTCTCGCTCCGAGTACCGTCGGGTGTTGCCCGAGGTCCGTTTGGGGCTCAGCAAGCCCTTCCGCTCGTAGATGCGAAGCGTCTGCGGGTGCACCCCGGCGAGCTCCGCCGCCACGCTGATGATGTAGACCGCTCGGTCCTCCGTCCGGTCGATACCCTTTCCTTGCGCTGCCATGTGCCCCGCTCCTCCCCTACGCATCAACTCCGAGGCCCTTGCGCGGCGACTCCCGCTCCATCTCCTTGAGCTGCCTCAGCAGGTGCTTCTCGTCGCGGGACAGCCGTTGCGGCACCTTCACGTTGACGGTGACCAGCAGGTCGCCCTGGCCGCCCTTCTTCGGCGCGCCCTTGCCCCGGATGCGGAACGTCTTGCCCGACTGCGTGCCGGAAGGGATCTTCAGCGTCACCGGACCGTTCAGGGTGGGCACGTCGACGTTCGCACCCAGGGCCGCCTCCGCGAACGTGATGGGGAGCGCGAGGGTGAGATCGCTGCCCTTGCGCCCGAACACCTTGTGAGGGGCAACGTGGACGACGACGTACAGATCGCCGGCAGACCCGCCCGGCGGACCCGCTTCACCCCGGCCAGAGAGCCGGATGCGGGCCCCGTCCCTCACGCCCGCCGGGACCTTGACCTGGAAGCTGCGCGTCGACCGGACGCTGCCCGAACCGCGGCATGTCGGGCAGGGATGCTCCACGATCCGGCCGGCACCCCGGCACCGAGGACAGGTCTGCGACATCTGGAAGAACCCCTGGTTGACGCTGACCGATCCGAGGCCACCGCAAACAGGACAGGTAACGGGCGTCGTCCCGGGCTCGGCGCCCGAGCCACCGCAGGTGGGGCAGGGCGCGGGGCCCTGGATGCGCACCGGGACGGTGGTCCCACGCATGGCGTCGTCGAAGGAGACCCGGACCTCCGTCTCGAGGTCGGCGCCACGGGCGGCGGGCCGCCGCCCGCGGCCCCGGCCGGTGAACACGCTGAATAGGTCCCCTAGGTCGCCGACGTCACCGAAGCCGACGTCCTCGAACCGCACCCTTCCTCCGGGTCCCGGCCGGCCCCCTCCGGGGAAGCCGCCGGCCCCGAACCCCGAGGCCGCCATGTCCCGGACCTGGTCGTACTGCTTGCGCTTCTCCTCATCGCCGACGACGTCGTACGCCGCCGAAATCTCCTTGAACCGCTCCTCGGCGGACTTGTCTCCGGCGTTCGTGTCGGGGTGGAACTGCTGCGCCAGCTTGCGATACGCCTTCTTGATCTCCGCCTGCGACGCGTTCTTGGCCACGCCGAGGACCTGGTAGTAGTCCTTGTCGAACCACTCACGCCGGATGTCGCCGTTCATCGGCGACCCCTCAGCGCTCGTGCGTGACGCGCACGCCGGCCGGACGGACCACCCGGCCCTTCAACGTGTATCCCTGGCGCAGGACGTCGGCGACCACCGGCTCGCCGTCGCCGGCACCCGACCCCATGAGGGCCTCGTGGCGCTCCGGATCGAAGGGCTTGCCGTGCGCGTCGATCCGCTCGAGGCCCTCGGCCCCCAGCGTTTCGACGAGCTTGGCGTACACGAGCTCGACGCCGTGGAGGAACCGGTCGAAGTCCGGCTTTTGCTCCGCGGCCATCAGGGCAAGCTCGAACTCGTCGAGGACCTCGAGCATCCGTCGGACGATCGGCTCGGCGGCCAGTTCAAGAGCCCGGGTCTGCTCCTTCAGAACTCGCTTGCGGTAGTTTGCGAACTCCGCCTGCAGCCGCATCAGGTGGTCCCGGTAGTCGGCCGCCTCCTTGCGGGCTGCCGCGAGCTCCGCCTCAGGCGTGGACGGTCCCTCCCCCGACCCCGGCGCCTCCGAAGGGGACACCGGAGTGCCCCCTTCCTCGCGGACTCGCCGGCGATCGGTGACCTTGACCTTGGGCCGGCCGGCCGGACGCTTGCCTGTGCGGTCGTTCTCGCTCATGAACCGCTTCCCTCGTCCACGATCTCGCCCTCGACGACGTCTCCCTCGCCACCCTCGGGCGCGCTCTCGACCGGACCCTGTTGCGGCCCGGCCTGGGCCTGGGTCTGCTGGTACATGGCCTGGCCGATTCGCTGGAAGACCTGCATGGTGGCCTCCGTCGCCGAACGGATCCTCGCGACGTCCTCCCCCTTGAGCGCCTCCTTCAGCTCATCGTTCGCCTTCCGGAGCTCCTCGCGATCGGCCTCTTGAACCTTCTCGCCCCACTCCTCGAGCGACCGGTCGATCTGGTAGCTGAGCTGGTCCCCGGCGTTGCGGGCTTCGGCAGCTTCGCGCCTCGTATGGTCCTCGGCGGCGAACTTCTCCGCGTCCTTCACCATGCGGTCGATGTCGTCCTTCGACAGGGCCGTCCCGCCGGTGATGGTCATCTGCTGCTCCTTGCCGGTGGCCAGGTCCTTGGCAGACACGTTCACGATCCCGTTCGCGTCGATGTCGAACGCGACCTCGATCTGCGGCATGCCGCGGGGCGCCGGCGGGATGCCCATCAGGTGGAACTTCCCGAGGGAGCGCACGCCGGGCGAGAACACGGTCTCGGCCTCGCCCTGAAGGACGTGGATCTCGACGGTGGTCTGGTTGTCGTCCGCGGTCGTGAAGATCTCGCTCTTGCGGGTGGGGATGGTCGTGTTCCGCTCGATGAGCTTGGTGAAGATCCCGCCCTTTGTCTCTACGCCGAGCGTAAGCGGGGTGACGTCGAGGAGCAGGATGTCCTTGACGTCACCCTTCAGCACCCCGGCCTGGACGGCTGCGCCGACCGCGACGACCTCATCGGGGTTGACCCCCTTGTGTGGCTCCTGGCCGTCGGTGAGCTTGCGGACGAGGTCCTGGATCATCGGCATGCGCGTGGCGCCGCCGACCAGGATCACGTGGTCGATGGCCGAGACGTCCTTGCCCCAGTCCTTCACGGCCTGGCGGAACGGCACCTCGGTCCGCCCGACCAGGTCGGCGGTCATCCGCTCGAACTCCGACCGGGTGAGCTTCATCTCCAAGTGCAAAGGACCTTCGGCCGTGGCGGTGACGAAGGGGAGGTTGATGGTGGTCTCGGCAACCTGGGACAGCTCGATCTTGGCCTTCTCCGCCGCCTCCTTCAGCCGCTGGAGGGCCATCCGGTCGGCCGAGAGGTCGACGCCGTGGGCGTTCTTGAACTCCTTCACCATCCAGTCGATGACCCGCTGGTCCCAGTCGTCGCCCCCGAGGTGCGTGTCACCGTGGGTGGCCTTGACCTCGAAGACCCCTTCGCCGATCTCCAGCAGGGACACGTCGAACGTCCCGCCGCCCAGGTCGAATACGAGGATCGTCTGGTCGTGCTGCTTGTCCAGACCGTAGGCCAGGGACGCCGCGGTAGGCTCGTTGATGATCCGAAGGACCTCCAGGCCGGCGACCTGGCCAGCCTCCTTCGTGGCTTGGCGCTGCGCGTCGTCGAAGTACGCGGGCACCGTGACGACGGCCTGTGCGACCGAATCGCCCAGGTAGGCCTCGGCGTCCCGCTTCAGCTTCATCAGGATCTGGGCAGAGATCTCCTGGGGAGTCCACCGCTTCCCGTCGATCTCGACGTGCCAGTCCTTCCGGCCCATCTCGCGCTTCACGGAACGGACGGTTCGGTCCGGGTTGGTGATGGCCTGACGCTTGGCGACCTCACCGACCAGGATCTCGCCGCCCCTGGAGAACCCGACCACCGAGGGGGTGGTTCGGGAGCCCTCCGCGTTGGGGATGACCACGGGCTCGCCCGCCTCCAGGACGGACACCACCGAGTTCGTCGTACCCAGGTCGATTCCCACGGCTCGTGGCATGATCGAATCCTCCTGAATGTGTGCTTGATCTGCGTCGCAGGATAAAGTCTGAGTCTCTTACTGTCAAGGTTGAGCACTGCTAGAGACACCGCCGGGGCGGACGAACCGGGCAGGTGAACCGAGGGGAAGGAGGGCCGTCAGGCGGATGAAGACGGCTCCGGACCCACAGGCGAGGGGGTATCGGCGAGGGGCGGGGGCGCGGGAGGAAGGGAGGCTGCCCCCTGCGGCCGCCCGGGTCCCATACCGCCCGCGAACAAGCCAGCCGCGAGCAGGAGGATCCCAGCCACGAGGGCCGCGATCGCTCCGCCCGTCGAGTCGCCGGCGTGCTCCACCACGATCCCACCAGAGACCAAGAGGAGTCCTGCGATGCCCAGCCCCTGCACGGCGCGGTCGCCGAGCCACTCCCCCAGCACCAGCAGGCCCGCGGCCGTGGCCAAGGAGAGCAGCTCGCCCGCGATGCGGGTCCTGGTGAACAGCAGCGGTCCAACGATCGCCGCGATCGATCCGAGCACCATCCCGGTTCGAACAGGCCCCACGATCCGGCGGATGGCCAGGAACAGCCACACGCCCCCGAAGGCCCAGATCAGCATGGCCATCCCGGTGAGATTGGGAACGCCGAAGAACGACGGCTCCGGGAAGACCAGGGACACCAGGACGGCGAGCAACGCGAGGAACAGGAAGATCTCCTGGAGGCTCCGCCGGAGCCGCCACCAGAGTGCGGCGCCGATGACCGCGCCCAGCAGGGACGACACGATCGCTCCCCCACGCCCGTGGAGGCCCGCGATCTCCCCGATGAAGATGGTCACGGCGACGGACCAGGCCTCGGCCGCGCCGAACCACAGCGCGCTTCGCATCCGAAGGCCCCGCTCCGTAGCACGGAGGCCGAACAGATATCCCGCCCCCAGCAGCCCCGCCGCGACGACCAGGGCGATGGCCAGCGCCCCACCCTCCGACAGGTCCTGGATCTGAGCCGCAGCCGCCAGGGTGGCGGCGGCGGCGACGGCCGCGCCGAGGTACCCGAGGATCTCGACGGCCGTCTCTTTCGTCATTGCCGACGGCGTCGGCTGGGCGCCTGCCCCTGTGTCCATGACCTCGCCGATCATGGCGCGGCCCGAGCCCGAGTCAACGACCGGCCGTCGATTCCGCATACACTCGCCACTTGATGCTCCTGCCTGCGGCGATCCTCTTGGCGCTCGTTGCCGCGGCCGCGGGACTCTTCGCCCGGCGGGCCCGCCTTCTGTACCGGTTGGTTCGCCTGGGCCGGCCGGTGGATCGAACGCGCGACGTGCCGGTCAGGCTGGAGCGCGAGGTGACCGTGGTGCTCGGCCAGCGAAAGCTGCTCCAGCGCGTGCTACCGGGGGTGATGCATGCCTTCATCTTCTGGGGCTTCCTGGTCCTTCTGACCACAATCGTCGAGGCCATGGGCCAGGCGGTGGACCCGGACTTCGCCCTGCCGTTGATCGGCCACGGCGGGTGGCTCGGGTTGCTGCAGGACCTGTTCGCCGTCCTGGTGGTCGTCGGCGTCTTCCTGGCCTTCGCCATCCGCAAGGTCCAGCGCCCGGAGCGGTTCGTGGGCAGTCACATGCAGGAGGCCGACCTCATCCTCGTGTGGATCCTCGGCATCATGCTCACGCTGTTCGCGCTGAACGCGGTCCGGATCGCCCGGGGCATGGCCGAGGCCCCCCCGGCCTGGACGCCGATCTCGCACGGGCTCGCTCGCGCGTTCGAGCCAATGAGCCCGGCGGTGCTCCGCCTCTACGAACCGTTCTTCCTGTGGTCGCACCTCCTGCTGATCCTGGGGTTCCTGGTCTACATCCCGTATTCCAAGCACCTGCACATCTTGACCAGCTCCATCAATGTGTTCTTCTCGAACACCAAGCCCCGGGGGTACCTGACGCCGCTGCGGATCGACGTGGACGCCTCAGACTCCGACGAGATCCGGCTCGGCGCCGCGACGGTCGAGGACCTCACGTGGAAGGAGGCCCTTGACCTCTACGCCTGCACCGAATGCGGCAGATGTCAGAACGCGTGCCCGGCATGGAACACGGGGAAGCCGCTCTCGCCGAAGCTGCTGATCATGAACCTGCGCGACAACCTTTTCGAGGAAGGGCCGAAGATCCTCGAGGCCGGAAGGACCTCGAGCGAGATCCAGAGGACCCCACTCGTCCCGGAGATCGTCGACGAGGAGGTCGTGTGGGCCTGCACGACGTGCGGCGCGTGTATGCAGGAGTGTCCCGTGGACATCGAGCACATCGACCACATCGTCGACCTGCGTCGGAACCTGGTGATGGGTGAGTCACGGTTCCCCCCCGAGTCGGCCGCGCTCCTTCGGAACCTGGAGACCGCCGGCAATCCGTGGGGCCAGCCCCAGTCACAGCGCGCGGCGTGGGCTGAGGGGATGGATGTGCCCCTGCTCGGCCAGGGCGAGCAGGCTCCCGAGTTCCTGTACTGGGTGGGATGTGCCGGCTCATTCGACGACCGAGCCCGCGGGGTCTCGCGCGCCGTCGCCGGCCTCCTCAGGGATGCCGAAGTGTCGTTCGCCATCCTCGGCCCGCAGGAGCTCTGCACCGGCGACCCGGCCCGCCGCATCGGGAACGAGTACCTGTTCCAGACGCTTGCGGAGCAGAACGTGGCAACGCTGGATGGCTCCGGGGTCACGAAGATCGTGGCCAACTGCCCCCACTGCTTCAACACGCTCCGCAACGAGTACCCGGACTACGGTGGCCGGTACGAGGTACTCCATCACACCCAGCTGCTCGCCCAGCTGGTCGACGAAGGCCGCATCCAGCCCACGGGGCAGGTGCGGGCACTGCTCGCCTATCACGACCCCTGCTACCTGGGGCGGCACAACGACGTCTACGGGGAGCCCCGGCAGGTCCTGGATGCGGTCCCCGGCCTGTCGACCGTGGAGATGCCCCGCCACGGGAGCCGGAGCCTGTGCTGCGGGGCCGGAGGCGCCAGGATGTGGATGGAGGAGCGGATCGGCAAGCGCATCAACCGGGAGCGCATGGACGAGGCCGCCTCCACCGGCGCGGACATGGTCGGCGTGGCCTGCCCCTATTGCCTCGTGATGCTGGATGACGGGGCCCGGGCACGGGGCGACGAGATCGGGGTCGCCGACGTCGCCCAGGTCCTGGCCATGGCGACGTCCGGGGATCGCCTAGTCCCTTCGGAGTAGCCCCCTTCCGACCTCGGTCGTTCCCTCGGGTCGACCGGCTCGCGCTCGCCGAGCCCCGCCTTCTCGGCCCCATGGCTCGCCTCACGGCCGGCGGTTCAAGCGCGGCCTCGAACCGTCCGAAGGAAGAACTA
The DNA here is from genome assembly GCA_044867345.1 of Actinomycetota bacterium. GTDB lineage: Bacteria > Actinomycetota > UBA4738 > UBA4738 > HRBIN12 > AC-69. The sequence goes on from JBIOUU010000031.1 coordinate 10,446, forward strand.
GACCGAACGGCTTGGCTTGGTCGAACGGACGACCCCCGGTGTCGTCCGCAGTAGCAAGGGCGAGAGGCAGGCAGCACGGCCGTGGGCCGTGCCGGCCGGAGAAGGAAGGGGACGGGTGGAGACAGCTGTCGTCCACGAGGCCGACGAGGCCGCCGAATGCCGGCGCCTCGCCGAGCTGCTGAACCTCGACGCCGTGGGCCTCGTTCGAACGGGCGCGTCCACCCGCAGGATCGCCTGGTGGGCCGCGCCGGGATCGGGGCCGCTTCCGCTTCACCTCGACGACGTGCTCGAAGGTCGGGCCGAGGGTTGGATCGCATGCCCCCGCGGTGACGACCTGGTGTTCGCGCGACTCACGCCGAAGTCTTCCGTCCGCTCGGTCGCCGCCCTTCGGGGGATGCTCACATCGCTCGTGAGCCTCGTGCCCTCCGACTCGGACGATCTCGACGACCCGTACGCCAAGGAGCGAACACGGTGGGCCTATGCCATCCACGACGGCCTCACGCAGGTCGTGACGGCGTCCGTGCTCGAGCTGGAATGGATGGCCCGGCGGGTGGAAGTCGACCCCACGCAGGCCACAGCGGCCCTGGCCGAGGCGGCGACCGAGCTGCGACGAGCTCTTGAAGAGATCCGCCGGATGCTGGCCGCCCTGTCGCCCGACGGATCGCCGCGGGAGGGATCGCCCCAGGAGGAGCCACTCGAGCTGGTCGTGCAGAAAGTGCTGGAGCGGTGGCGGCTTCCCGCCTCGTGGTCGATAGAGGGCGACCTCGGCGCAGTCCACGGCTCGGTGCTCCAGGCGGCCTCCTCGGTCATCAGGGAAGGGGTGGCCAACGCGGCGAAGCACTCGGCCTCGAAGGATGTGGCCGTCAGGGTCCAGGCCACATCCCAGCGGGTCGAGGTGCAAGTAGAGGACAGGGGGCAGGGCTTCCAGACGTCCCCGGGCGAGCTGGAGAACGGGCATCTGGGCCTGGAGATGATGCGACGCCAGGTGGCGGAGGTGCGCGGCACCCTCGACATCGAATCATCCCCGGGGCGTGGGACTCGGGTGGTCGCCCGGCTACCCGTCGACGAGCGAGGAGACGAACCGTGAGGATCATGATCGTTGACGATCACGCGCTGGTGCGTCGCGGCATGGCTCATGTCGTGCGCGAATGCTTCGGCGACGCGGACGTCGAGGAGACGGCGGGAGCGGACGAAGCCCTTCGGGTGATGGAGGCCAACCCGGTCGACGTCGCCCTCGTCGACGTACGGATGCCGAACACCGACGGCCTCGAGCTGCTCCACGATCTGCGGACGAGATGGCCCCAGGTCCCCGTGATCGTGCTGACCACGTTCGACCATGCCCATTACGTACGGCGAGCCTTGGCCGAAGGGGCCGCCGGGTATCTGCTGAAAGACGCGACGCCGGAGGACCTGGAGCAGGCCATCAGGGTGGCGATCTCGGGTGGCGGGAACGTCCTGTCACCCAGGGTCATCCAGAACCTGTTCGACGCCATGGAGGTGGGAGGCGGCGACAAGAACGAGTCGCACAGCCGCCCATCGACCAGTCTGACGCAGCGAGAGACCGACATCCTGGCCCTGCTGGCCGAGGGAAAGAGCAATCGGGACATCTCCCGGGCCCTGTTCCTGTCCGAGAAGACCGTGAAGGCGCACCTCGCCGCGGTCTTCCGGAAGCTCGGCGTGAGCAATCGGACGCAGGCCGCCATGGCAGCGGTATCGATGGGGATCGGTCCCACGCCGTACGCGATGGACCCGGAGGACGTCGAGCCCTCCAACGCAACGACTCACCGGTGACCCTCCCGTGGTCACCGGGATGCCGGCAGCTGTGAGCAGCGGATCCGGGCATGCCCCGAACGGCTCGGGCATGGCCGGGGATCGAAGGCGGGCGCCCGGATCGACGAGCGGGAAGCGGACGCTCGGAGGCGGCAGATAGATGGAGCGGAAGCAGGGTCTGATCGGTGGCCTCCTCGGCCAGAAGGGTGAGGACGGATCCGATGGCCACGACGCCTCCTCCGGCAACGCCGGAGGCTCCGATGCGGGCGGCTCCCCCCCGAAGGGCAAGCGTGTCGACGCGTACGAGGAGGACTGGTACCGGAGCTTGAAGGCGCTCGCCGAGCGCCGCGCCCAGATGGCCGAGGAAGAGGAGGAGGAGGTCCCGGCGGCATCCGAGCCCTCCGATGAGCCCCCGTCAGAGCAACAGTCGCCGGCCGAGGAGGAGCTCGAGCAGCCCGCGGCCGAGATCGAGGAGCCGCCGACCGATGCGGTCCCGGAGCAACCGGCCGCGATTGAGCTCGAGGTCGTCGAGGCGCCCGCGCCCGAGGCTCCCGACAGCCCTGAGCCAGTCGAGCCGGTTCGCGCCGAAGCGGGCGAAGCGGCCGAAGCGGCCGAAGCGGCCGAAGCGGGCGAAGCGGGCGAAGCGGGCGAAGCGGGCGAAGCGGGCGAAGCGGGCGAAGCGGGCGAACCTGCCGAACCCGTTCAAACGTTCGAAGCTGTGGCCAGCTCGGAAGCCGAGGTCGCCCCGCTCGAGGTGGAGGGGGCCGCTCCCGACGTAGAGCCCGAGCCAGGGCCCGCCGAGGCATCACTCAACGCTCGCGATCCGCAGGAGCGGCGCCGTGCGCTCCGAGAGCTCGCGGAGCGCGGCCTGGGCGACGGTGAGCTCGAGCAGGTCGTCGGGTTGGTGCTCGACCCGGACCAGGAGGTCCGCCGGCTGGCTCTGGAGATCTTGTCGAGCCATGCCGACCGCGTGGACGATGCCACCGTCAGGCAGGCACTCATGGACCCCGCCGATCAGGTTCGGGCGATGGCGGTTCGCCTGGCGGCCGAACGTGGATCTCGCGATCTCGTCCTCCTCGCTCCGTTGGTCGCCGCACGGCGCTGGCCACTCACCCAAGCGGCAGCGCTCGACCTGCTGCCCGAGCTCCTGGCATCGACGTCGACCCTCGGTGAGACTGAGCTCGATCTCCTGCTCACCTCGATCGGCGAGATGGACTCCCCTCCGACGATGGAGGAAGGCCCGTCGATCGCCCGACTGAGCCGGGCCGCCGGCATCTCGCGCCTCGTCGGCAGCCTGTCGCTGCCCGACCTCCGGCGTCTGGGAGCCGTGCGGATCCTGGTGGAGGGCGAGGAGTCGCCCGAGATCCTCCGCGCGCTGGCCACCCTTGTCTCGGATCCACTGGACGAGATCCGCGAGGTCGCTGAGGTCGCGGCGGACGCCATCGGGCGAACCGACGAGTACCCCATCGGCGGATCGGAGGTCTCGGACGACACGCCCCTTGCTCCCGCGGAGGCCGAACGCATCGCCTCGCTCGCCCGCTCGTTGCACGATGCGGACGAGGCGGTCCGCCACCTGGCACGGTCGGGTCTGGGCGGGGTGGAGCGGAACCGGGTCCTCGCATGGGCGCGCGAGGCCATGCACACGGGTGACCTCGATACGGCCTCCGCCGCGGCGGAGACCGTGGGCGCGCTTCGCCTCTACGAGATCGGGGTGGACATCCTGAACCGCGCCATCGAGCTTCCACTCGAGGCACGAGAGCCGTTCCTGAAGGCCCTGGCTCGGGTGCGGCTGGAGGACCTGGTCGGCCTGCTGGGACAGGTGGACGAATCTCGCAAGCCCGAAGCCATCCGAGTGCTCTGGAGCTCGTCCGGTCCGCCCGTGCTGCCCCACCTTCGGGCCCATCTCGACGACCCCTCGGTCCCGGTCCGCATGGCGGTCCTCGAAGTGATGGGTGAATCCGGCGATCCGAGCTGTGTCGACGTCGCGCGGTTCGTGCTGGAGACCGATCACTCGCCGTCCCTCCGAGCCGCAGCCGTCCGCGTGATCGGGCGGGCCAACATCGATGCCTCCGCCGCGATGACCCGAGCGATGGCCGACCTCGATCCGGTCGTCCGGGCGGCGGCTCTGGAGGAGTTGACGCCCGGCCTCGGTCGCGACGCCGATCCATTCCTTCTCAGCGGATTGTCCGATGGCGACGAACCGGTCCGGCGCGCCGCCATGAACCAGCTCGCTTCGAGGGAGGACAACGACCACGAGTTCGTATGGTCGGCCTTTCGCCAGAGTAGGCCGGAGGAGCGGAACGAACTCGGTTCCGTGTTCTCCCACTCGAACCAGGCCGCCTTGACCGAGCTCGCACTCATGCACTACGGCTCACCGGACCAGGAGGAACGAGTGCTCGCGCTCGAGCTCGCCGGATGGAGCAGGAGCCAGGCCTGCCTCGAGGCATCGATCCAGTCCCTCCAGGATCCCGTCCCCGCGGTGCGGGCGTCGGCCGCGGCTGCCCTCGGGCGTCTCCGCGACACCTCCGCGGTTCGGGCGCTCGGCAATGCGATCGCGGACCCGTTCCCCCAGGTTCGTGTGGAGGCCGTGCGAGCCCTGGGCGTCATCGACGACGAGGCGGTGCTCGGATTCCTGGTGACCGCGCTCCAGGATGCCGACGGCGGGGTACGAACGGTTGCCAGCGAGGTCCTCACGCAGTGGAGCTCGCCCGCCGTGGCGAAAAGGCTGGCCGGTGTTCTGGCTGTTCCCAACCTGCGCGGTGCCGCCGCCGAACTCTTGAAGAAGATCGGGCCGTCGTCGCAAGAGTTGCTCATCGACGTGCTGCTCCACGGGAGCGCCGAGGTGGTGCCCATCGTGGGTGGCTTGCTCGGGGATATCGTCGGAGTCGGCCGGCTGGCGGGGCGCCTGGGCTCCACGGAGGCCGAGGCCCGCCTGCGAGCCGTGGAAGCGATCGGCGCGATCGGCGGAGTCGAGGCCGTCGACGCCCTGATCGGCGTGCTCTCGGACCCGGACGAGCGCATCCGGCTCCGCTCCACGCAGTTCCTGGCAGCACTGGGGGATCCGAAGGGGGCGCAAGCCATCGTGGATGCGGCGCTCAACGACCCCGTCCCGGCGATCGTGGCCGCAGCCGAGGAAGCACTCATCCGGCTGGGCGTCCACTCGGGCGACCCTCAGGTCGCCTGAGCGGGAAGCTGCGGTTGCGGCGTCAACTTGGCTCGGGCTCGCCGAACTCCTCGAAGAACCGGCTTGCCGTGGGACCTCGCTGTCCCTGGTACTTGCTCCGTGTCTCGGTCGACCCGTAGGGCCGCTCCGCGGGCGTCGTCAGCCGGAAGAACGAGATCTGTCCGATCTTCATCCCCGGGTAGATCGTGATGGGAAGGTTGGCCACGTTCGACAGCTCGAGCGTGAGGTAGCCGTCCCAACCGGGATCCACGTACCCCGCGGTCGAGTGGATCAATAGGCCCAATCGCCCGAGCGAGGACTTCCCCTCGAGCCTGGCCACCATATCGTCGGGGATGGCCACGCGCTCCAGGGTCGACCCCAGCACGAACTCGCCGGGGTGGAGGATGAACGGGTCGGGTTCGGCAACCTCGACGACTTCGGTGAGACCCGGCAACTCCTTCTTCACGTCGATATAGGGGTACCGAGAGTTGGCGAACACCCGGAATCGGTCGTCGACGTGGAGGTCGACCGAGGACGGCTGGATCGATGCGGGGTCGAACGGGTCGATCACGATCCGGCCCGACTCGATCTCCTTTCGGATGTCGACGTCCGAGAGGATCATCGCGGCGATGCTACCGGGTCGGACGGTTAGAGGACCTGGCCGCGTCGCCGGTCACCCCGGCGCTCGCTGTGAGACCTCGACCCAACGGTCGAGCGCTCTGGCTGCCGCGCCGGAGTCGATCGATTCGGCGGCAGCGGCCATCCCGTCCCCGATGTTCGCCGCGCGCCCTGCCACCTCCAGCGCCGCGCCGGCATTGAGCAACACCACGTCGCGCCGCGCCCCGTGCTCGCCCGCCAGCACGGACCGCGCGATGCTCGCGTTCGTCTCGGCGTCACCGCCCTTCAGGTCGGCATCCCGCGCCCGGAGGAGTCCGAGGTCCCCGGGATCGAGGAGCCGCTCCTTCACGTCTCCGTCCGCGGTCTCGTAGACCGTGGACGGCCCGGTAGTCGTGAGCTCGTCCAGGCCGTCCTGGCCTCGGAAGACCTTGGCTCTGACCCTCCGACGGGCCAGCACCTCCGCGACGAGCGGAAGCATCCGAAGGTCGGACACCCCCACCACCTGGGCGTGCGGCCGGGCGGGGTTCGTGAGAGGCCCGAGGAAGTTGAACGCGGTGGGCACGCGGAGCTCGCGGCGGACCGGTGCGGCATGTGCCGCGCCTGGATGAAAGACGGGAGCGAACATGAATGCGATACCCGCCTCGGTCAGGCATCGCTCGACCCCGTCCGGCCCGAGGTCGATCCGGACGCCGAGGGCCTCGAGCAGGTCGGCCGACCCGCAGTGCGAGGAGGCCGCTCGGTTGCCGTGCTTGGCCACGACGGCCCCGGCGCCCGCCGCCACGATGGCCGCGAGCGTGGAGATGTTGAAGGTGTCCGAGCGGTCACCTCCGGTCCCGCATGTGTCGACGACAGGCTCGGAGCACCGGACCGGGTGCGCCATCTCGAGCGCTGTGCGCGACAGCCCCTCGATCTCATCGACGGTCTCGCCCTTGGTGCGAAGGGCCATCAGGAACCCGCCGACCTGGGCCGGCGTGGCGTTGCCTTCCATGATGGCCAGCATGGCGCGAGCGGCTTGCTCCGTAGAAAGCGATTGCCCGCCAGTCAGCCGGTTGAGGAGGCTCGGCCAGAAGCTGGGATCTTGCGAGGCAACCTCGTCCTGCATGGGAGCAGGAACGCTAGCAGGTCACCCGAAGGCCGAAACCCCAGGCGCGAGGTAGCCGCAAGCGCATGGCCAAGAGGCCCCGATACACTGGCGGATCGTGGCCGGGCGATCGGCCGGTGGCGCAGTGCGGGCGTGGTTCAATGGCAGAACGTGAGCTTCCCAAGCTCGAGACGGGGGTTCGATTCCCCTCGCCCGCTCCATCCAGCTAAGGGGCAAGCGCTCAGGCGTTCACCCGAGGAGGATCGTGGGCGCCGTGGGGCATAAGTCGGCGAGTGGACAGATCTCGCACCTCGGCCGGCCCGGCTTGCAGATCTCTCGGCCTAGGCGGATCAGGCCGACGTGCATGGCGACCCGGAGATCGGGCGGCGTGATCGCCTCCAGGATGTCGTGCGCCTTGGCTGCGGACGCTTTCGGCGGGATCAAGCCCAGGCGGCCAGCCACGCGATGGACGTGCGTGTCAACGGGGAAGGCCGGACGGTCAAGGGAGAAGGCCAGGACGACCGCCGCCGTCTTCGGACCGACCCCGGGGAGCGAGGTCAGGTAGTCGCGCGCCTCCGCATCGGTCGCGGCCCGAAGGAAGGTCAGGTCGAGGTGTCCCTCCCGTTCCTCGATGGCGCGCAGGATGGCCAGGATGCGCGGCGCCTTCACGTTCGACAGGCCGCCGGAACGGATCGCGGCAGCCACCTCCGAAGGCCGCGCACGGGCCAGTGCCTCCCACGTGGGGAACCGGGCCCGAAGCGACTCGAAGGCTCGGAAGCTGTTGACGTCGCTCGTGTTCTGCGAGAGCACGGTGAGGACGAGCTCCTCCAGCGGATCGCTCCGCCGGGGCGGCTCGAGGGAACCGAAGTGCTTCAGGAGCCGGCGGTGGATGGCGCGGACGCGACGGACCTCGGCCGTCATGCCGGCAGCCTATGGCAGAAGGCAGCTAGGCGGACGCCGGCGCGTAGTTCCGGAACTGTGTGAGATGTGGAAGGAAGGTCACCGGGACCGTATCCGTGGGCCCGTTCCGGTGCTTGGCGACGATGAGGTCCGCCAGTCCCTTCTTCGCCGGATCGGAATCGTCGCGATGGATGAACATGACGACGTCGGAATCCTGTTCGATGGCACCGGATTCGCGGAGGTCCGACAGCTGAGGGCGCTTGTCCTGGCGCCGCTCGGGGTCCCGGTTCAGCTGAGAGACCGCGATGACCGGGATCTTCAGCTCCTTGGCCAGGAGCTTGAGGCTCCTGCTGATCTCGGCGATCTCCTGCTGGCGGTTGTCCACCCTGCGGTGGTGCGACATCAGCTGGAGATAGTCCACGATGATGAGCCCCAGGCCCTGTCTCCGCGCTGAGAGCCGCCGGGCCTTGGCTCGGATGTCGACGATCGTGACGTTGCCCGAGTCCACGATGGAAAGCGGCGCATCGTGCAGGACCTCCGCGGCCTGCACGACGCGCGACCAGTCGTCGGCCCCCACGCGGCGGCCCCGGATCCGGTCCCATGGGACGCCGGCCTCGCCGCACAGTAGCCGCATCCCGATCTCCCACCTCGACATCTCGAGGGAGAACATCGCCACCGGCACCCGAGACTCGACCGCCGCGTTCCTGGCGACGTTGGTGGCGAACGAGGACTTCCCGACTCCGGGACGGGCCGCCACGATCACGAGGTTCCCCTGCTGCAGGCCCGACAGAAGCTCGTCCAGGTCCCGGAAGCCGGTCGGCAGGCCCGCGAAGGCCGACTCCCGATTCTGGATCTGCTCCAGATCGGTCATGGCCTGGTCGACCAACTCTCGCAGGGAGGCCACCTGGTCCTTCTCGTCGTGGCGGGCCACGTCGTAGATCCGCTGCTCGGCCTCGTCTGCTACCCGCTCGGGATCCTCGGGTGCCGAGTACCCCATCTCCATGATGTCGCCCGCCGCCTGGATCAGCCGACGCAGCAGCGCGTGTTGGGCGACGATCCGCGCGTAGTTGCCCGCCGCGGCCGGCGTGGGCACCTGCTCGACGAGCTCGTGGATGTACAGGTGCCCGCCGACCTGTTCCAGCACACTGCGTCGCCGGAGCTCCTCGACGGCGGTGATGGCGTCGACCGGGTCGCCCCGCCCGTAGATCCCCCGAAGGGTGTCGAAGATCGCCCCGTTCGCGGACTTGTAGAAGTCCTCGGGCTTGACCACCTCGACGACGTCGGCGATGGCCTCGGTCGAGAGCATCATGGCGCCGAGGACCGACTCCTCGGCTTCCAGGTTGTGGGGCGGGACCCGTTCGGGTCGGAGGCGGCGGACCTCGTCAGCTCTCGTCGCCAACGATCCCCCTCTCCTGGACGCCCAACGGCGAGATGCCGACCCTAGATGCGGGAAGCGCCCGAGTCACGGGGAAAACCCTTGTGGATTCCGCCGGCCCAGGTACGCACGGAAACTTTGTTGTCATACCCACCTCCACCTGCCACGGGATCTGTGGAAAACCCCGTGGAGACATGTGTGTACAGGAGGGCAATGACAATCGTGTCATTCGAGGAACGATGCGGGCCCTATTCGGCGGGTTCGACCTCGACCGGGACGACGGGGTCCACCTCGGCGAACAGGTGCACCCTCACCTGGTGGACCCCGACGCTTCGGATGGGCTCGTCCAGATGGACGTCGTGGCGGTCCACCTTCACCCCGGTCTGGCGCTCGATCTCCTCCGCGAGGTCGGAGGCCGTCACGCTGCCGAACAGCCGGCCCTCCTCGCCCACCCGGGCCTTCACCTTGATCGGGCTCGCGCTCAGCCGATCGGCCACTTCCTGGGCTTCCGCCTGCTCCTGCGACACCCGGGTGGCATGGGCCCGCTTGAGGCTCTCGACGTGCTTCACCCCGCCCTTGGACGCTCTGACCGCGAGCCCGCGAGGCATCAGATAGTTCCGGGCATAGCCGTCCGCGACGTCGACGATGTCCCCGGGCAGGCCGAGCTTGTCGACGGACCTCTGGAGGATGACCTTCATCGACTGGAGTACGGTAGGAGCGCCATCTCGCGGGCGTTCTTGACAGCCACGGCCACGTCCCGTTGATGCTGGGCGCAGTTGCCGGTCACCCGGCGAGCACGGATCTTGCCCCGCTCGGAGACGAACTTCCGCAGCACCATGACGTCCTTGTAGTCGACGTACTCGATCCGGTCCTTGCAGAAGATGCAGACCTTCCGCTTCTGCTTCTTCTGCCAGGCCTTCTCTTCCTTTTCCTTCCTCGGCGGTCGCTTCTTGGTTTTAGGGGGCATCCAGTGGCGTCTCCTCGTCCGAATTCTGGCCTGCGCCGACCGGGGCGGGGGCCTTGGCCGACCAGTCGCCGCCGGCCTTACCGCCCTGGCGCTCGATCTTGGCCGTGGCCCACCGCAGGCTCGGCCCCAGCTCGTCGGCCTCGATCTCGACCACCGATCGCCGCTCGCCCTCCGGGGTCTCCCAGGAGCGCTGACGGAGGCGGCCCACCACGACCACCCGCGAGCCCCGCGTGAGGGACTCGGCGGAGTTCTCGGCCAGGGTCCGCCATGCGTTCACCCGGAAGAACGAAGTGTCGCCGTCCTTCCAGCCACCGCCCTCGTCTCGGATCCGGGGCGTGACGGCCACCGAGAAGTTCACGACGGCCGCGCCGTTCGGCGTGTACCGAAGCTCCGGGTCATCCGTGAGGTTCCCGACGATCGTGATCTGATTATCGCTCGCCATCTCCATCACCTACCTGTCCGTTTCCAGCCCCCCGGCGGATGGCGTGCCGGGGAGGGGGAAGTCTCCTAGGCGGCTCTCTGGACCACCTTGAACCGCAGCACCTCGTCGGCGAGGTGCAGGCTCCGCTCGAGCTCGGCGATCACCGACGGCTCCGCCGTGAACGCCACGACGACGTAGTAGCCCTCGCCCTGCCGGGCGATCTCGTAGGCCAGGCGCCGCCGTCCCCATCGATCGACCTTGCCGACCTCGCCCCCCGCCTGGGAGACGATCTTGGTGATCCGATCGAGGACCCCGCCGATGACCGACTCGTCGGCCTCGGGGGGCACGATGAACATCACTTCGTAGGACCTCAGGTCCCCACCTCCTCTGGTCTGGACGGCCCCCCACCGGGGAGCAGGACGTGGCTGGCCTCCAGAGTCTACCGGGTCTGCGGGCGGATCTACCGGCTCTTCCACCGTCGGGACCCTAGCACCGGCCACCGACAGCCACCGGGTTGGGCCTGGAAGGTCGCTGGCGAGCCGGGGGTTACACTTCCTGGAGCCGTGCACTCATGCGAAAGGAGGCGCGAGCGATGACCGTGACCGTCCATGACCTGCGTGGATGGAAGGCGGAGGGCAGGCGCTGGTCCATGCTCACCGCCTATGACTTCCCCACCGCCCGGATCCTCGACCAGGCCGGCATCCCGGTGCTCCTGGTGGGCGATTCACTGGCCCAGAACGTCCTGGGCTACGAGAACACCCTGCCCGTGACCATGGAGGAGATGCTGCACCACGTCCGCGCGGTGACCCGCGGCGCGGAAAGCGCCATGGTCGTCGCCGACATGCCGTTCCTCTCGTACCAGGTCTCGGTGGGGGAGGGCGTCCGAAACGCCGGCCGGTTCCTGAAGGAGGGCGGGGCACACGCCGTCAAGCTCGAGGGCCCCCAAGTCGAGCTGACCCACCGCCTGGTCGAGCTCGGTGTCCCGGTCATGGCCCACGTCGGCCTGACCCCGCAATCGGTCCACGGGATGGGCGGCTATCGGGTGCAGGGCCGTGGCGAGGAGGCCGCGACCAGGATCCAGGAACAGGCGAGCGCCCTCCAGAAAGCCGGCGCGTTCTCCATCGTCCTCGAGGGAGTCCCCGCCGAGCTCGGAACGCGGATCACCGACCACCTGCACATCCCCACCATCGGCATCGGGGCCGGGCCCGGGTGCGACGCGCAGGTCCTGGTGCTCACCGATCTGCTGGGCCTGTCGGACGGCAAGCTCCCCAAGTTCGCCAAGGCCTACGCGAACCTGCGTGAGGAGATCGCGGAGGCCGCGCAGGCGTTCGCACGGGAGGTCCAGGCGGGCACGTTCCCCGACGCGGAGCACTCCTATGAGTAGCCCTCGCCGGTAGCAAGCCCGGAGTCTGGGCATACCTCCTGGGCCGGGCAGGCCGAAGGCCATACACTCCGCGTCGGTGAGCGACACAGCCGGCGCCTTCCTGCTCGGAGCGGGGGCGGGCCTCATCGCCTTCGCCGTCGTCGCCTTCGTATGGGCTCGAATCCGCACGCGCCCAGGGGTGGGAATGGCCGAGGACGCGGAGCGCCGGGCCGACCTGACCTCGAAGATCGAACACGAGCTCAAGAACCCGATCATGTCCGTGAAAGGGCTCGCGTCGTCCGGCATCCGCCTCTACGCCTCGATGAGCGACGACGAGCGACTCGAGTTCTTCCGGCTGATCGACGTGGAGGCGAACAGGCTCAAGCTCATCGCCGATGAGATCTCCACTGCCCTTCGGATCGATGCAGGCCAGATCAGCTACCACGTGCGAGACGAGGATCTGGGTGCCCTGGTCCAGGAGGTCGCCTGGCGCTCCCCGAGCGGCCAGCACGCGATGGTGGTGGAGGTGGAGGACGGCCTCACCGTCGCGCTCGATCGAACCCGCCTCACCGAGGTCATCGTCCATCTGCTCGACAACGCATCGAAGTTCTCTCCGCCCGACGCCCCCATCGAGGTCCGGGCCTACCGGTCGCCGGACGGCGACGCGGTCGTGGAGGTCGCCGACCGGGGCCCCGGGATCCCCGCCAAACACCGGGAAGACGTCTTCGGGGAGTTCACGGAGTGGCGCCCCCCCGGGTATGAGGAGACCCCCGGCGCCGGGCTCGGCCTGTTCATCTGTCGGGCGCATCTCAAGGCCATGGCCGGGCGCATCGATATCGAGGACGAGAGGGACAGGGGTACCATGCTCCGGGTCACGCTTCCAGGAGGGTGACAGTCGTGTCGAGCGAAGCCAACGGGCCGACCACCCTGCTCATCTGCGACGACCACAAGATCCTCACCGACGCCCTGGCCATGGTGGTGGAGCGGGACGGCTCCCTTCGGATGATCGCCCCACCGGTCCACGTGCCCGAGGAGGCCATCGAACTGTGCCGCGAGCATCAGCCCGACGTCGTGCTGATGGACATCGTGTTCAAGGGCCACATGGACGGCATCAAGGCCACCCGCAAGATCAAGGAGGTCTCGCCGGCCACGAAGGTCGTGATCATGACGGCCCACGACGACGACCGGCTCCTGGTGGAGGCGGTCGAGGCGGGGGCATCGGGCTTCCTGGGCAAAGAGGAGGCGGCCGGCGAGGTCCTCTCGGCGGCCAAGGCCGCCGCCGAGGGCGAGGTGCTGATCGACCCGGCCACCTTGACCCGGCTCCTGCACCAGGTGTCCCAGGAGCGGGAGGCGCGCCGGGATGCCGAGGCGCTCCTCGAGGAGCTCACCGACCGGGAGCGGGAGATCCTTCAGCTCCTGGCCGAGGGGATGCGGAACGAGGGGATCGCCCACAAGCTATTCATCAGCCCCCAGACGGTCCAGACGCACGTTCGGAACGTGCTGGCCAAGCTCGGCGTGCACTCCAAGCTGGAGGCCGTGGCCTTCGCCGTGAAGCACGGCGGGATCACGATCTAGCCGGCGCACCGAGCCGCCGCCGCGCCTACTCGAAATCAGGTACCCGGTTCTACCCGTCGCGTGGGATGCAGCGGTTCCCCCGTCCTGCCGAACCGAAAGGTGATCCGGACCACGAGAGCTCATCGCTCTCTCGTTCATCTGGGGGTGCGGACGCCGGCTCGGCGCGCACTCACAGGTGACGGCGGGGCCGCCTCCCCCTCGGCGGCCCCGCACCCATGTCCGGCGTGTGTGACCTCACTTGTCGGCCGTGCCCGGGCGGATAATCGGCCCCGTGGTACTGCCCACGAAGCAGATCGGGCTCGGCCTGGTCATGGCCTGCCTAGCGACCACGCTGGCGTTGGGGATCGCGCTGAAGGCGCCTTGTGCCAGCGGCGACTGGGGCGACGGCCGTCAGTACCGCTCGTACTGCTACTCGGACATCGTGCCCCTCTACGGCACCGAGCAGCTCACGGGAGGCCGGCTGCCGTACCTGGACGTCTGCACGTCGGCGGACGGCGAATGCGACGAGTACCCGGTGCTCTCGATGTACGCCATGCGCCTGGCCGCCTGGATGTCGAACGGCATCGCCGGGTTCTTCTACGCCAACGTGGTGCTGCTCTCGATCGCGGCATTCGTCGTGCTCGTCTGCCTGTACCTGCTGGTGGGGTCCCGCGCCCTGTACTTCGCGCTCGCGCCGACGCTCCTCATCTACGGCTTCATGAACTGGGACCTTCTGGCGGTGGCCTTGGCCACGGCCGCGACGCTCGCCTACCTGAACCGGCGCGACGTCTGGGCCGGCGCGCTGCTCGGCCTGGGAGCCGCGGCCAAGATCTATCCCGCCCTGCTGCTCCTGCCGTTCGTCCTGGGGCGATTCCGGGACCGGGAGCCAGACCGGGGTATCCACCTCGCCTGGGCCGGGGCCGGCACCTGGGTGGCGGTGAACCTTCCGTTCGCACTGGCCGCCCCCAAGAGCTGGTGGGAGTTCTTCCGGTTCAACGCCGCCCGCCCGGCCGACTGGGACAGCCTGTGGTTCATCGCCTGCAACCGCCTCGGGGGCAACCTGTACTGCGGACACACCCGCCTCGTCAACGCGGCCTCCGCCGCAGTATTCGTGGCGGCCTCGATCCTGCTGTACCGGCTCCGCCGAAGGGTCGTGCCGGACTTCCCCCGCTGGACGTTCGGGTTCGCCCTCCTCGTGGCGTTCCTGCTGACGAACAAGGTGTACTCGCCGCAATACGGGCTGTGGCTGCTCCCCTGGTTCGCCATGGTCCTGCCGAACCTCCGCCTGTTCGCCGCGTTCGAGGTTGCCGACGTCGCCGTGTTCCTGACCCGGTTCTCCTGGTTCGGCCGGTACACAGGCGCCGGAGGACTTCCCATCGGCGCGTTCGAGGTGGCCGTCCTGGTCCGGGCTGCCATCCTGGTCTGGTGCCTGGTCGCATGGGTCCGCAGGCCTGAGGTGGATGTCGTGCCCCTCGCTCCCGCCGCCGCGCTGGCGGACGTCCCCGCGTGAAGCCCGAGACGCGGGAAGGGATCCGCTACAGCCTGACGGTCTTCCTGTCGGTGCGCCTGGGTCTGCTGATCCTGGGGCTTGTGGCCGTCGAGCTGTTTCCTCCGCTCAAGCCGGTCTCGGTTCCCGGCTGGCGGGCGCAGCCCCTTCCCAACCCCGGATGGCACAACGCCTTCACCAGCTTCGAACGGTTCGACGCGCTGTGGTTCCTCCGCATCGCCTCGGACGGCTACCGGGTGAGCGACGGGAGCGCCGCGTTCTTCCCCCTCTACCCGCTGGTCATCCGGGCGGTCTCGTGGGTCATGGGGGGCCATCCCCTCGCCGCGGCCCTCCTGGTCTCGAACGCCTCGATCGCCGGCGCCCTGT
>JBIOUU010000032.1:0-6894 GCA_044867345.1 Actinomycetota bacterium
GAGCGTGCGCCGCCCCCACGAACTCCCGGAAGAGCGGGTGCGGGCGGGTGGGCCGGGACCGAAGCTCCGGATGGAACTGGCCCCCCATGAAGAACGGATGGTCGGGCAGCTCGATGATCTCGACCAGCCGCCCGTCGGGCGAGAGCCCCGAGAACACGAGCCCGTGCTCGGAGAGGATCTGATGGTAGGCCGGGTTGACCTCGTAGCGGTGTCGGTGCCGCTCGTACACGACCTGCTCGCCGTACGCTACGGCGGCTCTGCTCCCTGGTACCACGTGGCAGGGCTGGGCGCCAAGGCGCATGGACCCACCGAGGTCGGTCACGTTCTTCTGCTCGGGCAAGAGGTCGATCACGGGGTGCGTGGTCGCCGGGTCGAACTCCGAGGAGTTCGCGCCCTCGAGTCCACAGACGTTCCGCGCGTACTCGATGACCGCGCATTGCAGCCCCAGACACAAGCCGAGGAACGGCACGCCGCTCCCCCTCGCGTAGTGGATGGCCTCGAGCTTGCCCTCGATGCCCCGCCACCCGAATCCGCCGGGGACCACGATCCCGTCGATCCCCGACAGTACGGTGGCCGCGTCGGCCTGATCGAGCTCGTCCGACGATACCCACGTGATGTCCACCTGGGCGCCGTGATGGAACCCCCCGTGGCGAAGGGCCTCGATCACCGACAGGTAGGCGTCGCGGAGGTTCACGTACTTCCCCACGATCGCGATCGACACCGGGTCTGTCGCCGCGTCGATCCGCTCGACCAGGGCGTTCCACTCGGAGAAGTCGGGCTCGGCGTCGATCCGGAGATGCTTCGCCAGCTCGCGGTCCAGTCCCTCCTTGCGAAGCAACGGTGGCACCCGGTAGATGGAGTCGGCATCCGGCGCGGAGATCACGCCGGAGATGGGGACGTCACATAGGAGCGAGATCTTCTCCTTCAGGTGGCGCCCGATGGGCCGGTCGGAGCGGCACACGATGACGTCGGGCTGCAGGCCCAGCGAGCGCAACTCCTTCACCGAGTGCTGCGTCGGCTTGGTCTTCAGCTCTCCGGTCGGGCCGATGAACGGCATCAGCGAGACGTGGACGAACGCGCAACGATCCCGACCGACCTCGTTCCGGAGCTGACGGATCGCCTCCAGGAACGGGAGGCTCTCGATGTCGCCGACCGTGCCGCCGACCTCGACGATCAACAGGTCGGCGTTCTCGGCCGAGGCGTAGGATCGGATCCGCTCCTTGATCTCGTCGGTGATGTGCGGGATGACCTGCACGGTCTTGCCCAGGTAGTCGCCCCGGCGCTCCTTCTGGATCACCGCCGAATAGACGGCGCCGGTGGTCAGGTTGGAGCCACGGTGCAGGTTCTCGTCGGTGAACCGCTCGTAGTGGCCGAGGTCCAGGTCCGTCTCGGCCCCGTCGTCCAGCACGAACACCTCGCCGTGCTCGAAGGGGTTCAGGGTTCCAGGGTCGACGTTCACATACGGATCGAGCTTTTGGAGGGCGACCCGCAGGCCCCGGGACTTGAACAGCCTGCCCAGCGAGGCGGTGGTGATGCCCTTGCCGAGGCCCGAGGCGACCCCGCCGGTGACGAAGACGAACTTCGGCTCTTTCTGCACCTCGGGATTGCATGCTAGCAGAGGGCGGCGACAGGCCGCAGCAGGCTGTGCTCAGTCCGCGGCGGAGACCCTGCCCAGCCGGTCGAACCATCGAAGCGGCCCGACGGCATCGATCAGGCGAGAGAGCGTGAAGGTGTCGGCCAGCACGTTCAGGGCGACCGCGACGGAGGCGGCCACCCACACCCACAGCGCCGGGAGCACCAGGTACAGCCCCAGGCCGGCCGTGAAGCCGAGGAGGTTCGATCCCCCATCGCCCAGCATGGCCCGCTCGCGGAGATCTGCGGGGAGGGCCAGGGTCGCTGCCACCAGGACGCCGGGCACGCTCGGCCCGAGCCGAAGGGGCACGCCGGCCACGAGGACGGCGCCCCCGGCGAGCAGGAAGAACTTCACAGCCCGGCCGGGACGGACGTCGAACCCGTTCCACAGGTTGGCGCAGGCCGCGAGCAGGACGATGCCGGCCAGGCGGGTGGCGCCGGGGTGGACGGGCTGGGCCGCAACGAGGACGACCGAGCTCCCCGCGATGACCAGCAGCTTGAGGATGCCCGTGGTCATGTGGCCCGACGCGAGCGCCCGCAGGTGCGCGCGAAGCCCTCGAGGGCCTTGCGGCATGAGATCGTCCATCAGCCCGGCGGCGAACACCAGGAGGCTTCCACCGAGCGAGATCCACGCGGCGGCATCGAGCGACCGGCCCTGGCCGGCCACGATGGCCAGGCCGGCGAGCAGCCCGGCGACCGCTCCTGGGGCGATGGCCACCAGCCCGAGAGTCGCGGGGAGCTGCTCCCCGCGATAGTTCTCAGCCCGGAGCCCTTCCCACCCGCTCATCGAAGCCCCAGGGCCCGCGGCAGGATCGCGAACAGAACGTCGATCCCCTGTCGCCCGCGGTGGGCGAACCCCCCGAGGCCACGCCCGGTGGCCCGGTGGTCGAGGTCCGCCCGCACCTCGACCACCCGGAACCCCCGGCGAACCGCGTCGATCGTCATCCCGGTCTCCAGCCCGAACCCCGCCGACAGGGGCCGGCATGCCTCGAGCGCCTCCTGGGTGAGCGCCCGTTGTCCCGAGAGCGGCTCGACGGCCGGGAACCCGCTGAGCAGACGGATGGCCCGCCCCGCCGACCGCTTCACCAGCCCGAACCCCCCGTCGCGCGCCGGCGGAAGGATGGCCACCGCCAGGTCGGCCCGGCCCTCGAGCACCTCGGACAGGACGCCCCAGAGGTGGGCGGCGGTGTGGCCGAGGTCCGCGTCCGCCAGAAGCCAGACCCCGGCGGGCGGGAGGCGGCGGAGCGCCCCCTCCAGCGCCCTGCCCTTGCCGGCTCGGCGCCGGCCCTGCATGACCGTGGCCCCCGCGGCGAGGGCCGCCGAGGCCGTTCCGTCGGTAGAGGCGTCGTCCACCACCACCACGTCCTCGACGTGAGGAAGGGAGCGAAGGGCCGAGACCGTGGCCGCGATCCGGTCAGCCTCGTTGCGGGCCGCGATCAGCGCACAGACCCTTCGCGTGGTCACGTGAGGGGCGGGAGGGCGGCCGTCGCTCCGGCCTTGATCCCGTAGTTGCCTCCCTGTCCCAAGAACAGGAGCCGTTCCAGCCCCAGGACGAGCGCCGCTCCGCCGACCGAGAAGTCGAGGTCGTCTACGGTCACCATGCGGGTGCCGTCGGCGGCCGATCCATCGGCCCGCAGAGGGGGGACGAACGGGTACTCGGTGGACACGCTCTCGCCCGCTGCGACCGTGGCCCCGTGCTGGACCAACCCCTCGACGAGCGGGACGAAGAAGTCCTGCGGATCGATGATGGGCTCGCCCTGCCCACCGGACAGGACAACCACCAGCTGTCCCTTCCCCCCGATCTCCGGAAGGTCTCCCCGCGAGATCGTAGGGGCCCCCGGCGGGGTGGTGAGGAAGTTCGCGGTCAGGAGTTCATCCAGGATGTCGGTTCCGGTCGGCGGGACGGCGCGCCGGGGCTCCCCCGCAGCCAGGCGCTGGGCGAGCACCTCGGCCGCACGCACCTGGAGCGTCGCCGTCTCGGTATCCCCGGCCATCCCCAGCAACTCGGCCAGGGCTTGCCGAGACGGCTCGTCGCCGACCGCCATCCGGTCGGTGACCGACAGCTCGGCCACGACCTTGACCGCGGCCTCGGACAGCGACTGCCGGGCCTGTGACAGCAGGCGCGCGTCGACGCCGTCGTGGGTGACGAGCACCACCGGCCTGCCGGTCAGGGTGCCCGGGTCGAGCGAGGGCAGGATGTCGCCTGCCCGTTGCAGCGCGCTCACCTGGGCCTTGAGGTCGTTGACCTCGGCTCGGGTGTCCGAGAGGTCCTGGCTGAGCTGGTTGGCCTGCTTCCGCAGGTCCTCGATCAGCGCGGGCTGGACGACGGATGACCCGAACAACAGGCCCAGCCCCACGGCCAGGAAGATCGCGACGATCGTGAAGATGTGGTACCGGAACGAGATCAAATCAGCTCCTTCAGGTGGAACAGCCACTGGCGGAACCGTTCGAAAAGGAGCGTCACGTAGGTGCTCAGGACCGGGGAGATGGCGATGATCAGGATCATCACCACGATCGCCGCACCGATCAGGAACACCGTGTCTCGGGTCCGGATCCTCGGCGTGTAGACGCGGGACACGCCCTTCGCGTCCATCAGCGTCTCGCCCACCCGCAGGCGTACGAGGAACGTGCTGGCCATGCCCATCCGCCCCTTGTCCAGGAACTCGCGGAGGTTCCCGTGGCTGCCCACGGTGACGATGAGGTCGGCCCCCTTCTCGTGGGAGAGGAGAAGGGCGACGTCCTCGCTCGTCCCCGCCGCTCGCACCATCGTGTAGGGAACGCCGAGGTCCTCCAGTCTGGCCCGCCCGGGGGCGAAGCCGTCCCGGTAGGCGTGGAGGACGATCTCGGTCGGTTGCTTGCGCCGCAGGCGTCTCGGCCGGGATAGCGCGAGCCGCAGCGCGGAGTCCGATACGCTGTCCATGTCCCCGACGATGAGGTCGGGCGCGTACCCCGCCTCGATCAGGGCGTCGGCGCCACCGTCCACGCCGACGAGCACCGGCCGCACGTCGCGGATGTACGAGCCCAGGGCGGCGAGGTCCTCCTTGTACTGGTAGCCGCGGACGACCACCAGGACGGGCCTGCCGGCCAACTCGTGGTCGAGCGCGGGGAGGCCCGACCCCCCGAACAGGAGGTCGCGCTCGCGTTGCATGAAGTCCACCGTGTTGCGGGCGAAGCTCTCGAAGCGGTCGGCCAACCCAGCACGAGCCTCTTCCATGGCCAGGCGGACCGACTCCTCGCTCTGCCTGACCCCCACTGCGAGCAACCGGTCGCCCGACAGGATGCGGTCACCATCGACCTTGACCAGGTCACCCTCCCTCACCTTGCGGAGTACCAGCGGGCCCACGCCGTCGACCAGCGGGATGCCGGCGTCGAGGAGGATGAGCGGACCGAGGTTCGGGTACCGGCCGGTGATCGAGCGTCCCGCGTTCACCACGGCGGCCACACCCGCCCCCACGAGCCCTTCGGCCGAGACCCTGTCCAAGTCCTCGTGATCCAGCACAGCCACGTCGCCTGACTGCATCCGGCCCACGAGGCGCTTGGTCCGGGCGTCGACCCGGGCCACGCCCTGCTGTGGCCGCTCCTTCCGCTGCGGCCGCCGAAGCAGGCTCCTGGCCCTCGATGTGGACGTGTCGATCGCCTCCCACCGCGCGGACCGCCGTGCGGTCAGCGCCGAATCGGATCGGCGCGACAAGGGTATCCGAACCGGCCCTCCCGCAGGGATGCCGGCCCGGCCGGTCAGCGCTCCCCGCCCGGGAGCCCGAACTTCTCGCGCACCAGGGCATGGAAGGGCGGGGCGTCGTCCCGGCGAACCAGGCGAGCCGGGTTGGGGGCGGCCCCGATCCCCACTCTCGAGCCGATCGGAAGCTCGAGGCTCTCCCGCCCGTCGGCCGAGATCAGCCCGGGCTCGTCGCCGACCACCTCCAGGTTCACCGTGTCGTCGGCTCCGATGACCAGGGTCCGGTCGAACACCATGTGGGGGGCCACGGGTGTGACGAGCAGGCACGGGATCGTGGGCGTCACGATCGGTCCCCCCGCCGAGAACGAGTACGCCGTGGAGCCGGTGGGAGTGGCCACGATGACCCCGTCGGCCGACAGCGTCGTGACGTACACGTCCCCCACGAACAGGGCGAGGCGGACCAGACGGTGGCGGGCCCGCTTCTCCACGATGACCTCGTTCAAGGCCCACTGGGGATCGAAGCCACCGCTCTCCGGTCCGGCCAGCACGGCCAGGCGCTCCTCGATCCTGGCCCGCCCCGTGGCGACGAGGTCCAGGAGCGGGGGCGCCTCCTCCGGCTCCACCTCGGTCAGGAATCCCATCCGGCCCACCTTCACCCCGAGGACGGGACACCCGACGGCCGACGCCACGTGGGCCGCCCGCAGGAACGTGCCGTCCCCGCCCACCGACAGGATCAGGTCGAGGCCGCCGGCGAAGTCACCGGCCATCCGGGCGTCGCCGTTCGCGGGATCGAACCACCGGATCTCGATGTCCCGGTCCTCGAACCATTGCGACAGGCGCTTGGCCGCCGCCATCGCGGTCTCGCGCGCCGGATGGACCACGAACCCCGCCGCCTTCACGATCCGCCTCCGATGCGCAGTCCCTCGCCGATCGCGTCGGCGAGATCGGGCGCCCGGGCCACGCCCCCCTTGACCGCGTGGAGGAAGAACTCGACGTTGCCGGCGGGGCCAGGGAGGGGTGAGGCCATCGCCCGGTCCGGCGTGGCTCCCGTCGCTTCGCAGGCCGCCTCGACCTGCTCCAGGGCCCGCCGCCACACGCCGGGGTCGCGGACCACACCATGGGAGCCCACGTCCTTCGGCCCCGCCTCGAACTGCGGCTTGACCAGCAGCACGAGATCCGCGCCCTCCATCGCCGCGCCGGACAGGGCCGGGAGAACCAGGCGAAGGGAGATGAAGGAGAGGTCCGCCACCACCACCTGCGGGGTGAACGGGAGATCGGCCGGAACGAGGTCGCGCACGTTCGTGCGCTCGAGGACGGTGACCCGTGGGTCCCGGCGAAGCGCCCAGGCCAGCTGGCCGTACCCCACGTCCACGGCCACGACCCGGGCCGCCCCCCGCTGCAGGAGGCAGTCCGAGAAGCCACCCGTGGACGCGCCGGCGTCGAGCGCGTCGCGGCCGGCAACCTCCACCTCGAATCGCTCCAGGGCCGCGTCGAGCTTCTCCCCACCCCGAGAGACGAACCGGCGGGGCCGCCCCGCGAGCTGCAGGGCCTCGTCCGAACGGACCAGCGTGGAGGGCTTGCTCGCG
>JBIOUU010000033.1:0-3541 GCA_044867345.1 Actinomycetota bacterium
TCCGGGTGAAGTCGGGCTTGGCCGAGATGCTGAAGGGCGGGGTCATCATGGACGTGACCAACGCCGAGCAGGCCAAGATCGCCGAGGACGCCGGGGCCTGCGCCGTCATGGCGCTGGAGCGGGTCCCCGCCGACATCCGCAGGGACGGGGGAGTTGCCCGGATGGCCGACGTGGCCAAGATCGAGGAGATCATGGGCGCGGTGACCGTCCCCGTGATGGCCAAGGCTCGCATCGGGCACTTCGCCGAGGCCCAGATCCTCCAGTCCGTGGGCGTGGACTACGTGGACGAGAGCGAGGTGCTCACGCCGGCCGACGAGGAGCACCACATCGACAAGTGGGCGTTCACCGTGCCGTTCGTCTGTGGGGCGCGTGACCTCGGCGAGGCACTCCGGCGGCTGGCCGAGGGCGCGGCCATGATCCGGACGAAGGGCGAGGCCGGCACCGGCAACGTGGTCGAGGCCGTGCGCCACCAGCGGGCCATGCTCCGCCAGATGGGCTGGCTCCAGACCCTCCGCCCTGAGCAGTACGTCTCGGCGGCCAAGGAGCTCGGTGCCCCGGCCGAGCTGGTGCGCGACGTGGCGGCGGCCGGAAGGTTGCCGGTGGTGAACTTCGCCGCGGGCGGCCTGGCCACACCGGCCGACGCGGCGCTCATGATGCAGCTCGGGGTGGACGGGGTGTTCGTGGGCTCGGGCATCTTCAAGTCCGAGGATCCCGGCGTCCGGGCCCGGGCCATCGTCGAGGCCACGACCCACTTCAACGACCCCGACGTCCTGGCCAAGGTGTCGAAGGGCTTGGGCGAGCCGATGCACGGCCTGGACATCAAGGAGCTCGGCGAGGAGGGGCTCCTCCAGGTCCGCGGCTGGTAGCCCGCCGTGATTCGGCCATGAAGGGCGGCGTCCTCGCGCTCCAGGGCGACTTCCGGGAGCACGCGGACGTCCTCGCCGACCTCGGAATCGCGCCGGTCGAGGTCCGTCTGCCCGACGACCTGGCCCAGGTTGACCTGCTGGTGATCCCGGGTGGGGAGTCCACCACCATCGGCAAGCTCGCCGCGAGCGCTGGCCTGGTCGGACCGATCCGAGAGCGGACCGCCGCGGGGATGCCGATGCTCGGGACCTGCGCCGGCATGATCGTGATGGCGAAGCGCGTCGAGGGAGGCGACCCGCTCCTTTCGCTCGTCGACATCAGCGTGCGCCGCAACGCGTACGGGCGCCAGGTCGACTCGTTCGAGTCCGACGTCGAGGTCGACGGGATCGACCATCCGGTGAGAGCGGTGTTCATCCGGGCACCGATCGTGGAGGACGTGGGCCGCGATGTGAGGGTGCTCGCCGAGCACGAGGGGCATCCCATCGTGCTGGAGCAGGGGAACCTCGTCGTGGCGTCCTTCCATCCCGAGCTTGCCGGTGAGACGCGGCTCCACGAGTACGTCCTGGGAAAGGCGTAGATGTCCGGACACTCCAAGTGGAGCACGATCAAGCGCAAGAAGGCGGCGGCGGACGCCAAGCGCAGCAACGCGTTCGCCAAGCTGCTCCGGGCCGTCGAGGTCGCGGCCAAGGAGGGCGGGGGCAGCATCGAGGGGAACCCGACGCTCGCGTCCGCGGTCGACAAGGCCCGGGACGCCTCCGTGCCCTGGGACAACATCGAGCGCGCCATCAAGCGGGGGACCGGCGAGCTGGGGGGCGGGGCCCACTACGAGGAGGTCACGTACGAGGGCTACGGCCCCGGCGGCGTGGCGCTCATCGTGGAGACCCTCACCGACAACCGCAACAGGACCAGCCAGGACGTCCGCTACGCGTTCACCAGGAACGGCGGGAGCCTCGGCGATCCGGGGAGCACGGCGTGGATGTTCATGCGCAAGGGGGTCGTGCAGATCGAGAAGTCGGCCGGCGTCGACGAGGAGAAGCTGCTGGAGATGGCCCTGGACGCCGGGGCCGAGGACGTCGCCGATGCCGGGAGCACGTGGGAGATCACGACCGATGCCACCGCTCTTCGGAAGGTCCGTGAGGTGATCGACGCGGCCGGCATCCCCATGCTGTCCGCCGAGCTCACGATGGTGCCGCAGACCCAGGTGCCGGTGGACGGCACCCAGGCTCGCCGGGTCCTCGCGCTGCTCGACGCGCTCGAGGAGCTCGACGACGTCCAGAACGTCTACGCGAACTTCGATATCCCCGATGAGGTCATGGCGGAGGTCGGATAGCGGCAGATGCTTGCCCGGCCACCCCTTCGAACCTAGTCTGAACACATGTTCGAGCCGTGCGTGCTCGGGGTGGATCCCGGCCTGGCCGCCACGGGGCTGGCGGCGGTGTCGGAAACCCGAGGCAGGGCCCGAGTGCTCTGGTCGGACACCATCCGAACCCCTTCCGGCCTGGCGGAGCCGCACCGCCTCCGCCGCCTGGCGGAGGCGGTGCGTGACGCGATCCGGACGCACCGGCCCCAGGCCGTCGCGGTCAAGGCCGTGATGTGGGGCCAGAACAAGACCAGCGCGCTGTCCGTGTCCCGGGCCACGGGGGTCGTCCTGCTGGTCGCGTCGGAGGCCGGGATCCCGGTGCAGGAGTACGCGCCGCTCGAGGTGAAGATGGCCATCACCGGGATCGGCAACGCGGAGAAGGACCGGGTCCGCGCGATGATGATCCGCGCCCACCGCGTCGAGGGTGTCCCGGAGCAGCCCGACGCGGCCGACGCGGCGGCCGTGGCCCTGTGCCACCTGCACCAGTCTCGCGTTCGGCGCGCCGCCGCGGCCGCCGGTGCCCGATGATCTCGTTCGTGCACGGAGAGGTGGCCGAGAAGGGCGGGGGAAGCGTCGTGCTCTCGGTTGGAGGCGTGGGCTACGAGGTGTTGATCCCGGCATCAACGGCGGGGACGCTGCCACCCGTGGGCCGGCCGGCCAGGTTGTTCACCCGGATGCACGTCCGCGACGACTCCATGGTGCTCTACGGCTTCGCCTCACACGACGAGCGTGCGCTGTTCGATCTCCTGGTCACGGTGACGGGGGTTGGGCCCAAGCTCGCCCTGTCTTTCCTGTCTGTGCTCTCGCCCGCGGCGCTCCGCCGGGCTGTGGCCGGCGGCGACGTCTCGGCGCTCACGCTGGTGCCGGGTGTGGGCAAGAAGGTGGCTCAGCGCGTCATGCTCGACCTCAAGGACAAGCTGGGCGGCGAAGTGGTGGTGGTCGAGGGGCCGCTCGCCGACGTCCGCGAGGCCCTCCTCGCGCTGGGGCTCTCGGCCCCGGAGGCGAGTGAGGCCATGGCGGGGATCCCGCCAGACGGCGACCGGCCCGTCGAGGAGCTCCTCCGCCAGGCTCTCCAGCACATCGGGCGGGGATAGTGGCGGAGGAACGGATCGTGGAGCCCGAGCTGTCCCCGGACGAGCGCGAATTCGACGCGGCGCTCCGGCCGCGGACCCTTCGCGAATTCGTGGGCCAGGAACGGATCAAGGAGCAGCTCGCGCTGTTGATCGAGGGCGCGGGGGCCAGGTCGGAGACCATCGACCACCTGCTGTTCTCCGGGCCCCCCGGCCTGGGCAAGACGACGCTCGCCGGGATCGTGGC
>JBIOUU010000034.1:0-17706 GCA_044867345.1 Actinomycetota bacterium
CCCTCGCCCGCTTCCCTCGCCAGCTCGATGGCGTCCGAGAGCGACATGGCCTCGAGGTGGAGGTTGAGAGAATCGCCGAGGCCCCCGCCCCAGCCCGGGCGGTGGTCGAGCAGGTCGTACCGGGCCACGCACAGCACGAACAGGGGGATGGTTCGCGCCGCCCGCACGAGCTGCTCCACCAGGTCCAGGAGGGGTGTCTGCGCGAGATGCGCGTCCTCGACGACCATCACGACCGGACCGCGGGCCGCCAGGCCTTGGAGTAGGGCGAGCAGCCCCGAGCGGATCTCGGCCACCCGGTACCGTCGTCGGTCTCGGGATTCGTCGCCCAGCCCGAGCGCGAGGCGAAGCAGCTCGACGATCTCCTGGGTCCGCTCCGTTGGGCAACAGTCACGTACGAGCTCCTCGAGGCTCGCCTCCAACTGCTCGGGCGGCGCGTCCGGGGGCTCCCCGATCTCCTGCAGGAGGATCTGGGCGACCGGTCCGAATGTCACGTCTTCCTCGAACGGGCTGGCCCGGCCGGTCAAGACCTTCGTCGTGTCCGGGAGCCCGGCCAGGAACTCCTCGACCACCCGGCTCTTGCCGATCCCCGGCTCGCCGAGCAGCGTGACCATGTGCCCCCGTCGAGCCTCCTGCGCCCGCTCGAACGTTTCCACCAGCAGGCGAAGCTCCCGCCGGCGGTCCACGAAGGGGATCGTCCGGCGGGACGAGCGGGGCGCGAGGGCCAGGACCGGCCACGCCGGAAGGGTCTCGTCGAACCCTTTTGCCCGCACCTCCTGTCGCTCGCCGTAGTGGACATGGTCCTTCGTGAGGAGCCACGTCGTCTCCCCGGCGAGCACGATGCCCGGCTCGGCGGCCTGCTGGAACCGGGCCGCCGCGTTCACCACCGCCCCGTACAGCAGCCCGGCCTCCGCGCCCTCGGTGCCGATGGCCACCCGCCCGGTGTTCACTCCAACCCGGCACTGAAGCGGGGAGGGCAACAGGAGGCTCTGGCCGAGCTCGGTCACACGTTTCACGATGGCCAGCGCCGCCCGGATCGCCCGGATCGCGTCGTCGTCGTGGGCATGCGGGATGCCGAACACGCCAACCACGGCGTCTCCGGCGAAGTTGTACGCGCGACCCCGGAGCGACTCCAGCTCCTCGGTGACCGCCTGGTAGAACGCCGTGATGACCTCGCGGTAGCGCTCCGCGTCGATCTGCGCGGACAGCCGCGTCGAGCCGACCAGGTCGGCGAAGACGACGGTGACGATCTTGCGTTCCTCCGGGAGCGGGGACCCCACCGGGAATCCGCAGTTCGGACAGAACTTCGCGTCTTCGGGCAGCGGTTCGCCGCAGCGAACACAGGTCGGCAGGATCATCCGGCCAAGCATACGTGGGGCCGGTGACCGCTCTCCGGCCGGCCTCAGTCTCGTTCGGACGAGGCCACCGCGAACCCCTCGATGTCCAGGATCGAGCCGGTTCGCTCCTCCGGCGGCCGAAGGACGACCGCCACCCGCTCCCCGATCTCGAGGGGGTCGTCGCCGGGGTCCAGGACATAGTGCAGCAGGACCGCGTCGGCCCCGTCGAGGCGAACGAGCCCCAGCGTCACTGGGCGGTCGAGGGGCTCGCCGTCCAGGCCCACGAATCCGATCGTGAACGAGACGAGCATGCCCCCGGGGCCGAGCTCGACGCCGGCGTCGAGCTCGGCGAAACACCGCTCGCAGAACAGCCTGGCCGGGACGTAGGTATAGGCGCACCGTTCGCACCGAGATCCGAGGAGCGCGCCGCGGTCCCGGAGCGCCGTGAGGAACGCCCCACCGGCCACGCCGGGGGTGTATCGATGCGCGACGGGGAAGTCGCCCGGCCACCGGCGGACCTCGTCGGGCCGAGCCACCTTCTCCCGCATCAGCCTTGCCTCCTGGGCCGGAAGTGGGCGATGTCCAGGATCGAGCCGGAGCGCTCGCCGACCGGCTTCCACACTGCCTCGACGTCCATCCCGATGCGAACCTCCTCCGGGTCGGCCTCGCCGAGCACGTGCAGGAACCCGCCGTCGGAGCCGTCGATGGAGATCACCGCGGGGATCTCGGGTGGTTCGAGCGGCTGCATGTCCCAGGACACGTGACAGATCGAGTACGTCTGCACCGTCCCCGTGTGTTCGACCTCGATCCAGCCATCGGTCTCCCGGAAGCACCGCTCGCAGAACATCCGAGGGGGGACCAGGACCCGCTCGCAGCGCCGACACTCGCGCCCGAGGATCTTCCCGGCCCGCAGGCCGTCCAGGAATCGCCCCACCGCCACGCCGGCATCCCACGCGTACCGTGCGCCGAGCCGGTGGTCGACGGCCCCCACGGCGGAGCGGAACCCGGCGTCGGAGAGCGGATGGCCCCCGGTCGTGTACGGCGGCGTCTGCACGACCGGCAGCCCCGCGGCGCTCCTCGGCGACCCACCGTCGGTGCCCATCACGACGACGGTCCCGACCTGCATGAGGTCGCCCCATGCCTGGGCCACGCCACGTTCGGGGGTCCCGGGCACCTGGCGCGCGCCCGCCTCCCCGCGCAGCTGCCAGAACAGCTCCGCGATCTTCATCAGGCCGGCCGCCGCGATGGGGTTCCCCACGCCGAGGAGGCCGCCCGATGGGCAGGAGGGCAGATCCCCTTGGCGATCCAGGACGCCGTCGCGCGCTGCCTCCGGCGCCTTGCCCTTCTCGAACAGGAGCAACCCCTCGAGGTGGTGCAGCTCCTTGTAATCGAACGGGTCGTAGGGCTCGGCGACATGGATCTGCCTGCGCGGCTCCTTCACCCCGGCCATGTCGTAGGCCATCCTCGCCGCGTTCTCGACGTACTCCGGATACACCAGATCCCGGTTGGTCCAGTACGTCGTGTCGAGGTTCCAGCCGACCCCCTCGATCCAGACGGGGCGGTCGGTGATCCGTTTCGCCGCCTCCTCGGAGGCGACGACCACGGCCACCGCGCCGTCGGAGATCGGCGAGACGTCGAGCCGCTGCACCGGCCAGGCCAGCACCTCGCTCGCCAGCACGTCGTCGACGGTGATGTCGGCCTGCCCGAGGAGGGCGGCGGGATGCCCAGCCGCGTTCCGCTTGTTCTTCACCGCGACCGAGGCGATGTCGCGCTTGTCCAATCCGTACGCCGACATGTAGCGGTTCATCTCCAGGGCGAAGATCCACAGGAGGTTCGGTCCGAGCGGCCGCTCGAGGATGTTGTCGAAGATCGTCAAGAAGGCACCCTGGGGATGCGGCTGGGTCGACGACATCTTCTCCTCGGCCACCAAGAGGGCCACGTCGAACATGCCGCTCGCCACCGTGTACCAGCCCTGGATGGCGGTGAACACTCCGCTGCCGCCTCCGACATAGGTGCGCATGAACGGCTTGGCGAACCCGCCCGCGCCGTCGGAGAGGTACTCCCCCTTCATGTGCACGCCGTCGAAGGCGTCCGGTGCCGAGGTCAGGCAGACGGCATCGACGTCGGCCAGCGTGAGCTCACACGAATCCAGGGCCGCCCGGGCCGCCTCCCACGCCAGCTCCTTGCCGGTCTCCTGGGCCCGGCGCATGAACCGGGTCATGCCCGCGCCGACCACCGCCACCCGGGTGCCGCTCATGATGGCCCCGGGTCCTTTGGGTATTCCAGCAGGCCGAGGACGTTGCCGTCCGGATCGTGGAACTCGACGAACCTCGGCTCGCCCCCCTCGCCTCCGCCCTCGGGGGTGAAGCTGATCCCACGCGCGGCGAGCGCGACCCGGCTGGAGTCCAGATCGTCGACCCGAAACGCGAGCGTCCCGCCGGGACGGTGCTCCCCCTGAGCCGACGCGTGGAGCCCGAGCTGCACGGCACCGGCCTCGAACTGGGCCCAGTCGTCGCCCGTCAGGTACACGAGCCGAAGACCCAGCACGTCCTGGTAGAAGGTCACGGCTCGTTCCATGTCGGAGACGAAGAAATAGACCAGATCGGCCCCGTTCAGCACGCTCACGTCCCCTCCTCGTTCCCCAGTACGACCACCGCGGCGGACGTGGTGGGCACCCCCCGCCAGCTCTGGGCCAGAGCGACCGATGCCTCGTCCACCTGGCGCTCGCCTGCCTCCCCCCGCAGCTGCTCCACGCACTCCAGGAGCCGGGCCAGCCCGTTCGCCTCGAACAGGTTGCCCTGGCCCAGGGATCCGCCCGAGACGTTCACCGGGAGGTCGCCGTCCGGTTCGAGCTCGCCCTCGGCAAGCATCTCGGCAACCTCGTCCGTCGTCCCCAGGGCCAGCGCCTCCAGGTGCTGGAGCTCCTTGAACGCGTAGACGTCGTCCACCTCGGCGAGATCGATCTCCTCCCCTGGATCCTCGATGCCCGCCATCGCGTAGGCGCGCTCCGCCGCCCGCGCGACGAAATCCGCCTCCCCCCACCTCCGGCTCTCGAGCGTGGGGCTCCCCGACGACCACCCCGTGCCCAGGAGCCACACCGGGCCGTCGGTCAGTTCTCCGACCCGCTCCTCGGCGGCGAGCACCACCACGACGCAGCCGTCGGCCCGCCCTGCCACCTCGAGCTCCCGGAGCGGCCAGTACACCGGCGCGGAGTCATCGACATCCTCCACGGTGACGTCGGCCGGATAGGCGGCTTTGGGGTTGTCGAGGGCATTCGTCCTGTTCTTGGCGGCGACCATCGCGCAGTGCTCCTCGGTGAGTCCGGTCCGCTCGAGGAACGCGTTCATGTCGAGGCCGGCGACGGCCAGGGCGGGAACGCCGAGCGGCCGGTTGAACACCGGGTCCATGGCGAACTGCTCGATCGCGCCGAGGGTGAGGACGTCCGAGACCTTGCTGTGGGCTTCGACAGCCACCACGCGGGCCGCCCCGGAGCGGATCAGCATGAGCGCGGTGGCCACCCCGAACAGCCCGTCCGCGGCCACCGTCTGCACGGGCCGTTGCACCGCGCCCAGTTGGTCCGGGACGTACTCGTCGAAGATGCTCGTGCCCTCCAGGTAGTCCTCGGAGCAGCAGACGAACGAGTCGACGTCGGCTCGCGGGTCGACCTGCGCGTCCGCGTAGGCCCGCTGGGCCGCCTCGAACATGAGCTCCTTGTAGGAGAGTCCTGCGGTGATCGGGGCGAACCCCGCGTGCCCGATTCCGGCGACCGCGACCCTTGGTTCCACGCCCCGGTTATACCTCGCTCGGGGCTCGTGCCACGAGGCGCTCAGCCGCCGAGGATCCTGCGCTTCTGGGCCTGGAACTCCTCCTCCGTGAGGACGCCCCGAGCCCGGAGGTCGGCCAGGCGTTCGAGCTCGCTCATGGCCGACGGAGCGGAGGTCCCCGTCGAGCCCCCATGGAACATGCGCTGTTGGTTCCGCTCGCCCTGTTGGTAGATGGTCTTCTGGACGTGCTCGGGCTCCCGGATGTCCTCGAACACCTGGCGGCCCCGTTCGCCAGCGGACTCGATGATGAGGTCGCCCGCCCCGATCACGCGCTCGAAGACCCCCTGGTGGAACCGCACGTCGTTGACGGCCTCGAGCGGGATCTCCATCGACGACTTCGCGATCCATCCCTGGCGGTGGATCACGCGGTCCGAGGTGACGACGAAGTGAGAGGTGAGGTACCGAACGGTGTCGCGGACCGGCCAGGCGATGAACACGAGGATGCCGGCCACGATGACCGTCCAGAACAGGGCGTCGTGGCCAGTATCCGGGAGTCGGGAAAGCGCGAGGGCCCACGCCACGGCGATCAGGACCGTGACGACGACCGCTCGCGCCAGCGCGATCGGGTGAGGGCGGAGATCGAGGACCAGCTCCTCGCCCTCGATCAGCAGCCGCCGCGGGAACGCCATGGCCGGGACCGTATCCTCCCCTCTGTTGGGGAGCAACTCATCCGGACCCGTCCGGCGCTTCCCCCCGGAGATGTTCGACGTCGCCGAAGCGGACCACGTGCAGCCCTTCGTCGGTCCGCACCACCAGCCCCCCCGCATCGTCGAGGTCGACGGCGTCGCCCTCCACCACGAGTCCATCGGTGGTCGTGGCGCGGACCCGTGTACCGATCGTGGCGCAGACTTCGCGGTACGCGGTCAGGGTCGCATCGGGGAACGCGGGGGAGCCGGGTTCGTATCGCCCGGCGAAGGCGACGAGGAAGGACTCGAGCACTTCGGCGGGCTGGACGTCGCCGATTGCGGCGGCGCCGGCGACGGCCGGCGCCGCCGCCACGTTCACTCCGACACCCAGGACGATGTGCTCGATCCCGTCCCCAGAAAGCTTCGACTCGGCGATGATGCCGCCCGCCTTTCCTTCCCCCACCATCAGGTCGTTCGGCCACTTGCACCGGGCCTGCACCCCCGCCGGCCGGCACGCGACGGTCAGGGCCCACCCAGCCAACAGCGGGATCAGCCCGCCGCGCTCGGGCGGAAGGTCCGGGCGCAGGACCACAGAGAACATGAGGGCCCGGCCGGGCTCATCGACCCACTCCCGGCCCAGGCGACCTCGCCCTTCCGTCTGGTGCGCCGCCGCCACCAGGGTCCACTCCGGAGCCCCTTCCTCCGCGAGCGACCGGGCGGTGAGCTGGGTCGAGCGGGTAACCTCGTCGAACCGGACGGGGGCATGGGCCCCGATCCGTTCGAGCGCGTGGGCGAGCACGAGTTCGGACAACGCCAAAGGTTTGACTCCCGTCCCGGTGCAGACGATTATCGCGAGCCGGAGCCGCTGGTGCCGAAGACCAGGATCCTCATCGCCAATCGCGGAGAGATCGCCGTCCGGATCATGCGGACACTCCGCGAGATCGGACTGGAATCAGTGGCCGTCTATTCCGACGCCGACCGCGATGCGCTCCACGTCGAGATGGCCGACCAGGCCTACCGGATCGGCCCGCCGCTGGCGTCGGACTCGTACCTGTCGATCGGCGCGATCCTCGACGCCGCCAGGAGGGCCAGGGCCACCGCCATCCACCCCGGCTACGGCTTCCTGTCAGAGCGCGGCCACTTCGCCCGAGCCGTCGAGGAGTCCGGGTTCACCTTCATCGGCCCGCCTCCGGAGGCCATCGAGATGATGGGCGACAAGTCCGCCGCCCGCCAGGCCGCCGAGCGCGTCGGGGTTCCCATCGTCCCCGGCACGCCGGAGCCCGTGACCATGAAACAGGCACCCGCCGAGGCGGAGCGGATCGGGTACCCCGTGGTGGTGAAGGCCGCGTTCGGCGGGGGCGGCCGAGGGATGCACGTGGTCCGGTCGGCCGAGGAGCTCGCACCCGCGCTCAAGCGGGCGGCGCGGGAGGCGGAAGCATACTTCGGCCGCCCCGAGGTCTTCCTGGAGCGCTACGTGGACCGGGCCCACCACGTGGAGGCTCAGATCCTGGCGGACCAACGCGGCAATGCGTTCTTCCTGGGCGAGCGGGACTGCTCGGTGCAACGGCGCCACCAGAAGCTGATGGAGGAGTCGCCATCGCCGGTGGTGGACGAGGACCTCCGCGCCCGCATGGGACAGGCCGCCCTGGCCCTGGCGAAGGAGGCCGGATACACGAACGCGGGGACCGTCGAGTTCATCGTCGATGACGACGGGAGCTTCTATTTCCTGGAGATGAACACGCGGCTCCAGGTGGAGCACACCGTGACCGAGATGACGGGCGGCCTCGACCTGGTGGCTCACCAGATCGCGGTGGCCCAGGGGGAGCGGGTCGACCTGTCCGGGGTGCGCTTCCAGGGCCACGCTATCCAGTGCCGGATCAACGCGGAGGACCCATCGCGCAATTTCCTGCCCGGTCCGGGGCGGATCACGGGCTACCGCGAGCCGGCGGGGCCGTTCGTCCGCGTGGACTCCGGGGTTCGGGAAGGTCGGCAGGTGCCGGCGGACTACGACTCGATGTTCGCCAAGCTCGTCGTGTCCGGCGAGGATCGCGAGCAAGCCAGACGGCGGATGCTCCGGGCGCTGGCCGAGTTCCGAGTGGAGGGTGTGCCCACCACCATCCCGCTCCACCAGTGGGTGCTGGAGACCGATGCGTTCCGCAACGGAGTGCACACGACGACGTGGCTGGAGCGCGCACTGAAGGGCACCCAGCTGCCGGGTACGGTAGCCGCGCCTGCCTCTGAACCGAGACAGGCGGTGCCGGCCGAGTTGATCGTCGAGCTCGACGGGCGGCGGGTCCCCGTCCGGATCTTCGACCATCGGCGAGACACCGCCCCGAAGACCCCGTCCCGGCACGAGGCGCACCACGGGCCCGGCGTTCACAGCGTCATCGCGGCGCCGATGCAGGGGACGATCCTTCGCGTCCTGGTGGAAGAGGACCAGGAGATCGAGGCCGGCGACGTCATCTGCATCTTGGAGGCCATGAAGATGGAGAACGCCATCCCGGCGCCTCGCGATGGGGTGGTCTCGGAGCTTCCCATCAAGGCCGGCCAGGTGGTGCAGCCCGGCCAGACCCTGGCCGTGATCGACTAGCCGCGGCCGGGAGGGAGCCCCCACGCGTCGCGGCCGGTCACCCGGAACCCGCTGTCCTTCACCTTGTAGGTCCGGTTCACGGAGATCAGCAGCGCCGTCAGGGGCTCGACGATCCGGGCCATCGTGAGGTCGCCTGCGTCCACCCACCGCAGGCTGGGGATCTGCTCGATCAGCCGGCCCACGACCGACTTGACTTCCGCGTCCTTGCCGCACACGAATACATCGCTTTCAAGAGGGTGGTCGAGGTCCCGGAGCGCGTCTCCCGCGATCGTGTGGAACGCCGCCACCATCCGAACGCCGGGGTCGAGGATTGCCGTGGCCTGCTCGGCCGCCGACCCGTGCCACGGGCGGAGCACGTGCCAGGCTCGCCCGCCGACCGCGGTCGCGAGTGGGCTGGTGCAGTCCACGACGATCGTGCCCACGGCCACGTGGTCCTTGATGGCTCGGTAGATCTCCGCCTGCCAGGCGAAGGGCACGGTGACGAACACCACCTCGCCCTGCTGCGCCGCCTTCTCGTTCGTGGTGCCGTCGACCGAGGCGTCGGACCCCAAGATCGACCTGGCCTCACCGGCCGAGTCGGCACCCTTCTCCTCGGATCGCGAGCCGATGATCGCGTGATGGCCCGCCCGGGCCAGCCGCAGGGTCAGCCCGAAACCCTCGTTCCCGGTGCCACCGATCACGGCGATGTCCATGGCCGCCGAGCTTATCCCTAGCGTGGGTGGTACTCGCCGAACGCTCGGCGGAGGGCATCGGAGACCTCGCCCAGCGTGGCCCGGGCCCGGAGGGCCTCCTTCATGGGGTAGAGGAGGTTGTCGGTCCCCCGCGCGGCGTCCTCGACCGCGCCCAGCCACCGGTCCACGTCGGCGCCCTCCCGATCAGCGCGGAGCTCTCGAACCCGATCGACCTGCCTCTGCAGCTCCTCCTGAGCGATCTGCTGGAGCTCGACCGAGGGCTCCTCGGCCTCCTGGAACCGGTTGACGCCGACCACGACCCGCTCGCCCGACTCGATCCCCTGTTGGATGCGGAAGGCGGCCTCGTGGATCTCGTCCTGGTAGAAACCGGCCTCGATGGCCGCCACGGCGCCCCCCATCCCTTCGACCTTGTCCACGTACTCGCCCGCCCGCTCCTCGATCTCGGTGGTGAGCGCCTCCACGAAGTACGAGCCGCCGACCGGATCGATCGTGTGCGCCACGCCGGACTCGTGCCCGATGATCTGCTGGGTCCGAAGGGCGATCTTCACGGCGGGCTCCGTGGGAAGGGCCAAGGCCTCGTCGAACGAGTTCGTGTGCAGCGACTGCGTCCCCCCGAGCACCGAAGCGAGAGCCTCCAATGTCGTGCGGACGATGTTGTTCTCCGGCTGCTGGGCGGTGAGCGTGGCCCCCCCGGTCTGCGTGTGGAACCGGAGCATCGCGCTCCGCGGGTCGGTGGAGCCGAAGCGGTCGGACATGATCCGGGCCCACATCCGCCGGGCTGCCCGGAACTTCGCCACCTCCTCGAAGAAGTTCATGTGGCAGGCGAAGAAGAAGGACACGCGGGGGGCGAACTCGTCCACGGCCAGGCCGGCCCGGATGGCGGCCTCGACGTAGGCGATGGCGTTCGCCAGGGTGAACGCCACCTCCTGCACCGCCGTGGCTCCCGCCTCTCGCATATGGTAGCCGGAGATCGAGATCGTGTTCCACTTGGGGATGCGGTCGTGGCAGTACGCGAACAGGTCCGTGATGAGTCGCATGGACGGCTTCGGTGGATAGATGTAGGTGCCCCGCGCGGCGTACTCCTTCAGCAGGTCGTTCTGCACCGTCCCGGAGAGGCGCAGCGAGTCGATGCCGCGCTCCTCGGCCACAAGCTCATATAGGAGCAGCAGGATGGCGGCCGTCGCATTGATCGTCATCGACGTCGACACCTCGTCGAGCGGGATCCCGTCGAGCAGCCGCTTCATGTCCTCCACTGAGCCGATGGCGACGCCGGTCTTGCCGACCTCCCCTTCGGCGCGGAGGTGGTCGGAGTCGTAGCCCATCTGCGTGGGGAGGTCGAACGCCACCGACAGCCCGGTCTGGCCGTGGTC
The DNA here is from genome assembly GCA_044867345.1 of Actinomycetota bacterium. GTDB lineage: Bacteria > Actinomycetota > UBA4738 > UBA4738 > HRBIN12 > AC-69. Next base: position 10,437 of record JBIOUU010000034.1, read on the forward strand.
GAGGAGGTACCGGAATCGCCGGTTGGTCTCCTCGGCCGTGGCCATCCCGGCGTACTGCCGCATGGTCCACAGCCGGCCCCGGTACATCGTGGGGTAGATGCCGCGGGTGTACGGCGGCTCGCCTGGCCTTCCGAGATCGCGCGCCGGTTCGAAGCCCTCGAGATCGCTGGGCCCGTAAACGGGCTTGATCTCGATGCCGGAATCGGTGATGCGGCGGTCCTCGTCCATGGCCGAAGCGTACCGCGCGGCCGTGGATGAACGAGAGCCCGCCCGCGGCGCGGGCGGGCCCCCGTGAGCTCGTGGGCTCCTACAGCCTATCCGAATAGATGTTCTGGTCCAGCCCTCCCTGTGAGAGACAGGAGTCGCTCACCAGCGGCTGCGAGTATGACGGTGCGTTGATGTCGTTCGGCACGTAGGTACATGGCTGGTACCCGTCGAACCCGTCATGGTCGTCGTCCGCGCCGGTCTCCCGCGGGTCGCTTCCTGCAACCAGGTCCCGCGAATCCGTCCACGCAACGTTGACCGCCCCGGGCACGGCGGAGACGTAGATGTAGTCGCCCCAGAAGCCGATACGGCGGGATCCATGGGTCTCCCAGCCGAAGTTGCTCCCCTCCGACGTCACCTGGGTTTCGGTCCAGGAGAGGCCGGTCGTGGACCGGGCGATGAACGTGTTCACCACGTCACCGGAGTTGACGCCGGCGACCGTGTTGCCCGGAGGCCGGTCGGGATCGTATGCGGGGTCTCCCCGCGAGTCGTAGAAGACCACGGTGATCGTGCCGTCCGCCGAGGCGATGTCCGGGAACCACTGGTGGCCCGTCCCAACGGCATCCAGCTGTACCGGCGCCGTCGAGAAGCTCACCCCATCAGCGGAGTTGCGCACGAACACCTTCGACTGCCCCGTCGCGAGCTCCGCTGCGTAGGCGACGTGCACGCCGTTCGCGTCGGCGGCTACTGTCGAGGAGCTGAAGAACCGCGAGTACGTGAACCCGGAGGGACAGGCAAGCGGCCCGTCGCCGCAGTCGACCGCGCCGGTGCCCCCACTGAACTGGTTCGAATCGAACCCCGTGATCGACGCCACGTGGCTGGCCGCCCCGAACGAGACCCCTCCGTCCGTGGACTTCTGGAGCCAGATGTCTGAGGTGCGGCGGGCAGATGATGGGTACGTCAGGTACGTGAGATACACCGCCCCGTTGGGTCCTACAGCAACGTCGGCGAAGGACGCGGTGCCTAACTCAACCGGCGTGACTCGCACCGGACGGGAGAAAGAAAGCCCATGATCCGTCGAGCGAGAGAACAGGACGGCGTTGTTGGGGGCGAAGCCATTGTACTGGGACCACGCGACGTACACGTTGCCCGAGAACTGGCTGCCGCTCTGATCGACCGTCAGGTTGATCTTGTCCTGGAACAGCCCGCTGAGGAACAGGCCGGAAGGCGTTCCGCGCTTCACCAGGACCGTGCGGTCGTACGTGGCGCCGTCATTGACGTAGCGGGCCACGAAGACCGATCCGTTCACCGGACCCGACCGATTGAAGCAGATGAACGCGTAGAACAGGCTTCCGTCCGTATCGAAGGTCTGACTGGGGTCGCCCGCCGCGGCGCATGAACCGTGCACGGGCGACGCCATGCCGGCCGTCGAGGAGTCGCCCGGGTAGCCCGGGACCAGGCTGTTGGTCCAATTGTCTCCGCCATCGGTTGAGCGGTAGTACCCCGCCCACACATCGCCGTTCACGATGGCGGCGCAGTAGTCGTTGGATCCCGCCACGACCACCTGTGTGTTGTGTGGGTCCACCGCGATGGTGGGCTCGTTCTGCGAGCGCTTGCCGGTGCTGCAGGCAGCCATCGTGGCATCGGAGGCGCCGTCGAAGCGCAGATAGCTGCCCGGGGTGGCATCTTGTGTTACCCGAGTATTGGCTGGTGACGCCATTGAGATCGGCGAGACGGCCATGACCAGCCAGAGGGCCGCCAGCGGGATCAAGACGCGACGCGTCATCGAAACCTCCCTTCCGTCGAGGGTCCGGGGTGAGGCCGTGAAAGAATGACCCGGTCGGGCAACATCGCGCAAATCGGAGGCTGTCGCATGGAGATCGTGAACCCGAAGATCGAGGAGTACATGCGCGGGCTCCTCTCGCGCTACGACGAGCCCGTGCTGCTCGAGATGGAGGCTGAGGGGAAAGAACGCGGCTTCCCGATCATCGGCCGGCTCGTGGGAGTCACTGTGGAGCTGCTGGCCCGGTCCGTCGGGGCGCGGCGGGTCTTCGAGCTCGGCTCCGGATACGGCTACTCGGCGTACTGGTTCTGCCGAGCCGTGGGTCAGGACGGCGAGGTGCACTGTACGGACGGCGACCCCGAGAACGAGAAGAAGGCCCTCGACTATCTCGGACGGGCCGGCCTGGTCGAACCGATCCGGTGGCACGTGGGCGAGGCCGTGGCGACGCTCCAGTCGACGGACGGGGAGTTCGACGTGATCTACGACGACATCGACAAGGTCGGGTATCCGGACGCCTGGCGAACCGCCTGCGAGCGGATCCGGGTCGGCGGCCTGTACCTGTGCGACAACGTGCTGTGGTCAGGGCGGGTCACCGGCGAGGAGCTCCCGGCGGACGAGCGGCAGAACTGGTCGACCCAAGCCATCCTGGAGCACAACCGGCTGATCGCCGAGGACGAGCGGTACGTGTCGGCCATCATCCCGACCCGGGACGGCGTCATGGCCGCCCTTCGGGTGTCATGACATCGTCCGCACTTCATCGAGAGGTAGACTGCCCGGCGCTCGGGGCGGTGCCTCCCGGGTGGCTCGCCTGAGCCGCGATAGTCTCTAAGTTGGGAACAACGTTGGCCAAGAGGAAGACCGACCTCGGCACGCTCTACAAGGGCAGTCCCGGCCAATGGTCGTGGATCGCTCACCGGGTCACCGGGGTCGCCATCATCCTGTTCCTATTCGCCCACGTGGTCGATACCGCAGTCGTCGGGTGGGGGCCGGAGGCCTACAACCGGGTGGTGGCCGTCTACCACAATTGGTTCGTCCGGCTCCTTGAGCTCGGGCTGGTCGCTGCGGTCCTTTACCACGCCATCAACGGCGTGAAGATCATGGTGTTCGACTTCTGGCCCAGCTCGACCCGGTACATGAAGCAGCTGTCCATCGCCTCGACCGGCCTGTTCCTGCTGGCCATGGTCCCCATCACCTGGATCATGGGTCGTGACATCCTGAACCTCTCGCTGGGGTGGAATCTCTGATGGCCGTCGAGGCCGCGGAGCGCCCGCCCACCACGCCCTCCCGGGGTAGCCTCGGCCATCGGACCGGGCGGGAGCGGCCGGCAGGCGGACTCGAGCTGTGGTCGTGGCTGTTCATGCGGATCTCCGGCGTCGTCCTGCTGTTCCTCGCCGTCGGCCACGTGCTGATCATGCACGTCTTCGACGGAGGCGTGTCGCGGGTGAACTTCGGGTTCGTCGCCCTCCGGTGGCAGAGCCCGTTCTGGCGGACGTGGGACTGGGTCCTCCTGGTTCTTGCCCTCCTGCACGGGATCAACGGCCTGCGCGTGATCGTGCAGGACTACGTGAAGTGGCCGAGCGCGCGGTTCGCTGTGAACATGGTGTTCTACGTGGTGGGGTTCAGTTTGTTCGCCCTCGGAACGGTGATCGTGTTCACGTTCGACCCGAGCCGGTGGCCCGGAACCACCTGACCACGTCGTGACCACCTTTCACACGTTCGACGCCGTGATCGTCGGCGGGGGGGGCGCCGGGCTCCGGGCCGCTATCGAGGCCTCCGACCGCGTCAGGACGGCCGTCATCTCCAAGCTATATCCGACCCGATCCCACACGGGTGCCGCGCAGGGGGGCATGTGCGCGGCGCTGGCCAATGTGGAGGAGGACTCCCCCGAGTGGCACGCCTTCGACACCGTGAAAGGGGGCGACTATCTCGTGGACCAGCCCGCCGCCTTGCTCATGTGTGAGGAGGCCATCGACTCCGTCTACGAGCTGGAGCATTGGGGGATGCCGTTCAACCGGATTCCCGACGGAAGGATCGACCAGCGGCGGTTCGGCGGCCACACCCGCAACCACGGCGAGGCCCCGGTGAAGCGGGCCTGCTACGCGGCCGACCGCACCGGCCACATGATCCTCCAAACCTTGTATCAGCAGTGCATCAAGCGAAACGTCCGCTTCTTCAACGAGTTCTACGTCCTTGACCTCTTGCTCACCGACGGACGGGTGGCCGGCGTCGTGGCGTACGAGCTCGCCACCGGAGACCTGCACGTTTTCCGGGCGAAGTCAGTGCTGTTCGCGACGGGCGGGTACGGCAGGGTGTTCAGGATCACGTCGAACGCGCACGCCCTCACCGGAGACGCCCCGGCCGTGGTCTGGCACCGCGGCATCCCCCTGGAGGACATGGAGTTCTTCCAGTTCCACCCGACCGGCATCTACAAGATGGGGATCTTGATCTCGGAAGCCGTTCGGGGGGAGGGGGGGATCCTGCTGAACAGCGAGGGCGAACGTTTCATGGAGCGCTACGCTCCCACGGTGAAGGACCTCGCACCCCGCGACCTGGTCTCCCGGGCCATCTACCAGGAGATCAAGGAGGGCAGGGGCGTGGGCTCTCGCAGGGACGCTGCCTACCTCGACGTCCGCCACCTGCCCCGCGAGGTGATCGAGGAGAAGCTGCCCGACGTGACCGAGTTCGCCCGGGTGTATCTCGGCGTGGAGCCGACGCGCGAGCCCGTCCCGATCCAGCCGACCGCCCACTACGCCATGGGGGGCATCCCCACGAACACCGACGCGCAGGTCGTGCTGGGGCCGGAGGAGACCCCCCTCCCCGGGCTGTACGCCGCTGGGGAGTGCGCTTGCGTATCGGTCCACGGGGCCAACCGGCTGGGGACGAACTCGCTTCTCGACATCGTGGTGTTCGGGCGCCGGGGGGGCCGGCACATGGCTCGGTTTGCCGCCGACGCCGATCTTCTCGAGCCACCCTCGGGCCCGGAGGCCAGGACGGTGGAGACGCTGCGCGGCCTCCTGAGGGGACCGCACATCGAATTCGTCGCCGACATCCGGGCCGAGCTTCAGAGGCACATGTTCGACCTGTGCGGGGTGGTACGCAGCGAGAAGGGGCTCCGGGAGCTTCAGGTGATCCTGGCCGGGCTTCGCGAGCGGTACGGCCTCGTGGGGGTCCAGGACCAGGGCCGGGTCTTCAACACCGAACTGGTGGAGGCCGTGGAGCTCGGGTTCCTCCTCGACGTCTCCGACGCGATCGTCGCCGCGGCGCTGGCTCGGGACGAGAGCCGGGGAGGGCACTATCGAGAGGATCACCAACTCCGGGACGACGACCATTGGCTCCGTCACTCCCTCGCTTACCGGGAGGAGGATGGGTCGATCCGCCTTGAGAACAAGGACGTGAAGCTCGGCCCCTACGTGCCGATGGAGCGGAAGTACTGATGCCGGACGATACCTCCCCGTGGGCCGCTCCGGAGCCAGAAGAGACCGAGCTCTGGGAAGGGGGCCCGCTCTGGGAGGAAGGTCCGCCCCGGGAGCCCGGGGCGAGGCCGCGGATCGGCCCGCCCGCGGAGGGCCAGGTTCGGCTAACCGTCCGGATCAGGCGCTACAACCCCGAGCTTCGCGAGGAGTCGTGGTGGGAGGAGCACGCCGTGAACATGGAGCCCACCGACCGGCTGCTCGACGCCCTCCACCAGGTGAAGTGGTACCACGACGGAACCTTGGCGCTCCGTCGCTCGTGTGCCCACGGGGTCTGCGGCTCCGACGCGATGATGATCAACGGGAGGAACCGGCTGGCCTGCAAGGTGCTGATCAAGGACGTCGCGCCCAAGTGCACGGTCGAGCCGATCCGCGGCCTGCCGGTGCTGAAGGACCTCATCGTGGACATGGAGCCGTTCTTCGAGGGCTACCACGCGATGTTGCCATACCTCATCAACGACGAGGGCGACCCGCGGCGGGAGCGACTGCAGAGCCCGGAGGAACGGCACCGATACGACGACACCACGAAGTGCATCCTGTGCGCGGCCTGCACCACGTCGTGCCCGATCTTCTGGGGTGACGAGGAGTATGTGGGCCCCGCCGCCATCGTGAACGCGCACCGCTTCATCTACGACTCACGCGACCGCGGCGCCGACGAGCGCTTGAAGATGCTGTCCGAGAGGACCGGCGTGTTCCGGTGCCGGACCACTTTCAACTGCACGGAGGCCTGCCCCCGGGGCATAGAGGTGACCAAGGCCATCCAGGAGGTCAAGCGGTCTATCCTGTTCGATCGGTTCTGAGGACGCATCCGTGCAGACGTTGACTCACGACATCGTCATCGTGGGAGGTGGGGGCGCGGGCCTTCGGGCGGCAATCGCTGCCGCCGAGGTCTCGAACTCGCTGAGTGTCGCCGTGGTCTCGAAGGTCTACCCCATGCGGAGCCATACCGTCTCCGCAGAAGGTGGCTCGGCGGCGGCCATGGGGGACGGCGACAGCCTCGACCTCCATGCGTTCGACACGATCCGGGGGAGCGACTACCTGGCGGACCAGGAGGCCGTGGAGGTCTTCGTGGCCGAGTGTCCGGGGGAGATCATCCGGCTGGAGCACTGGGGATGCCCGTGGAGCCGGGAGCCCGACGGGAGGATCGCCGTAAGAGCCTTCGGCGGCATGAGCGTGAACCGGACGGTGTTCGCCGCCGACAAGACAGGCTTCCACCTGCTCCACACCCTTTTCCAGACCTCCCTCAAGTACGAGAGCATCGTGCGCTACGACGAGTTCTTCGTGACGAAGCTCCTCGTCGAAGACGGCAGGTGCGCCGGGGTGGCCGCCATCGACCTTCGCGACTCGGAGGTGAGATGCATCACGGCGAAGGCAGTGATCCTGTGTACTGGCGGTGCGGGGCGGATCTTCTCCTTCACCACCAATGGCGCGATCAAGACCGGCGACGGTATGGCACTAGCCTACCGGGCGGGCGTCCCCCTGAAGGACATGGAGTTCGTGCAGTATCACCCCACCGGGCTCCCGGGCACCGGCATCCTCATGACCGAGGCATCAAGGGGTGAGGGAGGGTATCTGACCAACAAGGAGGGCAAGCGGTTCCTCGAGGAGTACATCCCTTCGAAGATGGAGCTCGGGCCCCGCGACATCCTGTCCCGAGCCATCATGCAGGAGATCGAGAAGGGAAGGGCCTTCGAAGGTCCCTACGGCCAGTACGTGCACCTCGACGTCAGCCACCTCGGCGAGAAGCTGATCGACGAGAAGCTCCCCTTCGTCCGTGAGCTCGCCCGCAACTTCGTGGGCATCGACCCGGTCC
>JBIOUU010000035.1:0-3875 GCA_044867345.1 Actinomycetota bacterium
GGGCCTCCCGCCTCGACGGCTCGGCCGGCGGGGAGACGACCTCGACGCTCCGAGAGGCCCTGGCCCGGCTGGTAGAGCCGGACATCGAGATCACCAACGAAGAACTGTTCGCGCTCCACCGAGTGAAGGAAGGCCGCCATCTGTACTTCGTGGTGAACCCCACGTTCGAGCCGCAGTCGGCCATCGTCCGCGTCCCGGGGGAAGTCGATGCCGTCCTGTGGGATCCTTCGTCCGGCGAGGAGCACGTCCTGACGTCCCGCCTGATGGATGGGCGAACGGAGTTCGAGATCGAGCTGGGCCCGGTAGGGTCGACGTTCGTGATGCCCGGGACGCCCAGAGGGCGGTCGGTGCCGCCGGCGCTGGGTACGCCGACCTCGACGCTCGCCCTCGACGGGGAGTGGGAGTTCGAGGCCGCAGGCCCCAACGCGCTCGTGCTGGACCGGTGGGTTGCGCTCCCCGAGGAGCGCGGCGGACCAGAGGCGTACACCGGGCTCGACGTGGACGAGGCGGTGTGGCAACCCATCATCCCGGGAGCGTGGGCGTATCAGCTGCCCGGCGAGCCGAACCGGCCCTGGCCGATCGCGGTGTGGTACCGATTCGGCTTCTTCACGGATCATGTTCCATCCTCCATGGACCTGGTTGTGGACGGCTTCGCCGGAAGTGATCGATCGGTCTACTTGAACGGGCAACCGGTTACCTCGAAGCCGGTCCGCAGCCCGTTCGACAGCCAGATGAAGACGATCGATCTCACGAGGTTCGTTCGGGGAGGGCGCAACATCTTGGCCGTGCGGCTCACCCTGGGCTCCCCCACCGATGGGATCACGGATCGGCTGAAGTTGATCGGGCCCTTCGGCGTGGCGCGGGGCGATGATGGAGCGTACGGGATCGTCCGACCGCCGCAGCGGTTGAAGCCGTCGTCGTGGACGGACCAGGGCTACCCCTTCTACTCCGGGGTGGGCGTCTACAGGACGGCGCTGTCGCTGCCCGAGGACTTCGCGGGCCGACGGCTGTTTCTGGAGACGGCGGCCAATGACGACGTCGTCGAAGTCGTGGTGAACGGCACCACCGCCGGCGTCCGGCTGTGGCCGCCTTGCGTCGTCGAGATCACCGATCAGGTGGGACCCGGACGGAACGAGGTGGAGCTGCGGGTGGCGAACACCCCAGCGAACCTGCTGAACGGAGAGGAACGGGCTTCCGGACTGGCCGAGGCTCCGCGGCTCCTGGCGTACTGAGGGAACGAGCATGGACGCGTTGAGGGTTCGAGAGCTGTCGGCGGAGCGGTTCGCGCAGTACGGGCGCGTGATCGAGGCGCCGGCCCGGCGTGGCGATGCGGCCGGCCCCGGGTGGACGTGGTGGGCCGAAACCGTGCTGCTGTCGGGCGACGGCCGTCCCTGGGGGATCGGGTATCTCGCGCTGGAGCCCACCGACCTGCGCTTCGATTGGGCCGAGCGGCACCTGCGGACCCTGGAGGCGGTGATCCCGATGGGCGGCGATCTGTTCTTGTACGTCGGCCCGCCCGATCATCTGGACGAGCCGCACCGGCTTCCCCCGTTCGAGCGGTTCGAGGTGTTCCGAGTGCCGGCAGGAACCGGAGTGGTGATGGACCGGGGTGTATGGCACGGTGCGCCGTTCGCTGCCGACGGACCGGCCGGGGCCGTCGTGCTGATCCTCGAGGGGACCGGGCGAACCGACGTCACGATGGTGCGGTTCCCCCAGACCCCCGTCGCCTTCGAGGCCGGCGGCCCGGGAGGAGAGTGAGGCGACATGGCGGAGATCGTGTTCGACGGCGTGACGAAGGTGTTCGACGACGGGACGGTCGCCGTGTCCGGACTCGATCTCTCCGTCGAAGATGGCGCCCTGATGGTTCTGGTGGGGCCGTCCGGATGCGGGAAGACGACATCCCTGCGCATGGTGGCCGGACTGGAAGAGATCACCGAGGGGCGAGTCCGGATCGGAACGCGGGTCGTGAACGAGCTCGCCCCAAAGGACCGCGACATCGCCATGGTGTTCCAGAACTATGCGCTGTACCCGCACATGACGGTGTTCCAGAACATGGCGTTCGGCCTGCGCCTTCGGAAGATGGAAAAGACCGAAGTCAAGGGGCGGGTCCACGACGCGGCGAAGTTCCTGGAGCTGTTCGAGCTGCTGACGCGGAAGCCGGGGCAGCTCTCGGGAGGACAGCGGCAGCGCGTGGCGATGGGCCGAGCCATCGTCCGCGAGCCGAAGGCGTTCCTCATGGATGAACCGCTCTCCAACCTCGACGCCAAGTTGCGCGTACAGATGCGGGCGGAGATCTCTCGCCTGCAACGCGAGATCGCGGTGACGACCCTGTACGTCACCCATGATCAGATCGAGGCGATGACCATGGGCGATCGGGTCGCGGTGCTCAAGAAGGGCTTGCTGCAGCAGGTGGACTCGCCGCAGAACATGTATCGGAAGCCGGCGAACCTGTTCGTGGCGGGATTCATCGGCTCGCCGGCGATGAACATGGTGGAGGCCTCGGTCGCTCGAGAGGACGGGTCCATGTCGGTCGAGTTCGGAGGACAACGATTGCCTCTGGATGACGAGGCGCTCAGCGCCAGACCTGCGCTGCAGCGCTACCTCGGCGGTCGGGTCGTGCTGGGGATCCGTCCCGAAGACATGGAGGACGCTGCCCTGCAGCCCGGATCCCGCCACGATCACCGGATCAAGGCGCAGGTCGAGCTGCTGGAGGACATGGGGCACGAGGCGTTCGCCCACTTCCTGGTGGACGCTCCGCCGGTCCTCACCGAGGACACCAAGGAGCTCGCCGCTGACGCCGGCACCGACGTGACCGAGCTGGAGCAGACCGCAAAGCATCGAAAGACGACGTTCATCGCCAGTCTGGACGCCGACACGAAAGCGCGGGAGGGGGACCTGGTCGAGATCCTGGTTGACACCCGAAAGCTGCACTTCTTCGATCGCGACACCGGCCGGGCCATCTGGGGCTGAGCGCGAAACGTCCGAGGTCGCTTCCGTGACCACCGAGCGAGGCGTGTACTTCGACGGCTGGTTCCCCCAGCAGCACAACTACCACCCCAGCTTTCCGCCGCGTCGCCTGCGGATGATCGACCACCTCGTCGACTACCGGGCGACGATGCTGGTGTGGGCCGCGCTCGGTGGGGGGAACCTGGCGCTCCCGTACCTGGAGGAGGAGGCGCACGGCCGTGTCCCGCCGAGGTACCGGGTGTACGGCTTCCTGAACGACCGCGAGTTCATGGAGGAATGTGGCAAACGCGGGATCAAGGTGTTCGGCGTGGTGTTCGAGCACGCATGGGAGTACCCGGTCGTGCTGTCAGCGGATGAATCCGAGGTCCTGGAGCTGAACGAGACGCGCGGGGAGGCCTCGGGAACCTGGCTGGGCTTGCGGGAGTTCTGGCAGAACCGCTACCCGAAGCTGTGGCCTCCTCGAGAGCGCTATTTCCCGCAGCCGGTGCTGAACGCCGACGGCGAGGTCGTGGAGGACATCCTGGAAGAGTGCGCGCAGCGCGACATCCACGGCCAGCCCTGCCACGCCCTGTGGATCGAGTGCCCCGATCGGGAGCACTGGAACTACATGATGGACCGCAACAACCCGGTGTGGCGCGAGTACCTCAAGGCGATCGTCAGGCTCCAGATCGACGCCGGCGTGCACGGGGTGCACTTCGACGAAGCGGAGGTGCCGCTGACGTCGCTCCAGTACGGCGGGTGCTTCTGTGCGACGTGCATACGCGGATTCCGCGAGTACCTCCAAGAAGTGCCAGAGGAGTCACTTCCGAAGGAGCTGCGGGGGGAGGACCTGTCCAGCTTCCACTACGGGGAGTGGCTCCTGGCCCGAGGATTCGACTTCCGGTCGGGGTGGGCGTCCACGCCGCTCT
>JBIOUU010000036.1:0-13276 GCA_044867345.1 Actinomycetota bacterium
GGTGCGCGCGTACCTTGGGACAAGGAGGTGGAGGACAAGATGAGTGAGCCGCGAACGGAGATCCGACCGCGCTTCAGTCGGGGACAGGAGAGTCTGCGAGACACTCCCGAGAAGCACGCCCGTCCCACCTTTGCTCGGGGTCAGGCAAGCGCCACCACCGACCAACCGCACATGGGCGAGTTCGCCACGGGGCAAGAGCGCCAGGTTCATCACTCCGAGAGGGAGCGTCAGGGCCGGTTCGGCCGCGGGCAGGAGCGCCTCGAAGCGTAGGACCACGCCCGGCCCCTACCCTCCCTGGGCACGCGGAACGGCACGGCCGATAAGCGGATCCACCGCGTAGGCCGTTCGTCCGCGTGCCTGACGTATGCCGTCCTTCGCATGTCTCTCTTGCGTCGGTGACTCGGACCTGCCATGGCCATCGGCGATCTCCGCCAGCCTTCTGTCGCAAAGGGCCGCCCAAAACAACGGAGCTGGCGCTCCTGCGGGCTTGCCGTTTCGCTCATCATGTTGATAGGTGAAGGCGCACGGAAGCGTGCGTCTGGATCGGCGGGCCGGAGGTCGAGCATGGTGGGTGATCCGTTCGTTGCACGGCTCGTGGAACTTGATCAAGGGTGTCTCGAGCTGACGGAGAGACTTGAACGTCTGCGGGAAGCGGTCGTCGAGATCGGTCGGATGCGCAAGCGGGGATTACCGGTTTCAGAGATCGTTTCGTCCGGACCGGGGATCCCCGTGAGGCGGGAAGTCCGGGCATCGTGGTCCAGACTGAATCAGGCTCTTCATGCCTACCGGATACAGGTGGTCAAGAGCATGGTCGACGACGAGCGTATGAGCATCGCGGACACGGCCCGTATCACGGGCAACGCACGGCAAGTGGTTTCTCGTTTCTATCACTCGCCCGACCCGTAGGGGCTCTGGCTCGGACTCCCGGGCATCTCCTCCGCGAGCACGTTCGATCGGGCCTGTTGGTTGACGCACCCCACCGGTGCGGCCCCACTCTTTGCTTGATCACGAGATAACGGCAAGGCTCGGGAAGATGGGCCCCTCGAACGCACACACACGATCGTTCGCCGAACGTCTCACCCTTCGTTTGATGCTCGGGACACTCGACCGACCGCTCGTGCACCATTGGGTCGATGATGTTCGAGACCGAGGACTCGTGTTCGTCTCGTATCACGAGAGATCCGAGCGCCCCAGAGCGAGGAGCTGACTCGCTCTGGTCGCTATTTGTCACGGGCCCTGCTGCTATGGCGCGATAGGAACAGTCGCCGGCAGGAATGACGGCCAGACCCCGGAGAGGTCAGTTCCATTATCGACTCCTCCGCCACGTTGGCTTCGGGGCGTCGTGCCACTCTGTCAAAAGGGGTAACTCAATCCAGAGTCGGGTGCTGAGCGCCTGCATGCCCCGCAGCGGACCGTCAACCACCACGAGGTCCTCCCAGACGGGCCGCTTCCTGTACCGGACCTCAAGCCCAAAGTGGCGGCCCTGGCGCTGGGTGTGGCGGAGCAACCGCCTCATCAGTTCGAGTGCGGACCGATCGTACGGGACGGTGAAGCCAAAACCGGGCATTAGGGGTCTGAAGGGCCATCCAAAGACTGTCGTAGCGCATCCATGGCCTGGAACCGGACCAGCTCATCAGCCTCGAGCTCCACAAGGACCTCGACCATCCGGTCGTCCCCGCCCTCATGGAACTGGCGGATGACGTCCGCGCGGACGTTCGAGGGGGACGTAAGGACGCGGAGGAGATCGCGGCGAGCGCCGATTGGCAGACGGTCGAGAAGCTCCATGGCGCAAGTGTAGGCTCCGGGCCATGAAGGAACCTTGGGGGATCGTCGCCGGGCCGTCAGACAGTCCTCATCCACGCGGCCCTTCCGCCGACGGGGTTGCGTGGACGTGGGAGATCGAACGCGGTGGCGAGCGCAGGGAGATCACGATCCTCATGTCTCGGACCCTTTTAGCCGCGACCGGCTTTCCGAGCGAGGACGCGGCCGAGGCTCGTCAGACGAAGGGTCGCAACTACGTCGAGGCGGCCCTCGACCAGGACGATCCGCCAAGGTACCGGGAGGCCAACTCCGTACGTACCCTGGCCGACAACCTCGTGGACCGCTGGGAATGGACTGATACTTCCTGAGCACACCGCTACATGCTATTCAACCGGGTCCGTGCTGCAGCCCAAACTCAGAGTGTCGCTTCATGACGGAAGCGACATCATCGTTCCAACCTTCGTGTCCTTGCCGCTTGCGAACCACCTCGCCCAGCTGTTCATCGATGCCGCCAAGCGGGTTCGGCCCGGATTCGTGCTCGAGCCCACGGACCTCGACCCGCTGGCGGAGATCCTTCGCCTGGCTAGTGGATTGCCGCTAGGCATCCTGCTGGCGGCGGGGTGGGTCGACGTGTTGCCCGTGAGGGAGATCGCGGCCGAGATCGCCAAGAACCTCGACTTCCTCCAGACCGAGCTGGGTGACGTCCCCGACCGCCATCGCAGCCTGCGCGCGGCGTTCGATACTTCGTGGGCGCACCTGGGTCCGGAGGAGCGAAAGTCCTTCCTGGCTCTGTCGGTCTTGCGGCGACGACGTCTGGATACACGAAGGGATCTTGATCGGCCGATGAGCTCCGTTGCCCCTTCCCCGGCAGAGCAGCGGCCACGCTGGTTCCGCGCGACGGTGGCGTCAGCAAGGGAGGAGCGCGTGCGGAGCGAAAATGTCTGTCCGCCTCTTCACCATCTCGAGGTTGAGGTCGACTTTGAGTAGCGCGAGGCCATCAGCGGGATGCTCAGCACGTGAGGTGAAGCGCGGCAGCCGCGTGCTCAGGGTCACACTCGGCAAATCGCCGGACCGTGAGAGGGCGGGCGGACGAACCAATCTAGGCTGTGGCGTTGGATCGCTACGAGGCCCTCGCAGTCACGATGTCGGTGCGGTTCGCCGGGTCCCCCGTTCCGATCGCGAAGAGCGGCCAGAACGTGTTCCCCGTGCTGGATAAGCCCTCGTACTCGCCCACGAAGTACCCGAACGGCCCTCGGGCGAACGGCAGCTGCTCGACGTCGAACGAGGTGTCGGTCAGACGGACCTCGTCACCCCAGTCCTCGGCCTCGGCGCACGTGGCCGTGGCTGACGGATGGCAGTGGGCCATCCAGTGGTCAGTCGGGACGCCGGGAACGGACGTGTTGAACCGGAAGTCGTAATAGGTCACCGCGATCGTGCCGTCGGCGGCCACATGCACGGCCGGGACCCACGCCTGCTCATTGGCGGGATCCGCGCTTGGCGGCGTCTGGCTGACCTTGATTGGATCCGACCAAGTGTCCCCACCGTCGGTGGACGTGGAGAAGACGATCTGGTCCACGCCGGCGAACCGGGTGTCCTGCCAAGTGGCGTACAGGTTGCCGTTGTTCGGATCAACGGCTACCTCCGGCACGAACCCCTCGGCGCGGATCGGCCGTCCCGTGTCGGGATCGAACGCCCCGATGAACCGGATCTTGTCGATCACCTGGGGCGACGACCACGTCGCACCCTTGTCCGTCGAGCGCATCATGGCCAGGCTGCTGCCCGGCGGATTGTTCCCCGACCCCTGGAACAGGGTGAACAGGTCGATTAGCTCTCCGGAGGGCCGGACCACGATCTGGTGGCCGATCGTGGCCTGGTTCTTCAACGGGGCGAAGATGGGGCGGGCCGGCTCCCACGTGGCGCCGCCGTCGGTCGTACGGGAGAAGATCGTGTCACCCCGGAACGAGAAAGCGTGCTGGGCGTTGAAGTTGGCCCTGTCGCTGGGGAACCGAAGCCGGTCCCAGATCGCGTAGACGAAGTTGGCGTCGTTGGGGTCAGCGGTGATGGACTCCTTGTCGTTGAACAGGAACGGGGCCACGTCGCTAGGGTCGCGGACCAGGGTGGTGGGCTCGCTCCAGGTGTCACCGCCGTCGGTGGACTTGCTAACCAGGATCGCCGTGGCCGGTTGGTTGACGACGTTCACCGACAGGCTGATCTGATGGGCGTCGCCGTTGGGGCTGAAGGTTACCCAGGGATCCGAGGAGCGCTCGTAGTCCCCCCCGTTGGCCTCGGTCCCCCCGGCGCAGGTGCTGAAGTGCGGGAAGATTGTGTCCCAGGTCACACCGCCGTCATGGGTGGCTGCCGTGAGCAACCCCCTGGCCCCGCCATTGGACCATCGGTCCTGCTGCCACACTGCGATGACGTTGTTGGGATCGGTCGGATTCACCTCGACCCACGGCTCGACCTCGCTGTTGAGGAAGTTCACCCCGGGCTGCCCCGAGATATCGCAGCCGGCGAAGGGGCTGGATACCGACACGACCGTGAGTGGGGTGCGGGTGAATGGTCCCGCGGCCGAAGGGGCCGCGGTGGCGAGCGTGAACGCACCGGCCAGGGCCAGCAGCCGGATCACTGTTCGTGAGCGCATACGCACCTCCTTGCTTCGAGAACCCGGGTCTCGCCCCTTCGGGGGCCGCACAGGAGCGTTACATGGGACCTGCCTTCCACGGGCGCATCTAGATCGCCCAAGACTGCAACCTCGTTTCGGTACCTAGCATCGCACACACCATGACCTCTCTGGCAAGTCCCTTGATCAGATGGGCTTGGAAGCTGGAGACAGCGAGCATCCTCTTCAGAACTGGGACCTCTCGTTCTCATCCTTCGACGCTCCTCAGTTTCCAATCCGTGGAAGGGCTCCACCTGAACAAACGCGAGTCGAAGGTGGCCCGGATCATCGGGGCCGCACAAACACGCAAGCTGGACCTCTGAGGTTGAGCGGAGGGCCTCAGGCCTAGCTCCGCGGATCTTCATTTGGACCCGGGAGACGGGCGGCTCGTCATCCCCGTTGGGGAGATCCGAGCCCACCCAGAGTTGGCCGGCGACTCCGAGGGGCTGGCCGGAGCCTGACGTCGCCCAAGCTATCTGCTTCTACCTCCAAAACATCCGCCAGATGCCCGCTCGACCCAAGGCCCGGCCGAGGATTACGTTCTTCGCCCTCCGGGCCATCCGAGATATTCGCCATGCGGGCGCGATCGTCCGCATCGAGCCCTTCGGATGGTCGGACTACCTAGAGGCGACGCGACCAGCTTCTGCTCATTGAGAGGCAACTTGAGGGCAATCGCGACGCGGGGGCGGAACACAGCCACTTTCCCCTAACCAGGGGGTAGGCTCGTTGACAAAGTCGATCTGGTCCTGCGAAGGACGACTCCGACCGGGAAGTTATTGTACCGCGAGGTGCAGATCAAGTTCGGCAAGCTGCACCAGGTCGGACCGGCTTGGGAGCGACGCCTGTTCGTTGCCTACGTCATGTCGCCAGATGAGGGATACCAGGGCGATCTTTTCCTCTTCCCGATCCGTGACTTCGCAGAGCTACTCCGCGAAGCACCGATGAGAGGCGACAATCGGCGGAAAGTTACATCTCGCGTTGCAGGGACGACGCGAGATCGGTGGGTTCTTCGTCGTCAGTCGAGGTTTGATCGCATCACCGATGAGACGTGTCTCGATGTCTCCAACTACCGTCGCAAGTTCGGCCTCCTCGATGAGACAGACCGGCTACCCCTGGCAGCTGGCGGAGACGACGTCGCGTAGCCGACCACGCCAGTAGTAGCGCATCGGCGGGTTTTCAGATGAAGAGAAGTGCGGCAGCGTCAGGTTCGTCAACCAGGACGTTCGCGGTCGCACCAAGCGATACACGGCGATCAACCCTGTCGGGGAGGCGTATTCGGGTAGCGCTTCAGAAGCCTGTTGACCGTGTTTCGATGGCTCAAGACTCAGGATCCTGGCGACTTCGGGGACGTCAACCGATCCTCCGCATTCACCGTCGTCTGCGAGTCTCGAGCTCCCGAGAAGCGCCACCCCACCTACCGCTTCTTGGGGCGGCCCGGTCGTCGCACCGGATGGCGCTTGATCCAGGCCTCAATCGCTGAGCGCCTCCATATCCTCCCAGCCGACAACTCGGCTTCGGCCGGGGGAAAGTCTGCCACCGTCTTCACCATCCTGTTGACCCGCTGACGGGAGACACTGAGCATCTCTGCGATCTCGGCGACCCCGACTAGGTGATGGGTCATCAGTACACGTTACGGGCAACGTTGCCGGTAGGCAATAATAGGTGATAGTATTAGCGCCGGTCGTCAATAAATGGCCCCGGCGGCGCGCGAACGCCCCGGGGCCCGGCCGGAACCTACAAGGAGGTCCCGACGAGGTGAGCGTACAGAAGGCCGACGACAGGCGCCCAGCCAAGGCCCCGGCGCTCCCTCCGGCCGAGCTCGCCTCGATCGTGATCGCGCAGCTGGTCGACAGGGCATCCATGGCCCCTGTCAGCCTCGTCCGTGTCTCCGACCTCATCAAGAACTTCGCGAACTTCCTGGCGGCTTCAGGCGTCGAGAGGGCGGGTGCGATCCAGCACGCTCAAGCTGCGGCGTTCGTTCGCTCGCTTACCAGAAGCGGCAACGAGCCGAGCCTCGCCACAATGCATCTTCGCCGAAGTGCGCTCAGGATCTTCTTTCGGGAAGCCAAAGCGCTCGGCGTGCTCTCCGTCGATCCGACGCACGACATCGCTCTTGTCCCACGCTCCTACCGGGACTTGCGGCCGCTTTCCGACGAGGAGGTCGAGCGCTGTCGGTCGTTCGCAGAGGGCATGATCGGCGAGCTGGGCTACGCGCTGGCATGGTCGCTCGCGGAAGCAACGGCCCGCGTGGCCGAACTAGGCGGCATCAGAGCCCGCGAAATCGATCTCGAAGGGGGCCGCGTCTGGATCTCCGGATCAGCGAGCACCGAGGCGAGGTGGGCGGGGCTGACCGACTGGGGCGCGGAGCGCTTGAAGCGAGTCCTGTCCACCAAGCCGGCCGCCGATCGACTCCTGCTCCAGCCCGACAAGGCCAGATCGCGCTCCTTCCTCCACGAACTCGTCTCATCGACGCTCAGGAGGGCGGGGCTCGGGAAGGCTCGCGGCGTCAGGCCGAACTCGGTGCCCGCCTGGCGGGGAGCCAAGGCGCTCGCAGATGGTGCCCCCATCGACGAGGTCGCCCTGCTGCTCGGGATGCGAAGCCTGGACCGCGCCGCGTCATTCATCGGTTTCCAGTGGCGAGGCGAGCGATGAGCGAGAGACCGACCCCGTCTTCGCTCGAGAAGGTCGAGGCGATCCTTTCCAATCCGGCCGTCTACGAGCTCGCTCGCGCGATCCCCGGTCCCGCCAAGGGTGGCCGCCGACGCGCCTACCCCGGCTTCATGCTCCTGGTTTTCGACTCGCTCCTGTCGGTCTGGCGAAGCGGTCGGCAGGTCGAAGCCGAGCTCTCTCATCCGCTGGTCTGGGGCCACATGCAGCGCATCGTGCGCGACCGGTTCCCCAACGACGCGTCCATGCATCTCCCCAAGCGCCCGATGCGCCGCCACCACTACCTCTACGGGCGCGATAGGTACCTCACGGATCCGAAGATCCTCGAGCATCTCGGCACCATCCACCGGGAGCTGGCGTCGGCACAGGCCACAGAGGTCGGGCTCCTCGACCCCGAGGGTCCCGGCTCCTATACCCATCCCGACCTCTCCCGGGTCCTACACGCCGACGGCAAGGTCCTGACGCCGCTCTACAGGGCCAAGCCCGGCCAGAGATGCGTGGACACCGAGACCAGCGAGGTGCGGGAGGTCCGCTACGAGCGCGATGCCGCCCTTCACTTCGAAGGGGACGGAGAGGCCACCTGGGGAACCAAGTTCGTCATGGTGGCGACTCGGTCGGCGCTGGGACGGCTCGTGCTGGACGTCGAGTACGTCCCCGACCCGGGCTCGGAGGCCAAGGTCGCGGTCTCCTGCCTCGAACGCTTGGCCACCCACGTCCCCGGGGCTCAGGCCATCGTCTACGACACGGCCCTCCGCGGTGTGCACCACCAGAAGATCCTCCGCGAGCTCGGGATCGTGCCGGTGAACATGGTCTCAGCGGCCGAAAGCACCCGCAGCACAACCGCCAAGCGCAAGATCCACCGCAGGGAGAAGACGGTCCACGTCGAGGACAAGGACTTGAGGGTCTCCGACGGATCGACTCTCAGGGTCCGGCTCTTCTCCAGGGCCGGGCGATCGGCATCATGCGCCCGACCGAGTCCGGAGAGCTGCAGTTCATCCCGCTTTCCCGCATCAGGACCCACCGCATGAAGGCCCGTAGTGGGCTCTACCGCTGGTACAACGACTACCGGTTGCCCGAGCACCTGGGCGGCGGCCAGATCACCGTGCGGCTGCACCAGAACGAAGAGGACCGCAGACGCCGCTTCAACCGGACCGAGAACGTCCGGCCCATCCCGCCCTCGGACCCGGACTTCCCTCGCCTGTACGGCCGGCGGAACGACTCCGAGTCGCTTAACCGGGCCCTGGAGGACACCCTGTTCTTGGGCCGGGCCCACAGCCTCGGCTGGCACCGCCAGCAGGTCGAGGTGCTCGGGTGGGCCTTAATGGTCAACGCCCTCACCATGGCCCGACACCGGGCAGCCGAGGCCCTCCAAGCCGCAGCCTGATCCACCGATCCTCCCGAGCCTTCCGGGCAGAACTCAGGGGGCCCGACACGCTCCAATCGGCCGCCAGATCTCGGAAGGGCGTTACCGAGTCGGCACGCCCCACACTGGCTACACTCGATCGCGCCGGTAGGTGACTTCGGCGGCCATTTCTGCCAGGTTTTCTACCGGTCCGGGCCAGGTAGCTCAGTTGGCAGAGCACGCGGCTGAAAACCGCGGTGTCGGCAGTTCGATTCTGCCCCTGGCCACGAAGCCGCCGGCCTGTGCGAGGCCGTCAGTTCAGCGCCTCGTGGGCTCGGACCTCGGCCCACCTGCTGATGACCGACTGGTACAGCTCGGCCGACCGCGGGAACTCCTCAGACGACAGCGCCTTCAGCGTGTCCTGGATGTCGCGGGCCGAATGGTCGTCGTCCAGCTCGTCCCAGGTCATCAGGTCGCACAGGCCACCGTAGTCGAGCTCGAGCAGCGACCGGCGGTCGAAAGCCGAGAGCCACTCGTAGAGCTCCACGATCATGTCGGCGACGGGCCCCAGATCGGTCCGCCGGAGGCCGGGGATGGCCCGCTCGGCCCGGCGCTCGGCCTTGCGCACCGTGGTCAGGTACCGGAGCCGATGGCGACTGCCCTGCTCCTCCAATCGCCGCTCGCCGTCGCCGAACAGCACGAACCACCTCACGGGGACGTGCCAGGGGCTCTGCATGATGAACGAGACGGCCTTCGGATCGCGCCGGCGAATCCTGGCCAACTCCCGGGAGGCGCGGCGGGCCTCCCGGTCGCTCACGAAGGCGTCGCTCCCCTCGAACTGCGCGCCCTCGCGGAAGGACAAAACGCTGGCCAGCACCCGGAGCCTTGTAAGCCAGGGACACACGTAGTAGGCGCCCTTGTCGATGCGGATATCGGCGCCGCCGGATTCCGAAGCGGCCAGGACGCCGAGGCGCCGTCCGCTCGTCCACTGGCGGTAGTTGGGGCGCGGCCGGCGGAGCATCCCTCCGCCGACGATGTACCGCTCCCACCGGGCCTGTTCTTCGGGCGGGAACGCCTCCAGTGGCTGGAACGCGCGGAGGTAGGCGCAGGGGACCACGTCGCCGAGCAGCATATATGCTCTCGCCCACTCGCCGCCGTCCGAGGTCGGTGACCATGGCCATGCACGAGGACCCGTACGACGCCGCCCCGGTGCGGCTGGTCGCACCCGACGGCACCGCGGTCGGCGACACCGACGTGGGTCTGAAGCCCGACGAGCTCCGGGACCTGTTGCGGCTGATGATCATGTCCCGCGCCCTCGACCGCGAGTGCATCGCGCTCCAGCGCCAGGGCGAGCTGACCGTGTACCCGCCGTTCGAGGGCCAGGAGGCGGCTCAGGTGGGAAGCGCCTTCGCCCTGGAGCCCGAGGACTTCGTGTTTCCGTCGTTCCGCGAGCTCGCCGCGGCCGTCGTCCGCGGCGTCGACGTCGTGGAGTACCTCCAGTATCACCGGGGGATCCGGCACGGAGGGCCGTACGACCCCCTCGCCAGCCGGTTCGCGCCGATCTGCGTGCCGGTCGCCACCCAGATCGTGCACGCCGTGGGATGGGCCATGGGCGCGAAGCTCGACCGGTTGCAGGCCTGCGCCCTCGCGTACTTCGGCGACGGGGCGACGTCGGAAGGCGACTTCCACGAGGCGGCCAACATGGCTGCGGTGTTCGGCGCGCCGGCCATCCTTTTCTGCCAGAACAATGGGTGGGCCATCTCGGTCCCGCTCCGGGAGCAGGCGGCCGGTCCTATCCACACGCGGGCCGAGGGGTACGGCATGCCCGGGGTGCTCGTCGACGGCAACGACGTGCTGGCCGTGTACTGGGTGACGAGGGCGGCGGCCGAACGGGCCCGGGCAGGCGAGGGCCCCACGTTGATCGAGGCCCTGACGTATCGGATGGGACCGCACTCGACCGCGGACGACGCGACGAAGTACCGAAGCGCCGACGAGGTCAAAGAGTGGCGGCAGCGGGATCCGATCGACCGGTACCTGAAGCACCTGCTGGCCTCGGGGACCGCCGACGAGTCGTTCGTGGCCGATTGCGAGGACGAGGCGAAGGAGTGGGTGGCCGACATCCGCGCCGGGATCACCTCGCTCGGGCCGCCAGTGGCCGACGAGCTGTTCGGGTTCGCCTACATCGAGCCGCCCGAGACCCTGGAGCGCGATCGGCGATCGGCGATCGAGGGCCCGGATGGCTGAGTACACGATGGTCGCCGCGCTGAACGCCGCGCTCCGCGATGCCCTGGCGAAAGATCCCCGGACGCTCGTATTCGGCGAGGACGTCGGTGAGCTCGGCGGGGTATACCGGGTCACCGAGGGCCTCCAGCGCGAGTTCGGCGCGGAACGCGTGTTCAACACGCCCATCGCGGAGGCCGGGATCGCCGGGATCTGCGTGGGCCTGTCCCTGGCGGGGTGGCGGCCCGTCGCCGAGATGCAGTTCGACGGGTTCTCTTATCCGGCCCTCGACCAGATCGTCAGCCACATCGCCAAGTACCGGAACCGCACGCGGGGCCGGACCTCGATGCCGATCGTCATCCGGATCCCGTCGTTCGGGGGGATCCGGGGCAAGGAGCACCACGGCGAGAGCCCCGAGACCTATTACGTGCACACGGCCGGACTCAAGGTCGTGGTCCCCTCCGGCGCGGTCGACGCCTACCGGCTCCTGTCGCTCGCCATCGCCGACCCCGACCCGGTGATCTTCCTCGAGCCGAAGAGCCGGTACTGGGCCAAGGAGCAGGGCGAGCTCGCGGTCGACGGCCCCAGCATCGGCCGGGCGTGGATCCGGCGGGAAGGCGAGGCGTGCACGCTCGTGACGTACGGGGCCATGGTCACGAGATGCCTGGAGGCCGCCGAGGCCCTGGCTCGTGAGCGCGTCTCGTGCCGCGTGCTCGATCTCCGGTCGCTCGTTCCCCTCGACCTGGACACGCTCGCCGAGTCGGTGCGCAAGACGGGCAGGGTCGTCGTCGTGCACGAGGCGCCTCGCACCCTGGGGATGGGCGCGGAGATCGCCGCCCGGATCATGGAGGAGGCGTTCGATTACCTGGAGGCGCCGGTCCTTCGGGTGACCGGCTACGACGTGCCGTATCCGCCGGCGGCCCTGGAGCAGCGGTACCTGCCGAGCATCGAGCGGATCACGGCTGCAGTGCGCAAGGTGGTGGGCTACTGATGGCCGAGCGAGTCTTCGCCCTGCCGGACCTGGGCGAGGGCTTGGAGGAGGCCACGGTCAACGCCTGGTTGGTGAAGGAGGGCGACCCGGTCTCGCTGAACCAGCCGATCGTCGAGGTGGAGACGGCCAAGGCAACGGTGGAGATCCCCTCACCCTTCGCCGGGACGATCGTCAGGCTGCACGCGCCTGCGGGAGAGACGGTCACGGTGGGAGCGCTGATGGTCACATTCGACGTCCATGACGACGACGAGGTACCCGAGGACGATGCCGGCCCCGCCACGGTTCCCGCCACCCCAGCCGTCCGCCGCCGGGCCAGGGAGCTCGGGGTGGACCTGGCCGGGATCGCTGGGTCCGGTCCGGATGGACGGATCACCCACGAGGACGTGGAGCGGGCCACTCGGTCCGGCCAGGCCGATGCCCAAGAGGTGCAACGACCGCCAGGCGAAGCAGAGGAGGTGCAACGACCGCCAGGCGAAGCGGAGGAGCGTGCCGGAGCTCGGGCACTGTGGACGGTCATGATGCCCACGGACGTCGAGGTCAGGCCCATCTCGATGATCAGGAGAACGATCGCCGAGAACCTCACGCGGGTCGTGCGGGAGGTGCCGCAGGTCACCACGTTTCGAACGCTCGATTCCACGGAGCTCGAGGCGTTTCGCCGGGAGGCCGGCCTGTCGCCACTCCCGATCGTCGTCCGGGCCCTTGCCGACGTCTGCAGGGATCATCGAAGCCTCAACGCGTCGTACATGGCCGAGCAGGGCGAGATATGGCTGCACCGGCGGGTTCACGTCGGCATCGCGACCGACACGGAACGAGGGCTTCTGGTGCCGGTGGTCCGAGACGCCGGGGACCGCACGCTCGCCGACATCGCGGCGGAGATCGAACGGCTGGCCTCGGCCGCGCGTGACGGTTCCATCCGGATCGAGGAGATGACCGGCGGAACGATCACCGTGACGAACACCGGGAGTTACGGCTCGGAGTTCGGCACGCCCATCATCAACCGGGCCCAGGCGGCCATCCTCGGCCTGGGCGCCATCGCCCCCCGAGCGCTGGTCGTCGACGGCCAGGTGGTGGCCCGGCCCGCGTGCACCCTCTCACTCACCTTCGATCACCGGCTGCTGGACGGCGCGACCACGGGCCGGGCGTTCGGCGACCTCGTCGCGACCCTGTCCTCCCGCGAGGGGCTGGAGGCACTTCCCCGATGAGGATCGTCTCGCTCCTTCCCTCCGCCACCGAGATCGTGTACGCGCTGGGCCTCGGCGACGACCTCGTCGGGGTGACGTACGAGTGCGACTACCCGCCGGAGGCCACCTCCAAGCCCGTGGTGGTGAAGAGCGCGCTGCCCCAGGGGCGGCCGCTCTCCTCCCGCGAGATCGACGATGCGGTCAGGGACAGCATGGACCGCAAGGAGCCGATCTACGTGCTGGAGAAGGAACTGATCCAACAGCTGGAGCCCGACGTGATCCTCACGCAGGACCTGTGCCGGGTGTGCGCGGTGCCCAGCGGACAGGTGCAGGAGGCACTCGAGGAGATCGGGGTTCGCGATGCGAAGGTCCTCTCGCTCGATCCGCACACGTTCGACGAGGTGCTGGAAGGGATCCGGGGGGTGGGCACGGTGCTGGGGAGGGCGGAGCGCGCC
>JBIOUU010000037.1:0-6289 GCA_044867345.1 Actinomycetota bacterium
CGCGGGCGGGATCCTCGCGCAGCTCGCCTCGATCCTCGATGGGGTAGACGGGGAGATCGCCCGCCTCCAGGTGCGCTCCGGTCCCGGAGGGGCCCTGTTGGACGGCGTCCTCGACCGGCTGGCCGACACGGCCATCGTGGGTGGACTCGCGCTCTGGGCCCTCGACGCGGGGAGCGACCCGGGGCTGGTGGCTGGTCTCGCCGCCGCGGCGACGGCCGGGGCGATGCTGTCGATGGCTACGAAGGACCGGATCTCGGCCCTGGGCTTCCCACCCCTGCCCGAGCGGTGGATCGCCTTACTGCTTGGCGGCCGCGACGCCCG
This sequence comes from Actinomycetota bacterium, assembly GCA_044867345.1. Lineage (GTDB taxonomy): Bacteria > Actinomycetota > UBA4738 > UBA4738 > HRBIN12 > AC-69. The sequence continues at coordinate 322 of JBIOUU010000037.1, forward strand.
GCTCCTCATCGTCGCGGTCGGCGCCCTGCTGGGCTGGCCAGCGGCGACCCTCGTCGTCTTGATCGCGACGTCCGCCCTCAGTCTGACCGTACGCTTGTGGCTCGCGCGGTCCACACTGCGGGGCACCTGGCCCGGGCCCCGATAGCCTTTGCGGGGTATTCGACCTATGGCGAATCGTCCGGAGATGACGAACTCGTCCGCCGTGCGCTTCCCCTTGACTCGGGGCGGACAGCACATCGTGATGGACTACGGCACAGAGTTGGACCTCAACCCCGGAGACGCCTTCGTGATTCGTCCTGGATATGACCGTTGGGTGGTTGGGGACGAGCCTGCCGTGGCTCTGGACTGGTATGGAGCAGACGCCAACCGGGTCTGAACGGCTCACAACCAATCCGGAAGCTCCCGGCCGGTGGCCGCGTGAAACTCGGCTATCACTCGCCGGGCGGTTTCCACAGCCCACCGCGCTTCCCCGGCCCCGACTTCGACCGGGATCTCCGGAGGCGGCGTCGGGGACCGACGGTCTAGCCTCTCGGGCTCGCCCCGGAATCCGAGCGCCGCGTCGCGAAGGGCCTGGAGACGCTCCAGGTCGGGGGCCGCCTCAAGCTGCCTTCCGAGCGTTCGCTCGCAGAGGTCGTGCCACTTCGGCAGGAACCGAGCCCGGTAGTTGAAGCTGCCGATCTCTTCTCCTCCTACCTGGTTCACCAGAGCCTCCAGGGCGGCGTGTGCTGCCAACACTGCGGCCACCGCCCGCCCCCGGCTATCACTCGCACCGGCGGCCAGCTCGTTGGCGACCAAGAGGAGCGTGCCCGGATCGACCATTTGAGTCAGGCTAACGCCCCGCTGTCCCCCACGGGATCAGCGGTGACGGGCGCTCGCTAGACTCGGGGCGTGATCTGGGCGAGCTGCGGCCGGGAGAACCCGAGGGCTTCGGGTTCCGTGGCCGCCGCGGCTCGCCGCTCCGACAAGACCGAGCAGCGGGTCCGATCTTCCAAGAAGCCCCGCCTGTTCGAGCAGAAGGGCAATCTGGTGTCGGCGAGCGGGCCTGTGCACTCACCGACGAGCCGATCACGCGCTCAGCGGCGGCTGACCGCCCCTGCCCCGGCCCGACCTCACTCACCGGCAATGGGTTTCCTGGCGTTACCCTGTCCTAACGTCGTTCGCTCCAAGCGATCCGAAGGGATCCCGAGAACCTCGCGTAGCTTCCTTGCTCCCCCACCAGTGAGGGTCACGGCTCGGCCGTCGTTGGTTGGGACGATCCAGCCCGCCACCAAGAATCGCTGACACAGGGCTGCCCCGAGGCTCCCGCCCAAGTGCGGCCGTCGCTCGGTCCAGTCCAGGCAGCCGTAGGCAAACTTCCGGCGAGCCTGGAGCGCCGCATCGACATCCACGCCCAGCCTCTTGAACGTTCGCCCGGAGGCCTCGCCGAGACGGATCGTCCCAGTCGACGGCTCCGGTTGTGACAGCGCCCCGAGGTGGACCAGTGCCTCCAGCAGGGCCACACCAAGGACTCCCGCCAGGTGGTCATAGCAGGTTCGAGCAAGGGCAAGGGGCGCTGGGGCCCGTGGTGTCGAGGAGGGCTCCTCCGACAGTGCCGAGAGTGCCTCTACCGCCTGAGCCACCGCCTCGTTGCCGACCTCGTACTCCATGTGTCGGCCCTCCCGCCGGGCTCGGACAAGGCCCCGCTCCCGAAGCAGCGTGAGGTGGTTCGACACGTTCGGCTGACTGGCACCGGTGACCGTGACGAGATCCGCCACCGTGGCGGGCCCTTGGAGGAGGCGCACCAGCATGGCGAAGCGGAGCGGGTCCGAAAGGGCCCGCGCCGCAGCGGCGGGGGTGGCGGGATGACGTATCATATGTTTATGATACGTGGATGCGGGAATCGGTACCACAGGAGAGAACCATGGATACGGAACTCATTGCGTCGACCGAGCGGTGTTCCGATCTCGATCACACGATCATCCTCGCCGCCAAGGCGCCCCATGAAACTGGACGAGACGTCTGCCTGACGTGCAGCGGCATCGTCGCCTACCAGGATGGCCTTCGGAGGTGGCAGGACGTGGCGCGGCTACATGGCTGGCATCTACGGCGTCTGCCTCCGTGACGTGACGCCCGAGGCCGTGGTGCGCAAGGACGAAGCCATGGCGCTCATCCAGGAGCTATTGGAACGTCCGCGAGGGAGCGAGCCACGGTGGCTTGCATCTCTTCGCCGTCACGTTGTCGGGCTCGATCGCTTGGAGCGCCCGTTCTCTCCAACTACGATCGCGTGGCCTTCGATGCCTCGCCCTCGCGCGACCGCCTGATCGTACGCGCCCAAGAACTCTACCCGCAGGCTTTTTCCCTGCGCCAAACGCGCAAGTGCGAATACCGTCCCGAGCCACGACCGAGAGACACGTAGCAGCCTGTCCATCCGGAGGGTCGGTCCTCAACGGCCCCCCACCTTCAGCCGGCCCAGCATTCGTCAGCTGTAAGCGCCGTTGTCGTAGAAGAGCCATGTGCCGTCCGCGGCAATACCGAGCTGCGGGCCCGCGTATCCCCCAAACGCGATCATCGTGTCAACGTCTTTCTGCGTGATTCCGATGGTGGCGAGCAGGTCGAGCTCGTCCGGGGTGAGCGCTGAGAGTTCCCGCTGCGCGAAGTACGGCCACACGTAGACGTCGAAGCCGTCGGCTGGCCGGATCGTGAACGGCATGTCCAGCAGCTTCACGAACGTGTCGAGAACGCCCGGTTGCTCCTTCCACCCCGCGATCGGGTTCGCGACGCCGGGGTGGCTGGTGAACCGTTCGGGATCGACGAGCGCCGTTAGGGCGTTGAAGTCTCCGTGCAACGCCGCGTCCATGATGGCCTGTCGGGTCCGGGCGACCGCCTCGGGGAGGGCCGAGAGTGGTGCGGTGCGCTGATCGGCGACGCCCTCGATCGTGAGCGGGAAGGCGTCGGTGCCGAGGTCGGTCTCTGTTGCGTCGACCACGTGGACGAGGACCGTGAGCCTGCCATCGGTCGTCTCCGGGACCGGCCAGGAGGCGTCGAACCCGTCGCCCTCGAGACCGACCCCGCCGCCGGCGACTCCGGATTCGAGTGTGGGGCCATCGAGGAAGTCGACCCGGAGGCTCGCCCCATCGAACAGGTCGGTGAGTCGACCTGAGATCGCGATGGTCGAGCCGGGTACTGCGGTCGTTGGAACCTCGTCGAGCCGGATCAGCGGGCTGGACGCGCGGACGACGCTCCAGATTCCATCTGGGCCGGTCTTCCCCAGCTGCCGGAGCGCCATGAACATGTCGGGAACGACCGGTCCGAAGGATGTGTTGGAGACCGAGACGATCGCGAACGCGTCCTGCTCCTCCTGAACGTTCGTTCGTACCTGGTCGAATTGCCAACCCATCAAGTTGGTGGCGAACGCGGACGCGGTCTGCTCCGGATCCTCGCGCCACGGCTCGTGCCCCAGGTCGACCTGGGCCTGCGCCGCGGCGAGCGAAAGCGGATCCGACTCGGGCCACAGACCGGCGAACGCGGGCTCCGCCGAAGGACTTGAGCTTGACTCACCGCCCGGCGTCACGCGTGGGCCGAGCTCGCGAACGGCCAGCAGCCCGCCGGTCGCGAGCCCAACCACCACGGCGAGGGAAAGCGCGGCGGTGCCGATCCGACGTCGCCGAGCGCGCCTGAGCGTGGGGCGCTCCAACCTCGGGTCGAGCCGGATCTCGCCGGCAAGCTCGTTCAGCAACGCGCGAACCTTCGTCTCGGACTCAGGCATCCTCACTCAGCTCCTCGCGTAACTTGTCGATTCCCCTGGACACCATCGACTTCACCGTGCCGAGGGGACGGCCCAGGATCTCGGCCGTGTCGGCCTCGGACATGTCCTCGTAGTAGCGGAGGACGACAGCCGCCCGTTGCTCTGGCCGGAGCTTGAGCAGCGCGTTTCGGATCCGTTCGCGTTCGCCGACATCGGGGCCGGCGACGGCCTGGGGCCGTCGCTGCCGCCCGAGATAGGCGCGCTCGACCTGCCGCCGACGAAAGTGGGATCGGGACAGGTTCACCAAAGTCTTGCGCAGGTACCACCAGAACGCGTCGCGGTTGCGAAGATCCTGGAAATGGCCGAGCAGCTTCACGAACGCGTCTTGCGTCAGATCCTCGGCGAGGCCCCGATCACCCGTCAGCAGGTAGGCGAGGCGGATCGCCTCGGGTGCATGCGCCCGGTAGAGCTCTTCCAGGCGCCCAGCTGGACCCGGCCCCGCTTCCCTCTTGGATTCGGTCACGACCGTTCGAACCATCCCAAGGCCAAGACGCGGGAGGCCCTGCGGAAGGTTCCAGATATGACCTCAACCTACGTCTGTTTGCCTGAGGCCGCAGTGGGTACCCGTGACTGTGAGTCCGAAATCCAATGGAAGAGAGGTGAGATGCTCATGGACAAATCTGTGAGGCGAGGTGCGGCACGGGTCTCGGCAGTCCTGATGATGGCTGCGCTCGCCGTGACCATTCCGACGGTTGAGACCGCGTTCGCGGCGGCCCCAACGGTCACGTCGTTCAACCCAACGAGCGGACCGATCGGGACATCGGTCCAGATCAGCGGGACTGGCTTCCAAGATTCGAGCGTCGCTTCGGCGGTGACTTTCAACGGTACGGCCGCCACATTCACGGTCGACTCCAACGTCCAGATCACGGCGACCGTGCCTGCGGGCGCGACGGACGGCCCGATCGCGGTGACGGACTCAGAGGGGACCGCCACGAGCGCCACCAGCTTCGACGTGACTCCATCGCCAGCACCGACGATCACATCGTTCAATCCGACGAGTGGGCCGGTGGGCACGTCTGTGGTTATCACTGGAACGGGCTTCACCGGGGCGAGCGCGGTGAAGTTCAATGGGACCGCGGCGACCTTTACGGTGAACTCGAATACACAGATCACGGCCACGGTTCCCAGCGGGGCGACCGATGGCCCCATCGCGGTGACCACCCCGGGAGGGACCGCCACGAGCGCTACCAGCTTCGACGTCACGGCATCCCCGATGCCGACGATCACATCGTTTAACCCAACCAGCGGTCCGGTTGGCACCTCGGTGGTGATCACTGGAACCGGCTTCACGGGGGCGACCGCCGTGAAGTTCAACGGCACGACGGCGACGACGTTCACGGTCAACTCGAACACGCAGATCACGGCAACGGTTCCGACGGCGGCTACCACCGGTCCCATCGCGGTGACCACCCCGGGCGGTACCGCCACGAGCACCAGCAACTTCACCGTGACCGGCGGCGTTGCGAGGCACGAACGAAGGATCACCCTCCACCTGCGTAGGCATCTCGTCGCGCGAGGTCGGGTAACGGCCATCGACGGATTCAACGCCTGCGAGTCCGGAATGAAGGTCAAGATCCAGCGCCGGCGGGCCGGCGGCGGTTGGAGAACCGTCGGGGCGGACCAGACGAACGCCGACGGTGTCTACAGGGAGCGGATCCGCGACCGGGTCGGTGTCTACCGAGCTGTCGCGGTCCGAGAATTGGTGAATGGCGGAGACGACGTGTGTCTGCCTGACCGGTCCCCGCTGGTTCGCCACCATCACTAGAGGGACGAAGGCGGACGTTTGGACTCGGCGAACTCGAGAACAGAACCCGCTCGAGTTCGCCGAGTCAACATCGATCCATTCGGTCGGACGTGCGGCTTAGCAACCCGACAGCGACCACGACGGCCGGTTGACATCGAGGCACGGACTGTCGTGCGACCCAACGGACGTCCACCCCCCGGGTACAAGAGCCATCCGGCATGGTCGCCCGATGGTCGCACCATCGTCTTCACCGAGTCTGCCGATGAGGGAGGAGCAAGTCAGATCTACTCGGTCGCCGCGGGTGGCGGCACGCCGACACAGCTGACAGAGGGAACTGGGAACTGCACCAACCCTGTCTGGATCGACGGTGGTGCCAGAATCGCTTACGCCTACCAGGAAGGCACCGAGCTCAGGACCATGGATCCGGACGGCTCCAACGT
>JBIOUU010000038.1:0-3683 GCA_044867345.1 Actinomycetota bacterium
CGGCGAACAGCGCGCGCATCTCGCCGGCCGGCTTCAGGAAGCCCTCGGCGTTCACCCGCGAGACGTGGTGCTGGGCGACCGGCACGATCTCGCGCATGCACTCCAGGGCGTCGGCCAGGAACGCGTCTCCCGGGACCAGGTAGCGCACCGGGTTGGTGGCCACGGCCTTCGCGCCGATCCACTCGGCCAGCCGGAGCAGCATGCGGACCTCGGCGGCGGAGTTCGGCTCCAGGCGATGCTGGACCGCGACGAACAGCCGCTCGCCGAACGCCTCCCCGAACGGGTCGATGGCGTGCCGTGCCGCATCGAACCGCCCCGCGATCGCAAGTGAGCCGGGCATCGAGCCCGGCCCGAGCAAACACATCAGACCTTGCGAGTGCGCACAGATCTGCTGGGAGCTCAGTGATGGATCACCGCGCTCCCCCACCATGTGCGCGTCCGTGATCAGCCGGCACAGGTTGGCGTATCCCCGGTCGTCTTGCGCCAGAAGGATCACCTGGGTGGCGTCGGGGCCGGGGACTCCGGGCTGTGGGTCCCCTCGTCGCTCGGCCGGCCACATGCTGCGGGAACCTCCTCGGCGCCTCGCTCCTCGACCCACACCCTCCGCCCCGGTCCCCGCCGCCGACCGCGGATCCCTCACGGTCAGGGTGGCGCCGAGGATGGGCTTCACGCCGGCTTTCTCGCAGGCGTCGACGAACCGGGCGGTCCCGTACAGCCCGTCCCGGTCGGTGAGTGCCACGGCCGGCATGCCGAGCCCGGCGGCGCGGCTCGCCAGGTCCTCGGGCGAGAACGCCCCGTCCTTCAGGGAGAAGAAGGACCGGACATCGAGGTGCACGAATGGATCCATGGAGATACCGCTATGAAGACCGTTCCCAGGTCGCTTCGTCGTGGGAGAACAGGAGGCGGCGGGGCTCGAGCGCGCGTAGCTGCCGGACCGAGACGGCGTACACGTTGGGATCCCAGGCACTCGGATGCCCGGACCGGCGAGGATCGGTCGCCCCCTCCCACTCGGCCAGCGTGTAGACGGCCTGACCGGCGACGATCGTCGGTCCCTCGGGCTCTTGCACGACCAGGGACTGATGGCCCGGCGTATGGCCGGGCGTCGGCATCAGTCGGATCCCAGGAAGAACCTCTGCCTCGCCGTCCAAGAGCTCGTAGACCCCACCGGGGAAGTCGACCCATCTCGGCACCGTGTAGTCCGGCCCGTGCGCGGCTTGGAACTCGGCGGCCTGCACGTAGATTGACATCCCCACGAACAGCTCGTTCTGCCCGCAATGGTCGAAGTGCAAGTGCGAGTTGGCGAGAGCGGTCACGTCGCCGATCGCGAACCCGTGACCGGCGAGTACGTCCTCGAGAGGCCGCCACGCAGGCCGATACCAAGCATCTACCTCCGGATCGCCGCTTCCGACGCCCGTATCGAACATCAGCAGGCCACTCGCATGCACGACAGCGAACGCGAACACCGGCCCGGCATAGCCTTCCTGTGGATGCCCCTGCGGAAACGACACCTCGGCCAGCTTCAAGGGGAGGACTTCGGCCATTGCTCATCCCTTCGGTTGCCCGATCGACGCCATCAACTCACCATTCGAAGGTCAGTCCCATAAGCGCTCCACGTGCCACCGGTCGGCCGCCCGGTCGTGGTACAGGTCCCACACCGCCCCGCCCCTGACCTCTACCCGCCAGTACTCGCGGTCACGGCCGTCGGCCCACCACCGTCCCTCGACCCGCCACCGGCCGATCACGTCGGCCACCTCGTAGCGCCGGTCGCGCCACACGAACGCCGCGGGCATCCCGGCGTCCCGCTCGACCCGAACCTTCTCGTCGTACCGCTTGGCCACGGCAGGCCCGTTCCGATCCCTTCCACCTCTCAGTCGAACGTATGTTCGATAGGAAGCGACTCTACCCCGGGCCCAGACAGCGGTCAAGTCGAGGCGTTTCCGGGTAGTGGGTCAGTTTCGATGGACGGCCCTTATGAACCCTGAAGGCCCTCGCAAATCCTCTTCGGGCAAGTCAGTGTGAATCAAGCGCAGCCCGAATCGCGGCTGCTCGATCTTTCAAACCTCTTCGTTCGGCGACACGGAGCTGAAGGGCGAGTGGCGGAACTGGGACCGAGTGTCCTCGCCATCTAACCCTCTCGAGTTGACGAGATGCGGCGAGGCCCTGCTCATGCGGCTCGGGTACATCCATTGCGGGGTCTGGATCGGACATCCACTCGAATATCGAGCCATAGAACGCTCGGCCAACATACTTGGCGACCCATCCGTCCATCTGAAGCACAGGCTCAACGAGCAAGTCATCGAAGAGACGACCAGCAAGTTGTGCGTCACTGACGTTGAAGTCCAAGTCGCCAGGGTCGACGGCAAGACCGTGCACGGCGAGTGCGCCACTCCCGTACAGGAACCACTTGAGATCTGTCCCTTCAGTTCTTCGTAGGAACTCCGTCAGCGCTTCCTCCCATCGCACGGGATCCAGGCGTGCGCTCTGTCTGACGATCTGCTCAAGATGACGTGCGAAGTTCGCATGGATGCGCGTAACCGAAGGGGAGGCCAGGAAGGCACGCTCGAAGGAATTCGCGCCTGATCGCAGATAGCCCATGTGAACGAGTCGTTCTTGATAGACGGGGATGCCGGTCGTGACCACATACCTCGCGGTCCCGTCCTGGATTTCCAGTGAAGTAGAAAGCTCAGACGATGTCATCGTCACGAAGTGCCGTCCCTGCACGCCTGCCAGAGTCTCCAAGACCTGTTCGAAGGCGTGTTCGCCTCGAAGAGTATGCCAGCGGTCCGCAAGCCACGGCGCGGATGCCAGAGGAGGAAGGCTGCGCGGGTCGTTGGGTCAGCGCTTAGGCCGAGAAGCTCAAACTGACCCAGTACCGCTTTTTCGCAGCTCGGGAGGCACGTTCGTGCCAGCAGGGCGCCGGTCGGTATCGTTCCCCCGGCGAAGGAGGAGGGGATGGCCGAAGCTGAACCGGAAGAGCCGCTCGTGGCCGTCGTCCCCAACTTCAGCGAGGGCCGGCGCGCAGCCGTGATCGGCGCCATCTGTGCCGCCCTTGAGGTCCCGGGCGCCCACCTCGTCTACCGGCAGGCCGATCCGGACCACAACCGGCTCGATACCACGGTGCTCGGTACCCCGGATGCCGTGCGCCGGAGCGCCCTGGCCGGCGCGGCGAAGGCCGTGGATCTGATCGACATGGAGCAGCATGCGGGGAGCCATCCGCGGATGGGCGCCGCCGACGTAATCCCGTTCGTGCCGCTCCGAGGCGTCACCATGGACCAGACCGTGGAGCTTGCGCGCGACTTCGCGCGCGAGCTCGCGAACACGCTGGACCTGCCGGTGTACCTGTACGACCGAGCCGCGCTGCTCTCCGAGCGCCGCAGCCTGGCCGAGGTCCGAAAGGGCGAGTACGAAGCCCTCAAGGAAGCGGTGGCCCGAGGCGAGCGGCTCCCCGACTTCGGTCCGCATGCGATCGGCCCAGCCGGCGCCACCGCGGTGGGTGCGCGCAAGCCCCTGATCGCGTTCAACGTCTATCTCTCCGGGACCGACGAGGCCGGGGCCGAGGAGATCGCCCGCGCCGTGCGCGAGTCCTCGGGCGGCCTTCCGGCCGTGCGGGCCATCGGCTTCCTGGTCCCCGAGCGGGGGTGCGTGACCGTCTCGATGAACCTCGTGGACCACGAGGTGACCGG
>JBIOUU010000039.1:0-2272 GCA_044867345.1 Actinomycetota bacterium
GCCGCGACGCCCTTCCGATCCGCCGGGACGAGGAAGAGGCTGACACCGTGCGAGGGGTCCGCCTTCGTGGGGCGCGCCGTCCGCGCGGCGACGACGAGGAGGTCCGCGGTGTGCCCGTCGGGCACGAAGAGCTTCGTGCCCGAGAGGACGAAGCCGCCGGCCTTCCCGGGCTTGGCGGCGACCTCGACGCCCGCGGCGTCCCAGCGGGCGCTCTCCTCGAGGAGGGCGAGCGTCGCCCGGGCCTCGCCGGCGGCGATGCGGGGCAGCCACGCCTTCTGCTGGGCATCCGAGCCCGCCTGGAGGACCGCGAGCCCGCCGAGGAGCACGGTCGAGAAGAACGGACCGGGCATGACGGCGCGCCCCATCTCCTCGAGGACGACCGTGAGGTCGACCAGCCCCAGACCGACACCCCCGTGCGCCTCGGGGTAGATCAGGCCGAGCCAGCCGAGCTCGGCGAGCTTGCCCCAGAACTCGTCGGTCGTGCCGGCCGGATCGTCCATCATCCGCCGGACGAACCCGGAGGGGCACTCCTTCTCGAGGAAGCTCCGTGCCGTCTGGCGCAGCAGCTCCTGTTCCTGGCTGAACCCGAAGTCCATCAGTCCACGTGGGCCACAGGCCGAAGGCCGTCGGACGAAGCGGCGCCGCTCCCTCCCACATTCCCTTGGCCTTGGTGTTGGCGGCGATGTGAAAGGTTCACGGTGGGTCAGTCCTTCGGTAACCCGAGGACGCGCTCGGCCAGGATGTTCCGCTGGATCTCGGTGGTGCCGCCCTCGATCGAGTTGGCCCGGGACCGGAGGAACGTGTAGTGCCAGTTGCCCTGGTCGACGGCCCAGGGCGAGCCCTTGCCGAGCTGGCCGTAGACGCCGAGGAGCTCCTGGGTGAGGTCCTGCAGCGCCTGGTGCCGATCGCACCACCAGATCTTCCCGGCGGAGGCCTCGGAGCCCGGCATCTCGCCGCGCAGCAGCTTCGTGATCGCGCGCTTGGCCGTGTACTTGAACACCGCGTTGTCGATGACCAGCTGCGCGAGCCGCTGGCGCAGGACCGGGTCCTTGGCGGCGGGCCGGCCCTCGCGTGACATCCGGCGGGCCAGCTCGAGCGTCGCGCCGGTGGCGATCTCGAACCGGGCCTGGAGGCCGAACCCGAGCGCCAGCCGCTCGTACATGAGCGTCGTGATGCCCACCTGCCAGCCCTGACCTTCCCCGCCGAGGATGTTCTCCGCGGGCACGCGGACGTTCTCGAGGAACACCTCGTTGAACTCGGCGTCGCCGGTGATCTGGCGGAGGGGGCGCACGGTGATCCCCGGGGAGTGCATGTCGACGAGGAAGTAGGTGAGTCCCTTGTGCTTCGGGACGCTCGGGTCGGTGCGAGCGAGCAGCATCATCCAGTCGGAGATCTGGGCGAGGCTGGTCCAGACCTTCTGGCCGTTGACCACGTAGTGGTCGCCGTCCTTCACGGCGCGGGTCTGGAGCGACGCGAGGTCCGAGCCCGCGTTCGGCTCGGAGTAGCCCTGGCACCAGATCTCCTCGCAGGTGAGGATCTTCTGGAGGTGGCGCTGCTTCTGGGTCTCGGTGCCGTACGCGATGATCGTCGGGCCGGCCATGCCGAGGCCGAGGACGTTGAGCGGAGGAGGAGCCCGATGCAGGACCAGCTCCTCGTGGAGGAGGAGCTCCTCCATCCAGGTGAGACCGCGCCCCCCGTACTCCTTCGGCCACGTGAGACCGAGAAGCCCGGCCTCGTGGAGCTTCCGCTGCCAGTGGCGGCCAAACTCGTAGAGCTCGGCGCGCGGCACCTCGCTCACGACCGGACGCGCGGCCCAGTCCGGCGGCAGGTTGGCCGAGAGCCAGGCTCGCACCTCGGCGCGAAACGTCTCCTGCTCGGGAGTGAGCCTGAAGTCCATCGGGTCCTCCGCGGCCTGGATTCGAGCGACGTCAGTATATAGTACCCGGCCAGCCGGCCGCGACGAACGGGCCGGGGGCTCCGGCCCGCCTCAAATCGGCTTCGGGGGGCCCTGGCGGCTTGCGCGGGCGGGGCGCGGATGCCATCCTCCCAAGAGTTGGCCAACTGTTGGCCAACAGTTCGCCACCAGCTGGCCACCAGCTGATGGGTAGCTCACCCGGAGGGAGCCGACCGACCCGTGCCAAGCCAGACGCTGAAGATCGACCGGGCCCGCTACGTCCTCACCCTCGACGGCGAGCGGCGGATCATCCAGGACGGCACGATCCTCGTCGAGGGCCAGCGGATCAGCCGGGTCGGCAAGGCGGCCGAGCTGGCG
>JBIOUU010000040.1:0-10870 GCA_044867345.1 Actinomycetota bacterium
TGTCGATGATCGCCAGCGCGGACTCCTCTGAGGCGCTCGAAGCCGCCAAAGTGGAGGTGCTCGGACGAAAGTCCCGGTTCAGCCAGGTCCAACGTGCGCTGGGCTCGTTCGACCCGGAGGACCGCAAGCGCCTGGGGATGGTGGCGAACGAGCTGCGCGAGACCCTGCAGGCGGCGTTGGACGAACAGAGTCGCGCCCTGACCGGGGCGGAACAGGCTCGCCTGCTCGAGAGCGATCGGATCGACGTCACGCTTCCCGGCCGCAAGCTGCGGACGGGATCGTTGCACCCCCTCACGATCGTGGAGGACGAGATGGTCGGAATCTTCACCCGTATGGGCTACCGGGTTGAGGAAGGTCCGGAGATCGAGGACGACTGGCACAACTTCGAGGCCCTCAACATCCCCCCCGACCATCCCGCCCGGACCATGAGGGACTCGCTCTACGTCGAGATCCCCGGGTTCCTCCTTCGCACCGAGACCTCGGCCGTGCAGATCCGGACCATGGAGTCGCAGGACCCCCCCGTCTACATCATCGCGCCCGGGCGCACGTACCGACGTGAGAATCCCGACGCGACCCACGGCTCGGTGTTCCATCAAGTCGAGGGGCTGGCCGTGGACGAGGGGATCTCGTTCTCGGACCTGAAGGGCACGCTCGAGACCTTCGCCCGCGCGCTGTTCGGCCCGGACCGCAGGGTCCGGATGAACCCCGACTACTTCCCGTTCGTCGAGCCCGGCTGCCAGGTGGCCGTGTCGTGCTTCAAGTGCGACGGGAGCGGTTGCTCGGTATGCGGCAACGGCTGGATCGAGCTGCTGGGGGCCGGCATGGTGCATCCGAAGGTCCTGGAGAACTGCGGGATCGACGCCGAGCGGTACACGGGGTTCGCGTTCGGCATCGGGCTCGAGCGGGTGGCCATGGTGCGCTACGGCGTATCCGACCTCCGGGTGTTCTTCGAGGGTGACGTCCGGTTCCTCCGGCAGTTCCAGGGAGCCGTGGCGTGAGCCCGACGGGCTGGAACGGGCGAACGAGAACGTGAAGGTCGTCGTCTCGTGGTTGAAGGAGTACTGCCGCACCGACCTGTCCCCAGAGGAGCTGGCCGAGCTCCTCACCTCTAAAGGTGCCGAGGTGGAGGAGATCGATCGGCCCTGGGACCGCCTGCAGGGCGTGGTGGTGGCCCGGGTCCTGGAGGTGCGCGACCATCCGAACTCCGACACGCTCTGCCTGGCCCGGGTGACGACCGGCGGTGCCGAACGCGAGGTGGTCGTGGGCGTCCGCAACATGGAGCCGGGGGACCTCGTGCCGCTCGCCGGACCGGGCGCCACCGTGCCCGCGTTGCCCGACCCCTTGTCGGCCAGGAAGATCCGCGGCGTCGTCTCCGACGGGATGCTCTGCTCACCGTGGGAGCTCGGGATCACGACCGAGCACACGGGGATCCTGGTCATCCCCGACGACCTCAAGCCGGGGACGGACTTCAAGCAGGCCTACGGCCTCGACGACGCCGTCCTCGACATCGAGGTCACGCCGAACCGCCCGGACTTCCTGTCGGTCCTGGGGATCGCCCGGGAGGTTGCCGCGGCGACCGGTGTGCCTCTCCGGATGCCGGACGTCGCCCTCGACGAGGACGACGAGAAGGCGGACGAGATAGCAACGATCGAGATCCTCGATCTCGAGCGATGCCCGCGGTACCTGGCCCGCATCGTTCGCGGCATCGGCCACGGCCCCTCACCGATCCGTGTACAGGCCCGGCTCACCGCGTCCGGGATGCGACCGCTCTCGGCGGCCGTGGACGCGACGAACTACGCGATGCTCGAGATCGGGCAGCCGTTGCATCCATTCGACCTGGCTCTGTTGAACGGTCCGGGCATCGTCGTCCGGCGGGCCAACGACGGCGAGCGGCTCGTGTCCCTCGATGGCGTGGAGCGCACGTTCACCTCCGATGATCTGCTGATCTGCGATACGGGGCGACCGGTCGCGGTGGCGGGGGTGATGGGCGGGGTGGTGGCCGAGATGTCGGAGTCGACGGCCGAGGTCCTGCTCGAGAGCGCCTGGTTCGAGCGCGGCGGGATCCAGCGGACCCGCCGGCGCCTCGGCCTGTCCACCGAGGCCTCGATGCGCTTCGAGCGCGGGACGGATCCCGAGGCGGTGCCGCTGGGGGCGGAGCGGGCCTGCAGGCTGATGGCCGAGTGGTGCGGCGGGCGCGTGCTGGCCGGCGTCGTCGAGGCCGGCGGCGTGCCCGAACGCCGGCGCGTCTCGATGCGTGCCTCCCGGGCCGCGCTCGTGATCGGCTATCCGGTGACGGCCGCCGATGCCGTCGAGGCCTTCGACCGGTTGGGCATGGCCTGCGAGGTGGAGGGCGAGGACCTGGTGACCGCGGAGGTCCCGGGGTACCGGGTCGACATCGAGAGGGAGGTCGACCTCATCGAGGAGGTCGTCCGGGTCCAGGGGTACGACCGGGTCGGGTCGACGGTCCCACCGGTCCGTCAGGTTGGTGGGGTCCCGGACGCGTACGCGTTCCGGTCCGTGCTCCGAGGCTCGCTCCGACGAGCCGGCGTCCGCGAGGTCCGTCTGCTGTCGTTCGCCTCGCAGGAGGACATGGAGGCGGCCGGAGGGGGCGACCCGATCAGGATCACGAACCCACTCCAGGCCGACGAGGGCTTCCTTCGAACCCGGCTCCTTCCCGGCCTGCTCCGCTCCGTTCAGCGCAACGTGTACCGGCATGTGCGCGGTGTGGCCCTGTTCGAGGTGGGCACCGTGTTCCTGATGAAGGATGGCGCGGCCGACGAGCGGCCTTCGGTCGCGTTCGCCATGACCGGCCCGGTCTCAATGAGCTGGGCCGAGCCTCCGAGGTCGTTCGACTTCTTCGACGCGAAGGGCGTCCTCGAGGCCCTCCTCGAGGACGCCGGGGTCCGTGAGTGGTCGGTTGGACCGCCGGTCGGGTGGCCGCTCCACCCGGGGCGGTCGGCGGCCATCCTTGCGGGCGAGGACGCCCTCGGCGTGGTCGGGGAGATCCACCCGAGCCTGGTCGAGCGGCTGGACCTCGGCGGCCGCGTGGCGGCCGCCGAGGTCGACGTCCAGACTCTCATGGCCCACGCATCCTCGGAGATCGAGGTCCGCGACGTCCCGCGGTTCCCCCCGATCCGCCGGGACCTCGCCTTCGTCCTGGATGCGGCCACGCCCGCCGCCTCGGTGCGGGCCGCCCTGCTCGACGCGGGCGGCGACCTGATCGAGACCTGCCTGCTGTTCGACGTCTTCTCCGGGCCGCCGCTTCCGGAGGGCAAGAAGAGCCTCGCGTTCTCGATCGACATGCGAGCGCCCGACCGCACGCTCACCGACGAGGAGGCCGACGCCGTGGTGCGAAGGATCGCCGAGCGGCTGGCATCCGAGTTCGGCGCGGAGCTCCGCGCCGGCTGAGAGGGACGGTCGTGTTCGCGGCGTCGGAAGACCCCCGATAGACTGCCGCGGATGAAGCGGGACTACCTGTCCGTGGATGACCTCACCCAGGAGGAGCTCATCACCCTCCTCGACCTCGCCGCCAAGGTGAAGGCGGAGCCGGAGGGCTACGCCGGACGGCTCCACGGCAGGACCGTGGCCATGGTCTTTGAGAAGCCGTCGACCCGCACGCGAGTCTCGTTCGAGGTGGCCGTTTCTTCCGCCGGGGCGCATCCGGTCGCGCTGTCCTCGGCCGAGCTTCAGCTCGGCCGAGGAGAGACGATCGAGGATACCGGGCGTGTGCTCTCCCGATACGTGGACGCGGTCGTCCTGCGGACGTTCGAGCAGGAGCGGCTTGAGCTGCTGGCGGCGGCGTCCTCCGTGCCGGTCGTCAACGCGCTCTCGGACTACGAGCACCCCTGCCAGTGCCTGGCCGATCTCCTGACGGTTCGCGAGATCAAGGGCGACCTGAAGAGCCGGACGCTCGCGTACCTGGGCGACGGCAACAACGTGACCCACTCGCTTCTTCTCGGTTGCGCGAAAGTCGGTATGCGCATCCGGGTGGCCACCCCTCCGGGCTTCGAGCCCATCCCTCAGGTCGTGCACCGGGCCCGCGAGATCGCGACGCAGACCGGTGGGTCGGTCGAGCTGCTCCAGGATCCGGCCGAGGCGTGCTCGGGGGCCGATGTGCTGTACACCGACGTGTGGGCAAGCATGGGGCAGGAAGGGGAAGCCGACGAACGGGCGTTGGTGTTCCTCGCATACCAGCTGAACGAACGGATGGTGAAGCTCGCGGCGCCCGACGTGACCGTCCTGCATTGCCTGCCCGCCCATCGGGGACAGGAGATCACCGACGAGGTCATCGACGGACCCCACTCGGCGGTGTGGGATCAGGCAGAAAACCGCATGCACACGCAGAAGGCATTGCTGCTGTTCCTGCTCGGCGTGGCCTGAAGGCCCTCCGGTACCATTCCCTGGTGCCCCGGGCGAACGATGCCGTGGAGGCCGTGCTGCTCGAGTACGCGGACCTCCTCTCCATCCTCACGGAGGATCCGCACCGACCCCGGTCCTACGAGAAGGCGGCCCGCGCCGTCGGGGGCTACCCCGCGGACATCGCCGATTTCGACGTCAAACGGCTCCAGGCCATCCCGAACGTCGGTTCCTCCATCGCGGGGAAGATCCACGAGTTCCTCGAGACCGGCGCGATCGGGGCGCTGGAGGAGCTGCGGGCCCAGATCCCTCCGGGCGTCCGGGCACTGACGGCCATACCAAGCCTGGGCCCCAAGCGGGCCATGGTCCTGTACGAGCAGCTCGGCGTGGCCTCCGTCGACGAGCTCCTGGCGGCGGTGAACGAGGGCAGGCTGGCCGAGGTCAAAGGGTTCGGAAAGAAGACGGCCGACAACATCCTGCGCTCGATCGAGCAGATGGGCTCCTCCGAGCGCCGCGTGCTGGTGAACGTGGCCCTGGACGTGGCGGAGGACCTCCTCGGCGAGCTGAACGAGCTGAAGGAGGTGCGCCGGGCAACCTACGCCGGCTCGCTCCGGCGGATGGCGGAGACGATCGGGGACATCGACCTGCTGGTCGCGAGCGCGAAGCCGGGCCCGGTCATGGACCGGTTCGTGTCGCTGCCGGTCGTGGACCGGGTGATCGCCCACGGCGACGCGAAGTCCTCGGTGCTCACCTCCGGCGGCCTCCAGGTCGACCTCCGGGTGATCGCGAAAGAGGCATGGGGGGCGGGCCTCATGTACTTCACCGGCTCGAAGGCCCACAACGTCCGTCTCCGGGAGATGGCCATCCGCAAGGGGCTGCGCCTGAACGAGTACGGCCTGTACCGGGTGAAGAGCGGGAAGCTCATCGTGGCGGAGACGGAGGAGGACGTCTACGGGCGGCTCGGCCTGCCGTACATCCCGCCGACGCTCCGGGAGGACCGCGGCGAGATCGAGGCGGCGCTGGCCGGCGAGCTCCCGAAGGTGCTCGAGCAGAAGGATGTCCGTGGCGATCTCCACACGCACACGAACCTCACCGACGGGCTGGCCCCCCTGGAGGAGATGCTCGAGGCGGCCGCGGGGATGAGGTACGCGTATTACGCGGTCACCGACCACGCGCCGCAACTGTTCATGCAGCGGATGACCGACGAGAAGATGCTGGCCCAGCGCGATCGGTTGAGGGCACTCCAGGCGACCTACCCCACGATGACCCTGCTGCACGGCTCCGAACTGAACATCGACCCCGAGGGAGGCGTGGACTGGCCGGAGGAGTTCCTTGCGGGCTTCGACGTGCTGGTGGCATCGGTGCACACCCAGTTCAACCTGTCGAAGGACGAGATGACCCGGCGCATCGTCCGGGCCATGGAGAACTCCTACGTGAACGTCCTGGGGCACCCCACGGCCCGGCTGATCGGCAAACGTCCCCCCATCGAGTTCGACCTGGACGAGGTGTTCAGGGCCGCGGCCCGGACCGGCACGGCGCTGGAGGTGAACGGCTTCCCCGACCGGCTCGACCTGAAGGACGAGCACATCCTGTGGGCCAGGCGGCACGGCGTGAAGTTCGCCGTGGACACCGACTCGCACGCCTCGCCCCACCTCCCGCACATGCGGTTCGGGGTGGCCACGGCGCAACGGGGATGGTTGAGCAAGGACGACGTGATCAACGCGTGGCCGTTGGCCAAGCTCCGGCGGTTCCTGGGCAAGGGACGCTCGGCTACCCGGTGAGCCGCTCGACCCGGCGCCTGGCGCGTTCGTTCTTCGCACGCCCCTCGCCCGAGGTGGGGCCGGACCTCCTCGGCCGGATCCTCGTGCGGAGGCTCGGCGACGGAACGCTGCTGACCGCTCGCATCGTCGAGACCGAGGCGTATCAGGAGGACGACCCGGCAAGCCACTCGTTCCGGGGCCGGACCAATCGGACCGAGGTGATGTTCGGGCCTCCCGGCCACGCGTACGTGTACTTCACGTACGGCATGCATCACTGCGTGAACGTCGTGACCGGCTCGAGTGGTGAGGGGAGCGCAGTGCTCCTCCGCGCGGCCGAGCCGCTCGAGGGACTGGAGGAGATGGCCCGCCGCCGGGGAACGGACGACACCCGGGTGATGTGCTCGGGGCCGGGCCGGCTGTGCCAGGCGATGGGCATCGCCCGAGACGAGAACGGGCTCGACCTGGTGCGAGGCCGCCAGCTCTGGCTCCTCGAGGGAAGCCCCGTCCCCGCGTCCGAGATCGGCGTCGGTTCCCGGGTGGGCATCACGAGCGGAATCGAACGTCCCTGGAGATTCTCCGTGCGGGGGGACCGCTTCGTGTCTCAGGTCCGGCCGGCGGTGCCGGTCAGGGGTTCACGATGATCGAGACCGTGGAACCGACGGGGAGCTTGGTGCCGGCGGACGGGCTCTGGGCCCAGACGACGTCCTTCTGATAGACGCACGCGGGGTCGGCGGGGTCACATTCCTCCTGCTCCTGCACCGATGCCTCGAATCCGGCGTCTCGAAGGACGGCCCAGGCGGCTTCCTGGGTCATCCCCAGGACGTTCGGCACGATCGCCGTCGACGCCTTCTGCGACACGGTGATCGTGATCGTGCTGGTCTGGAGGGCCTGCTGGCCCGCCTGAGGATCCTGGGCGATCACCGTTCCCGCTCGCTGGTCGGACGGCGCGTAGGCGACGTTCGTGCCGAAGCCGGCCGACCGGAGCAGGTCGATCGCTGGGACCTCCTTCAGGCCGATGACCGAGGGCACCGGGAGCAGCTGGTACGAGGTGGGCTGCTTGCACACCTTGAGCCGGGGCTCGGTCCCGGCGATGAACGTCTGGGTGTCGATGTTCTGCGGCGGTGTGTACGTGTTGGCCAGGCACCCCTGGGTCACGTCGATACGAAGCGTCACGAACCGGACGTTCGACGTAGGGAACGGCTTCACCGGAAGGTTGTGGGTGGCGTTGACCATGAACGCCCGCCAGATCTGGGCGGGCCACGTGCCGCCGTAGACCGGGGAGATCCTGGTGGTCGGATATTGCATCGAGACCTGGCCCTGCGGGAAGCCCACCCACACCGCCGCGACGAGCTGAGGGACCGCTCCCACGAACCACGCGTCGCTGTAGTTCTGCGCGGTCCCGGTCTTGCCGATCTGGGGCCGGCCGATGTTCGCGGCGGCTCCCGTGCCGTACAGGACGACCTTCTGGAGGATCCCGTCGGCCACCGTGACGATGGCCGGGTTGACCACCTGCTTTGGGTTGGCGCGCGCCTGGTACAGGACCCTGCCATCCGGGGTGGTGATGGTCACGACCGGTGTCGGGGCGACGTGAGCGCCGCCATCGGCCAGCGTGCCGTAGGCCGATGCCATCTCGAGCGTGTTGACCTCGTTCGTGCCGATGACGGCAGAGGGAACCGGCACCAGCTGACTCTTGGGGGAGGTGGTGCGGGTGCAACACCGGATGCCCATGCGCTTCGCCGTGTCCACGACGCGCTGCGCTCCCAGGTAGATGTCGCCGTCCCCCACCGCCTTCTCGATGTTCACGTACGCCACGTTGACCGAGTTGATCGTGGCGCTCTCGAGCGAGATGTAGCCGTACGAGGAGCCCTCGGCGTTCCCCGGTGTCCATACCGTCCCATCCGACAGGGGGACCGCCACCGAGGAGCCGCTGAACGATTGGCTGGGAGTGATCCCGTGCTCCAGGGCGGCCACCAGGGTGAACGGCTTGAACGCCGACCCCGCTTGGCGTCCCGTGCTCCCGCCGGCGGCCAGGTTCACCTTGGCGAACCGGTCCTTCGGATCCCAATAGTTCCGACCGCCGACCATGGCCCTGATGTAGCCGGTCCGTGGATCGATCACCGTCATGGCCGCGTAAGGGTCGCTGCGGTAGATGAGGATCGAGTGGACGGCCTGCTCCGCCTGTTCCTGCAGCCGAGGGACGATCGTGGTCTGGATCCGAAGGCCTCCCTTGAACAGTAGGTTGTACCGGTCCTGCACGGTCTTCCCGAACCTCGGGTTGGACAGGAACCACTGCTTGAGATAGTCCACGAAGTACGGGGCCGGGTAGCGCTCCGTGCTCCTCTGCCGGATGTGGAGGTTGAGGGGGCGTTGCACGGCGCTCGCGAATGCCCCCGGCTCGATCATCCCCAGCTCGCGCATCTGGGTGAGGACCTGGTTCCGCCGGGTGGTGGCGAGGTTGGGGCGGACCACCGGATCGTAGTCCGCGGGTGCCGCGATGAGCCCGGCCAGCAACGCGGCCTGCGCCAGCGTCAGCTCGGACGCGGGCCGCCCGAAGTAGGTCTCGGCGGCGGCTTGGATCCCGTACGCGCCGTTGCCGAAGTAGACGGTGTTGAGGTACCTCGCCAGGATCTCGTCCTTGCTGAGCGTCTGCTCGAGCTGATACGCCAGGACGGCCTCCCGGAACTTCCGCGACAAGGTCTGTTCGTCGCCGGTATATGCGTTCTTCACGTACTGCTGCGTGATGGTGGAGCCGCCCTCCACGATCCGCCCCGTGGTGGCGTCGACGTACGCCGCCCGGAGCAACGCCTTGACGTCGATCCCCATGTGGTCGTAGTAGCGCTTGTCCTCGATGGCCACCACGGCGTTGCGGATGTTCTCCGGGATCTTCGACAGGGGAACGATCACTCGGTTCTGCTCCGCGTGCAGGGGGGTGATCAACGAGCCGTCGGCAGCGAACACGAACGAGGTCTGAGGGAGCGCCGGTGCCTCCGCCTGCTCCCGCTTCAGGTCGGGAAGGCTGCAGGCCGACGCGGACAGAGCCGCCAGGACGAGCCCGAGCGCGAGGGGACGCCGGGAGGGGTTCATGGCCGGTCAATCATAGCCACGGCCCTGCATCCGCACTGGTAGCATCGCGAATCCGATGGCCTCCTCCGCGCTTCCTCGCCTGTTGGCCGGAGCCGCCGACGTCATCCCCCAGGACGGCTTGCAGGGGAAGCTGGCCCTGGACCGTCCCCTACGGGTCAAGTTGGGCATCGACCCGTCCCGGCCCGACCTTCACCTCGGTCACGCCGTCGTCCTTCGAAAGCTCCGGCACTTCCAGGATGCCGGCCACGTGGCGGTTCTCATCGTGGGGGACTTCACCGGCCGGGTGGGCGATCCCTCGGGCCAGTCCGAGACCAGGCCCTTCCTCACGGAGGAGGAGATCGAGGAGAACGCCGCGACCTATCTCGAACAGGCGGGCAAGGTGCTCGACATGAGCTCGGCGGAGGTCCGACGGAACTCCGAGTGGCTGGCCGGGATGGGGATGGCGGACGTGCTCCGGCTCACGTCTGCGTACACGGTGGCCCGGATGCTCGAACGCGACGACTTCCGAAAGCGGTACGAGGAAGGAAAACCCATCAGCGTGGTGGAGTTCCTGTACCCGCTGATGCAGGCGATGGACTCCGTGGCCGTTCGGGCAGACGTCGAGCTCGGTGGAACCGACCAGACGTTCAACCTGTTGGTGGGACGGGACATCCAGCGGGCCTACGGACAGGAGCCCCAGGTCGTCCTGACCATGCCGCTCCTCGAGGGGATCGACGGCCAACGCAAGATGTCGAAGTCCTTCGACAACTGGGTGGCGCTCACGGATCCACCGGACGAGATGTTCGGCAAGCTCATGCGGATTCCGGATCACCTCATCACCAAGTACCTCCTGCTCGCTGCGGACCTCGACCCCTCTGAGGTCGCGAGGATCGAGGCCGGCATGGCCGACGGCAGCCGCAAGCCCGTGGAGGAGAAGCGCCGCATGGCCCGGGCCGTCGTGGATCTGTACCACGGACCCGGCGCCGGGGCCGAGGCCGAGAAGCGGTTCGATCGGGTCCATCGGGAGCGTCAGGTCCCGGAACGGATCGAGGAGGCGGAGATCCCTCCGCAGGCGGCGAAGGGCAAGGACGGGCTGATCTGGCTCCCTCAGCTCATGGCGACCCTGGGCCTGGCCCCCTCCAACTCGGCCGCCCGCCGTCTGATCGAGCAGGGGGGCGTCCGCCTCGATGGGCAGCCCGTGACCGACGCCGCGGTGGAGTACCCCGTCACAGAGCTCAAGGGAAAGGTCCTGCAGGTCAGCAGGCGCCGGTTCCTGCGACTCCGCTGAGGGGACGCGGCGGAAAAAGGCCCGATCACCTGGGGTTTTCGTGGCTCGTAGCCGCCCCCGTCCGCGTGCTACCATTACTACCCGTTGGCGCGGACCCTTCCTGAAGGTTCCCACCTTCTGGTTCGCTGCCCGCACCTTGAGAACTGAACAGTGTGCCAAAAGCCAGTGCGCTTTCCCGTCAGCTGGGAGGCGCGATTCGTCGCGTCCTTACTCCAGCAGACGGTTCGTACGAACCACACCAGGAAGCGATCCCGGCCCTCGGGCCGGCTCGTGAACCTCTACGGAGAGTTTGATCCTGGCTCAGGACGAACGCTGGCGGCGCGCCTAACACATGCAAGTCGAGCGAGAACCCGTGGAGGGGTAACCCTTCTCGGGGGAGAGCGGCGAACGGGTGAGTACCACG
>JBIOUU010000041.1:0-2642 GCA_044867345.1 Actinomycetota bacterium
CCGGGCGGGCGGTCGGCGAGGTAGCTCAGTTGGCAGAGCACGCGGCTGAAAACCGCGGTGTCGGCAGTTCGATTCTGCCCCTCGCCACCAACGACGGTCCAGCGCTAGTTCAAGGACTCCCTGTTCAGGGCCTCTGCCCAGCGGTTGGCCACCGTCTGGTAGAGCTCGGCGGCCTCGGCGATCCCGCCCGGCCGCGCCACCGCCTCGATGGCCTCCTGGATGTCCCTGCCGCTGTGGTCGTTGTCGAGCTCGTCCCACGTGAACAGCGACGAGACCGCTCCGTAGTCGAGCTCGATCACCGACTCCGTAGGGAACCCTGACAACCACTCGGCGAGCTCGCGGATCGGTTCGACGATCGGAGCGAGCTCCGAACGGCGCAGGATCTGGAGGGCCCGTTCGACCCGCCGCCTGGCGGTGACGAGCGGCGTCCAGTAATACAGGCGAAATTCCCCGGACTCGGTTTCGACCAGCCGGCGTTCGGCGTCATCGACCAGCACGAACCATCGCACCGGGACATGCCAGGGGCTCTGGAGCATGGCCGGCGCTTCGGAGGGGTTGCGTCGCTTCAGCCGGGCCAGCTCGCGTGCCGCCCGCTTCGCTTCCGTCTCCGGGACGAATGCGTCGACCATCTCGGGTGGACCGGATTCGCGCAACGAGATCATCCCCGCCAGGATCCGAAGCTTGGTTCGCCACGGACATACGTAGTCGACCCCCTCGACATGCCGGATGTCCGCGTGTTCGCCCTCCAGGGAAGCCAGCAACCCGACGTGGCGCTCCTTCTCGGTGGGTTCGTCCCGGTACGCAGGGCGGCCGATGGGGGGGGCGCCGCCAGCGGCGATGTACCGCTGCCACTGCGCTCGCTCTTCCCCGGTGAAGGAATCGAGAGGACGGAACACGCGGAGGTAGGCGCACGGGATCACCGGGGCATTATAGGAACAGGGTGACATGCGCCGACAGTCCGACTCGCGCTTCTCGGTCGGGCTAGCCTTGTCGCATGCGGGATCTTGACGCGTTCGGCGAACCGATCGACGTCACCTCCCTGTTCCGGCCCGAACGCACTGCCCTGCTCGATGTCCTTCGGGGCCTTACAGACGGGGAGTGGCTCCGGCCAACGGCATGTCCGGGCTGGTCCGTCCACGACATCTCCCTCCATCTCCTCGGTGATGACCTGCGGGGGCTGGCGACGGGACGTGACCGGCAAGGCGCTCGCGGTCTGGGAGGCACCGCTACGCTCGACGAACTCGTGCCCGTCCTCGATGCCCAGAACGAAGCGTGGGTGGGGGGCGCTCGCATGCTGAGCCCGAGACTGACGATCGAGTTGCTGGAATGGCTGGCCGAGCCCACCGAGCGCTATCTGTCGGAGCTTCCACCCAACGGGCGAGGCATCCCCGTGTCCTGGGTAGCCCCGGCACCCGCTCCCAACTGGATGCACGTTGCGCGGGAGTACACGGAGCGATGGGTCCACCAACAGCAGATCCGCGACGCGGTCGGGAAGCCGGGACTGACCGAGAGGCGGTTCCTCACCCCGGTCATCGACGCGTTCCTTCGCGCTCTTCCGCGAACGCTCCCCACCGAGGGTTACGCAGATGGCACGGTGGTCCATGTCCGAGTTGGCGACCCCTTGGACCGAACGTGGGCTGCCCGGCTTGCCGGAGGGCGCTGGTCCCTCTCCGAGCCATCCGATCGACCGGACGCCACAGTGCTCATCGCCCCGGACCCGCTGTGGCGCAGGGCGGTCCGAATGATGGGCCGCGAACACGTCAAAGCCCATGCTCAACTGAAGGGCGACCAGCGGCTTGCCGCCGCAGTGCTCGAGATCCGTTCCGCCATCGTCGCCGCGTAGGCGCTTGCTACACTGCCCACACTGACGTGGGCGTATTCGACCGGCTGGGCGGTGAATACGAGGAGGTCGTGTACTTCCACGACCCTCCGACGAGTCTCCGGGCAATCGTGGCCATTCATTCGACCACGCTCGGGCCTGCCCTCGGCGGCACCCGGTTCTACCCATTCGGCTCAGACGAAGAGGCTCTGATCGATGTGCTTCGCCTGGCCCGTGGGATGACCTACAAGGCGGCGGCGGCCGGGCTGGACCTGGGCGGCGGCAAGGCCGTGATCATCGGCGATCCCAAGCGCATCAAGTCAGAAGAGTTGCTGCGGGCCTACGGCCGCTTCATCGAGACCCTTGGCGGACGCTACATCACCGCCGAGGACATCGGGACCGACCGGAGCGACATGGACATCATCCGGCGAGAGACCCGGTACGTCACCGGAGTGTCGCCCGAGCTGGGCGGTTCCGGCGATCCGTCGCCGGTCACCGCCTACGGCGTCTACTTGGGACTGACGGCGTGCGCGGAAGAAGCGTGGCAAGAGCACACCCTGGAGGGTCGTCGCGTGGCGGTGCAGGGCGTGGGAAAGGTCGGGTACCACCTGGTGAAGCTCCTGGTGGAAGAGGCCAAGGCCAGCGTGGTGGTGTCGGACGTCGACGTGGATGCGGTGGCCAGGGTGGTTCGGGACTTCGGCGTCGAGACCGCCGAGCCGGACAAGATCCACGCCCAGGACTGCGACATCTTCGCCCCATGCGCCATGGGCGGGGTGATCCGGGACGACACCATCCCCGACCTGAAGTGCCGGGTGGTGGCGGG
>JBIOUU010000042.1:0-5312 GCA_044867345.1 Actinomycetota bacterium
ACGTGTCGGTCGCCGAGGTGGCCAACAGCATGGTGAAGGGCCGATTCGGATCGGCCGTCGTGATGGAGGGCTCCATGCTCGTCGGCATCTTCACGGAACGCGATGTGCTTCGCGCGGCGGCTTCGAGGAGCGATCTGACCTCCTCGCCGGTCTCCGAGTGGATGACCAACGAACCCGTGACCGCCGGCCCCGACGTGGAGGCCGATGAGGCCGCCGAGATCATGATGGGCCAGGGCTTCCGGCATCTCCCGGTCGTCGAGGGAACGACGCTGCTGGGTATCGTGAGCCTTCGGGACATCCTGAGGGTCCGGATCCGCCGCCCGCAGCCATAAGCGAAGTCACCCCGCCCCGACACGCCGCCGATCGGGCGTGGTCAAGAGGTCCGGGGGACGTTCGGGGCGCCGACCCGTGAGCCGTGTAGCCGAGCCTTCAGGGGCTTTCACCCTTCCTCGGCCCGGGGGAAAACCCGCTCACGGGACGGCGCCCCTCTGGCGATCCGACGCTAGTCGCGGCGTTCCCAGGAGGCATGCGACACAGACCGTAAAACCCGTACAGCCAGCGTGGGACGTTGCGGAGGAACCGACCGTGGGAATCCCATTCGGAGCGGGCCGATTCTGTGTCTACGGGTTAAGGCGTGTGGCCGTCGGCGTTCCCCGACCCTTCCGCGCTGTGCCCCTGGCTCGCGTCGTCCGCGGTCGCGGTGCCCGTATCGGCCGAGCCGCCGCTCGCCGTGTCGGCGGTGCCGGTTCCACCGGTGTTGGGAGTCGTCACCGGGGCCGAACCGTTCAGGCCGGCCTGGCTCACGCCGCCGCTGGCGGTGGACGAGATCTCCGCGCCCTTGTCGACGCCGGTGGCGCCGGTCGTGGTGGCGATCCCGGAGATGTCGGTGCCGGTGCTGGCGGGATGCTCATCGGCCGCCGGAATCGAGATCCCGACCTTTGATAGCACGTTCGCGGCCGCGTTCTGCGCTGCATCCGGCAAGACACCAGCGGCCGCGAGGCCGGACGTGCCCAGAACCGTGCCGACCGCTATGAGGCCGGCGACCTTGACCCGGAAGAACCTCGATCTCACGGTTGACCTCCTCGTCGCGGGGATGGCCGAACGCGTGGGCTGGGCGCCTACCACCCGTGCCGCCGCGGCCACCGCCTGCTCCTCCCGGAGGAGCTCGGCGGGGGTGGGCGGAGCACTGGCCGCCTGGAAGAGACCGGCCACCTCGGCGTAGCCGGGTGGGGCGTCGTCCGGGTCGACCTGGCCGGCAAGGAGCCGGTCGGCGGTGCGCTGATCGAGGAACAGCCCACGCATCTCGTCTGGAGAATCGTCCGAAGGGGTCAACCCGTTACAACCTCCCGCCGAACTTCTCGGGCCAGTCGCTTCAGGGCCCGGTGCTGGAGCACGCGCACCGTGCCGGGACGCTTCCCCACGATCCCCGCCACCTCCTGCACGCTGAGCCCGCCAAGCACCCGGAGGAGGACGACCTCGGCCTGGTCGGGCGGGAGCGCGGCGATCCGAGCGATCGCCGCCTCCGTGGTCAGGGTGGTCATCGCTTCCTCTTCCACGTCGCCGATGCCACCGCGGTCGATCATGCGTTCAACCGGGGTGGGGACCGCGGGACGTCGTGCGCGCCGCCGGCGAAGATCGACCAGCCGCCGGCGAGCGATCGTGAAGGCCCAGGCCCTGAGGGCTTGCTCCTCCCCGTCGAAGCGCTTCAAGCCGCACGCGATGTCGAGCCAGACCTCGGACGCGAGGTCCTCGGCCTCGGAGGGCTCCAAGGCCCGGAAATAACGAAGGACGCGCGGGTGGAGGTCGCGGTACAGCTCGGCGAGTGCCCACTCGGCCCCCGCCTGCGCCGCGGCCAGCGTCTCCGGGAAGTGCTCTTCCATGCTCATGGGTGCGCCCGAAGAGGGTATCGGCCCGCCGAGGCCTCGAGCGAAGGATGGGAGTAGGGAGGGCGCGGGCGCCTGCTCTTCCTGCGGTGCCGGTGGAAGACACTGTCACGACGCCTTGCGGCCCGTCGCCTGAGCGTGCCAGCATCGCGTCGCCCGCTCGATGGATGAGGAGTCGTCATGCGGAGGCGTGCAGGGATCGAGCCCGGCCGAGTCCTGGCCGTCATCTTGGTGGTCCTGGGGAGCGCCGCGTGCAGCTCGGGACCGCCGGTCCTGGGCGAGGCGTTCCAGAGCAGAGCCGTATCCGTATGCGAGGAGGCGCTGGCGCAGAAGAAGGCGCAGGGCCAGCTCCCGTTCCCGGACTTCAACCCGACCAAGCCCGACCTGTCGAAGCTCCCGGCCATCGCAACATCCGAGGCGAAGACGGTCACGATCTTCGAGACGTGGCTGGGCAATATGCAGGCGCTCGGGCAGCCACCCACCGGACGGGAAGCATGGGCCGACGTCATGAGGGCGCTCGAGAGCCACGTCCGGATCATCGAGGAGCAGCAGGCAGCGGCCCAGAACGGCGATGGCCAGACCTTCACCAAGGACTACTACGAAGGCAACAAGGCGCAGGACGAGATGGAGAAGGCTGCTGATGCCGCGGGCGTCCCCGTGTGCGCCGACGCGGCGAGTGCCTGAAGTTCAGGTTCCTCAACTTGATGGGTATGGCGCGAGAGACGCTTGGGCGCCGACCCGTGAATCGGATCGCCTGACCTTCCGGGGCTTTCACCCTTCCTCGGCCCGGGGGAAGACCCGATCACAGGACGGCGCAACGAAGAACGCTAGGCGCGATGACCACAGGACGCATGCGATTCAGACCGTAGAACCGGTACCGCCCCTGTCGGATGCCGCCCAGCGATCGCCCCGGAGGCGAGCGGCTAGCATCGCGTCCGTGCAGATCTTCGAGGGACAGCTCCGATTCGGGATCCAGGCCGGCCAGCAGAACACGGACTTCCCGAGCTATCTCGCTACCTGGAAGAAGGCCGAGGAGCTCGGCCTGGACTGGGCCTCGGCCTTCGACCACTTCCTGCCGATCTTCTCCGACCCGGAGGGGTCGTGCTTCGAGGCCTTCACAACGCTCGCGGCCACGGCGGCGGTCACGTCGCGCATCCGGTGCGGGATCGTGGTCACCGGGGTCACCTACCGCCATCCGGCGGTGGTGGCGAACATGGCGGCCACGATCGATTACATCTCCGGCGGCCGGCTCGAGCTCGGGATGGGAGCCGCATGGTACGAGCGAGAGCACGAGCAGTACGGGATCCCGTTCCCGCCGACGAAGGTACGGGCCGAGATGCTTCGGGAGGCCGCGCTGATCTGCAAGTCGATGTGGACGCAGAAGCGGACGACGTTCGAGGGGATGCACTACAGGCTGAAGGACGCGCTGTGCGAGCCGAAGCCGATCCAGCAACCATCGATCCCGCTGTGGGTGGGCGGCATGGGAGAGCGGCGGACGCTTCGGGTGGTGGCCGAGGTGGCCGACGGGTGGAACACCTTCCTGATGCCCGAGGAGGAGTACCGGCACAAGCTCGGCGTGCTGGCCGGGCACTGCAAGGACTTCGGACGGGACCCGAGCGACATCCGGAAGCAGCTCAGCATCTCGGTGATCCTCGGCGAGAGCAACGCCGAGGCCGAGGACCGGCTGAAGGAACGCGCGGCCACCACCGGGATCGACGCGGACCTGCTCAGAGGACGGTTCATGGCCACGACCCCAGAGCGATTCGCGGACGTGCTGCGGCCGTTCCGGGAGATGGGCGTCGGAGACTTCTTGATGCTTGCCCGGCCACCCGTCGACGAGCTCACGATGGAGCTCTTCGCAAAGCGGGTCGCCCCCGCGCTGCTCAGCTGAGCGCCTGACAAGCGGCACCCACGACAAAGGCCGGCGACCCTACGACCGGTACGACGTTCCCCGGCCGGACACAGACCGCGGATCGACAGTTCCCGCGTCCCCGAGTTTGACGCCCCGCTCCGTTCGATGGTCGTCCGACCGAGACCCTTCGAGATACCAGGTCTCCATCCGGCCCTTGCCCTTGACCTGGATCGTTCCCCGTCGCCTGCAGACGAACTCATCTTTCAGCAGGTCGTACGTCTCGCGCGTGATCTGGATCTCGCCCGGCGTGCTCTGCGACTCCATCCGACTCGCCGTGTTCACGGCGTCGCCCCAGAGATCGTAGAGGAAGCGCTTCGTGCCGATCACCCCGGCGACGACCGGCCCCGAGTTGATGCCGATCCTCAGCTCGAGACCCGACCGACCGGCCACCGCCGAGGTCGCAACCGCGTCTCGCATGTCGAGCGCCAGGAGCGCGGCCTTGCGCGCGTGATCGGGGCGCGGATTCGGCACGCCCGCGGCGGCCATGTAGCAATCGCCGATCGTCTTGATCTTCTCGAGCCCGTGCCGCTCGACGAGCGCGTCGAAGTGGGAGAAGAGCTGGTCCAGGATGCCGACGACCTCGGCCGGCGGAAGGCGCTGGGCCAGCGGAGTGAAGTCCACGACGTCGGCGAAAAGGATGGAAGCCGAGTCGAAATGGTCCGCGATCGTGAGCGTAGCGGCCTTCAGTCGCTCGGCGATCGAGCGCGGCAGGATGTTCATGAGGAGCAGTTCGGATTCCGCCAGCGCCGCATTGCGCTGGTTGGCGAAGGAGGCGAGGAGCGTGAAGGCGACAGCCCCGGTACCGATGACATTCAACGCGAGCATCGTGCTGGTGAACCAGATCGGGAGGTCCGCGTCCGAGAACAGAAGCTCGCCCGCGATGCCCGTGAGCAGGAAGACGAGGACGAACGCACCGAACCAGCGGACGGCCTGTCGCACCTCGAGGAAGACGAGGGCTCCGAGCGGAGCCAGGATTCCCCACAGCCCGACCCCTCCGGACGGAAGGAACCCGCCCACCAGCATCTGCCCGGCCGTCGTTGTGAGGAGGATATCGAGGAGCTGAATGACGAGGAGAAGCCGGAGGTTTCGGGTTCGCGCGAACAGCACCAACGAGCCGACGGAGATGGCGAAGTAGATGTACGGAACGATGCCTACCGGCGAGCCGAAGGCGAGGTACACGCTGCCCCACACCGCGGAAACAGGCAGGATCAGGACCGCGAGCAGCACGAGCAGCGACTTCTTCTGGCGCAGCTCCTGGTCGTCCTGGGGATCCGCGCCGATCCGGGAGAGCAGGGCCGCCCCCTTGTCGATCCAGCCGATCCCGGCTCGTGCGCGCGACCGAGACGAGGCCGTGGTCTCCTCGGTCACGAGCGGGCGAACTCGACCAGCACCGCGGTGACCGCCTCGGGTGCCGGCCGGTGGCGGGACGCCGTCCGCCGTCTTCGCGTGCGAGTCTCCAGCACCTTCACGGGCGCATCTTCACCCGTCCGCAGTGGAGACGGCAAGCAAATCCGAGC
>JBIOUU010000043.1:0-24270 GCA_044867345.1 Actinomycetota bacterium
AGCAGGACGACCTCCAGATCGTGGCCACCGACCACGCGCCGTTCAACTACAAGGGCCAGAAGGAGCTGGGCAAGGACGACTTCTCGAAGATCCCGAACGGGCTGCCGAGCGTGGAGGACCGGTACACGCTGATCTTCCAGGGAGTCCACGAGGGGCGGATCGGGCTGAACCGGTTCGTCCAGCTCGTGGCGACGGCCCCGGCCAAGATGTTCGGGCTGTACCCTCGGAAGGGCACGATCGCGCCGGGCTCGGACGCCGACATCGTCGTGTTCGACCCCGACCACGAGCGGGTCCTGTCCGCGAAGACCCACCACATGAACGTCGACTACTCCTGTTTCGAGGGCATGAAGGTGAAGGGCCTTCCCGAGATCGTCCTGCAGCGCGGTGCGGTCCTGGTCGAGGACGGCGAGTTCCACGCGAAGGAGGGCCAGGGCACGTTCATCCCGCGCTCCCGGATGGCATTCTGAGTCCACGTCGAGTCCAACGAAGGAGCTGGTAGGCATGAACGCCGAGCGAGTGCCGGCACTGATCGGCGGGCGGTTCCAGGAGTCGGGGTCCGACGAGGTCGACCCGATCTACGACCCCGCGACCGGCGAGACCATCGCGCTGCTCCCGTATTCGACGGCCGAGGAGATCGACCGGGCCGTGCGGACCGCCGCCGAGGCCTTCCCCGCCTGGGCGGACACGCCGGTTCCGGACCGGGCCCAGGTGATGTTCCGGTTCAAGGGTCTGCTGGAGGATCTGTTCGAGGAGCTGTCCCGGCTCGTCACCCACGAGAACGGCAAGACGCTCCCTGAGGCCAGGGGCGAGGTCCGCCGGGCCATCGAGGTGGTCGAGCTGGCCTGTGGGGCGCCCACATTGATGATGGGAACGAACCTCGACCAGATCGCCGACGGCATCGACGAGGAGCTCGTCCGGTTCCCGGTCGGTGTGGTGGCCGGCATCACGCCGTTCAACTTCCCGAACATGGTGCCGCTGTGGATGATCCCGCTGGCCATCGTGTGTGGGAACACGTTCGTGCACAAGCCATCGCAGCGGACACCGCTCTCCGCCATCCGGATCGCCGAGCTCTTGACCGAGGCTGGACTGCCCGACGGCGTGTTCAACGTGGTCCACGGGGCGAAGGACTCGGTCGACGCGCTCCTCACCCATCCCGACGTGGCCGCCGTGTCGTTCGTCGGCTCGGCGGGCGTGGCCGCCTACATCTACTCGACCGGCGCGGCGCACGGCAAGCGGGTCCAGGCCCTCGGCGGGGCGAAGAACCACCTGCTGGTCATGGACGACGCCGACCTGGACAAGACGGTCACGGCGATGCTGTCATCCGCGTTCGGGAACGCCGGGCAGCGCTGCCTGGCGGGAAGCGTGGCCGTCGGCGTGGGTTCGCTTGGCGACGCCCTGGTGCAGGAACTCTCGGCCCAGGCCGGCCGGCTGAAGGTGGGACCCGGCATGGAGCCGGACACGGACATGGGACCGGTGATCCGGGAAGAGCGGAAGAAGGAACTCATCGGCTACATCGAGCAGGGTGAGGAGGTCGGCGCGACCCTCGTCTCCGACGGCCGGGGTGTCGGCCCGTCAGAGGGGTTCTTCCTGGGCCCGACGATCTTCGATCGCGTGACGCCGG
This sequence comes from Actinomycetota bacterium, assembly GCA_044867345.1. Lineage (GTDB taxonomy): Bacteria > Actinomycetota > UBA4738 > UBA4738 > HRBIN12 > AC-69. The sequence goes on from JBIOUU010000043.1 coordinate 1,622, forward strand.
ACATGGCCCTGTGGCGGGACGAGATGTTCGGGCCGGTCCTCTCGGTGGTCCGGGCGTCGGACATCGACGAGGCGCTGAACATCCTGAACGCCAGCTCGTACGGCAACGCCGCATCGATCTTCACCACGTCGGGAGCGAATGCGCGCGCGTTCAAGCGCCGGGCGGAGGCCGGGATGCTTGGCGTGAACATCGGGGTGGCCGCCCCGATGGCGTTCTTCCCCTTCACCGGGTGGAAGAACTCGTTCTTCGGGGACCTCCACGCAACGGGCAAGGACGGCATCCGGTTCTACACGCGCCACAAGGTCGTCACGTCGCGGTGGTGGCTCCCCGAGAAGCTGGACCACACGAAGCCCGAGGGCCGCGGCCACTAGCGAACGCTCATGGATTGGTGGGGCTGGGCGACCTTCGGCTTCGTGGCAACCGTCGCCTTGACGGGGATCATGATGGCCGCTCAGCTGGCCGGCCTCTCGCGCATGGACATACCGATGATGCTTGGAACGTTGTTCGTCGAGAGCCCCGACCTCGCACGGGTGATCGGGTTCTTCGTCCACCTCCTGAATGGCCAGGCCTTCGCGCTCCTGTACGCAGCGGCGTTCGCCTTGATCGGGAGGGCGAGCTGGTGGCTCGGCGCAGTGTTCGGGCTCGTCCACGGGCTCGCCGCCCTCACCGTGATCATCCCGCTCCTTCCCGGCATCCATCCACGGATGGCCTCGGTGAGAAGCGGCCCTGATCTTCGGGCCACGCTCGAGCCTCCAGGTCCACTCGCCTTGAACTACGGCACACAGACTCCGGTCTTCACGTTGATCGCGCACGTCGTCTACGGCGCCCTGCTCGGGTCGTTCCTCAAGCCCTAGGAGTGGGGGACGGCGGGCCCTGGCCCTCCTTCGACTGGAGCGATAACGCCGCCGTGATCACGGCGGCGTGAGTGAGCCCCTGAGGGAAATTGCCGAGGTGCTCGCGGGTCGCCGGATCCATCTCCTCCCCGAACAACCCGAGGTCGTTCGCATGCGAGAGGAGGCTCTCGAAGACCTCGCCGGCCTCGCCCTCCTTTCCCAGTCGCGCCAGGGCGTCGACGAGCCAGAACGAGCACGCGAGGAAGGCACCCTCGGTCCCTGCCTCACCGTCGCTCGGGCGGTAGCGGTAGACGAACGGTCCTGACGCCAGTCCCGCACGGATGGCGGAAACCGTTCCCCGGAGCCGTGGCGACTCAGGCTCCTCGAAACCGAGCGCCGGCAGGAGCAGGAGCGCGGCGTCGAGGTCGGCCGCGCCGTACGAACGCACGTAGGAGCCGCGACGTGGATCGAAGCCCCGCTCCCGAATGTCGGCGGCCACCGCGTCGCGTTCGGTCTGCCACCGCTCGACGCGGCGACGGCGAGTGCGGTGCGTTCCCGCGATCCGCACCGCCCGGTCCAGCGCCAGCCAGCCCATGAGCTTGGAGTGGACGTAGTGCCGTTCCTCGCCCCGCACCTCCCATATGCTCGCGTCCGGCCGCCTCCAGGTCTTTGCGACGAAGTCGGCAAGGCCGGACATGCTCCTCCACGTCTCCCCGTGAAGTCGGCGACCGGACCGGACCATGCCCCATGCCGCATCGAGGACCCAGCCGTACACGTCGAGTTGGTGCTGTTGTGAGGCGGCGTTCCCTACGCGGACCGGTCGGCTTCCTCGGTATCCCGGGGCCTCCGGGATCTCTCGCTCCCTGGGCCCGGGGTTGCCATCCAGCGTGTACAGCACGTGGAGGCGGGGACGCGTGAGCCTGCTGGCGTGCAGAAGCCAGTGGATGAACGCGTGGGCCTCCTCGGGCCTCCCGAGAGAGAGGAAGGCGGACAAGCCGATGCTCGCGTCCCGTGGCCAGGAGAATCGGTAGTCCCAGTTGCTCGATCTGCCGATGGCCTCGGGGAGGGACGTGGTGGGCGCCGCCACCGGAGCCCCCGACGGCGAGTACGTGAGGAGCCGGAGCGTGATGAGACCGCGCAGCACCGCACCTTCGAACGGTCCCTCGTACCGCACTCCCCGGCACCACTGCCGCCACCAGTGATCCGTTGACTCCAACGCCCTCACGGCGGTTTCCGAATCGATGTCGATGACGGGCTCGCGGTCGGCCAGCGTCAGGACGAACGTCACGGGCGACGCCGCATCCACGACGACTTCCTTCTCCTCGCCGGGAACGAGCGGGAGGTCCGGTTCGACCAGCAGTCCGAGCACCAGCGATCCCCAGGAGCATAGGAGGGTCGACCGGCGCTCGATCCGTGGCGCTTCGCCCGGGAGCCCCCTCCGCGGGTCGAACCGGATCCGTGCCATGGTCGGCGCGCCCCGCGTTTCGAGCCGCCTGACCAGCACGAGCTGGGGCATCAGCGAGCTCGAGACGTCGAGCACCATCCCCTCGGTCAACCGGACCTCGGAGGAGCCCGTCCTCCATGTCGTCTCGAGGACTGCGGAACGGTCGCGGTAGCGCCGGACGGTTTCCCGGACGCCGTCGACGCTGACCGAGAAGGAACCGCTGTGCTCGCCTCCGACCAGCCGGCCGAAGACGGGTTCCGAGTCGAACCGGGGAACGCACAACCAGTCGATCGACCCTTGGGATGAGCACAGTGCAGCCGTGCGGCCGTCTCCGATGAGGCCGTAGTCCCCGATCGCGGGCTCAGGCACCGAGCGAGCATAACGAGGGCTCGGGTTGGGAATAGAGGGCCTTGTGGACGGTCGAGTCGTCGTCGTCACCGGGGCGTCCTCGGGCGTGGGTCGTGCCACGGCCAGGGCGTTCGCCGAGGCGGGCGCGGATCTCGCCCTCGTGGCGCGCGGACACGATGGCCTCGAGATCGCGGCAAAGGAGGTGGAATCGTACGGACGCCGGGCCGAGGTCTTCCCTGTCGATGTGGCCGACCCGGATCAGGTCGAGGCTTCCGCATCCGAAATCGAGCGCACCCTCGGGCCGATCGATGTCTGGGTGAACGACGCCATGGTCTCGGTGTTCTCTCCGTTCCTCGAGATGAGCCCGGACGAGTTCCGCCGGGTAACGGAGGTGACCTACCTCGGTACCGTCCATGGGACGTACGCCGCACTGCGAAGGATGGTGCCGAGGGATCGCGGGGTGATCGTGCAGGTGGGGTCGGCACTCGCGTACCGAGGCATCCCCCTCCAGTCGGCCTACTGTGGTGCGAAGCACGCCGTCCAGGGGTTCACGGAATCGGTTCGATGCGAGCTCCTCCACGAGCGGAGCAGCGTTCGGATCACCATGGTTCAGCTTCCAGCCTTGAACACACCGCATTTCGGCGTGGCCTTGGCCCGGCTCCCACGCGAACCCCAACCTGTCCCCCCGATCTATCAACCGGAGATCGCGGCGCGGGCGGTGGTGTGGGCGTCGGAACACCCCCGCAGGGAGCGATGGGTGGGAGGCTCAACGGCGGCCACCCTGATCGCGAACAGCGTCGTCCCCGGTCTGCTCGACCGGTACCTGGGGCGCACCGGCTATCGCACTCAGCAGTCGGATGAGCCCGTTCGGCCTGGGCGTCCGTCGAACCTGTGGGATCCCGTTCCGGGCGATCACGAGGCGCACGGCCGCTTCGATGCGCGATCGCACGCTCGTAGCATCCAGTTTTGGCTGGCATCACACGCGGTGCTCGCAGCAGAGATGGCGCGTGCGGCGCTCGAGAAAACCAGGAGGTGATCTCGTCGCCGTAGAACAGGAACGGCGTGCCGGAGAAGCCGGACCACACGAAGCCCGAGGGCCGCGGCCGCTGATCCGCGGCTCACCCGGACCGGGAGCGGGAGGAAGGGCCGAGGGATTTCGGCCCGTTCCTCCGGATCCCTGGGCCATCTAGTCCGTAGGAGCTGCGGGTCCTGTGGGCCTCACGATCCAAAGCCCGCCCCGCATCTCGCTCGCGTACACGATCCCGGTCGCCGGGTCGATGGCGACGCCCCACACGAGCGCCGGCCCTCGCCCGATGCCGCTCGGTCGCCGGTTGCTGGTGGGAGGGACGAACTGCCCCACAAGGACGGGGTGCGTTGGATCACTCAGGTCGAGGGCAACGACGCCATTCGAGTACCAGGCGGAATATGCACGGTTGCCATTGACCTCGGTGTTGTGGATCGACCACGCTCCCGGGGGCGTTCGCACCTCCCCGGTCACGTGGGGGAGATCGGAGAATCGGCCCACCTGGTCGAACTCCTGCACTCCGTCGCCGTCGTCGTCGTGTGCGGTGCTCTCGCGAAAGACGCGGAGGAAGCCCCAAGACGGTTCGCCCGGGGTAAGGGCGACCGTGACCCCCCCACCTCCGAGCGCCGATCGGATCGCGCCGGCGAGCTCATCGATGTCGGAGATCTGGACGGAAAGCATCTCGCCCGCCTGCTGTTGCACGGCGCGGAGGTCCCCTGCGAAGAACGGGTACGCGTCGTCCGGGCTGACAAGGTTAGAGAGGAAGACCTTCGTTCCCGCGGCTGCGGCGAGGGTCACCTGCGTGCCGATCGAGCAGGGCACCGTCCAGTCCGGGATGATCCCGACGTAGAACGGGTCCACCGTGTCGGCGAGCGCGATCTTGCCCGAAGCCCCCGCGTAGTCTGACGCTTGACAGCCGTCCCCCGCATCGGACACGGCGCCGCTCACGGAGCCAACGTCCGAGAGCAACGTCGGCATCCACGGCTCCTCGATCCCCGCGAACTTGGATGAACCGGTGGCGCTCGTCTGGACAACGGTCGGCGCGAGCGATTCGAAGTCCTCATCGTTCTGGAGGATGTAACGCTGTGTGCCCGCCTGATAGAGCGTCAGCGAGTGGGCGTCACCGTCCGCATCGAACGGATACGTCGTGCGACCCAGCAGGACCGGGTTCCCCGGATCGCTGATGTCGAACTTTAGTACGCCGCCGTCCCAATAGGAGACGTAGGCCGTCAACCCATTGTCGGCAGCCCTGACGCTGTGATCGAAGTACGCGGCGAAGTAGCCGACTCCCTGGAACGGGCTCGAGATCTCGTCGTTGCCCGCAAGGATGGGGAGCGAGCTGTCGGCGATGATTCCCCAGTTCGAGACCTCAAATGGATCGGTGGGATCAGTGACGTCGGCGATGCGGAAGTCTCCTCCTTGGTCGGCACCGAAGTAGACGTTGTCGAACTCCGCGAACGGCACGGCCAAGAGGGCAAGAGCCCTACCGTCAGGGCGCACCGTCATGTCCAGCTCGTGGACTCCTCCGGACGGTACCGGCAGGAAGCTCAGCGTCAGCGGGTTGCTGGGATCGGTCACGTCGATGAGCTCCAGACCGCCTACGTATCCTGCCTTGCAGCTCTGGACGCCTACGCCGAGGATGTCCCTTCCGCCGATCCGGCGGACCACCATGTCCTCGGTCGACACCCCGGGCGCGTGGCCCGCGTAGGCGACGAGCTTCGGGCTCGTGGGGTCGTTGACGTCGATGACCTTCACCCCGGTCCCCGAGCACGGTTGACTCCAGGTGCCGACGTAGGCGAATCTCCCAACATCTCCTCCATGGTCGTAGAGGAAGACGTCACCGTTGGGGGCCCCTCCTCCGAGGTTGAGGTGTCCGAGGACCTCGAAGTTCCGTGCGACGAGCTGAGAGGGAGATCCACCGGAGATCACCGCAGCCTCGTGATCCTCGAAACGCTGGGGGTCGTGAAGAGCGAGCCCCGAGGAGCTTGCCGCCGACGACGCTGCCAGGGGCACCAACAAGACGATCGCCGCGAGTAACAGTCCAAGACGTCGCGAGTGCATCAGCCTCCCCCCTTCGGGCTGGCCGGCCTGGCTGAGCCGCCACCTGAGAACTCCGTGTGGTCGGGTCCACGGCGTGCTCGCCAGGTTGGTATCGCAGCAACCAGAGTGGGCGGCGGAGCCCGGGGGCTTGGGTATGGCTTCACGGGGGAAGTTATATCTCCAGGGTCGAGCCTATTCCCCGCTGAGATCCCGGCGCAAACTGGTCCCCCGGTCGGCCCCTGAACAAGGTTCACTGGGTTTGAACAACCGGCGCCCCCCGCGGTAGGGTCGTACAGACTCTCGCTTTCACCCCCGGGAAGGGAGGTCGAATGGTGAAGCGTCCACGCTCTGTCCCGCTCGCCTCGGCTGTTGCGCTGGTCGCCGGCGTGCTGGCGGTTGGCGTCAGCGGTGGCGTTGCGGCCGCCACCGTCTGCCAGTTGGACCAGGGTCCCATCAAGCACGTCATCTCGATCGTCTTCGACAACACGCATTTCATGCGGGACCGGGCGAACGTGCCCTCGGACCTCGAGCAGATGCCGCATCTCCTCAACTTCATCAAGGACAACGGCACGCTGCTCACGAACGACCACACGATCCTCATCTCACACACCGCGGGCGGGATCCTGTCCGGCCTCACCGGCCTGTATCCGGACCGGCAGGGGCAGACCGTCTCGAACTCGTACCGATACTTCAAGCCGGATGGGACGACGGCCTCTTCTTCCTCGTTCAAGTACTGGACCGACCTCGTGGACGACACGAGCACCACCCCCGCCGACCCTCTCCCCAACATGGTCACGGACGGGGGACTCACCACCCCGGCGCCCTGGGTTCCGTACACCCGGGCGGGCTGTGACTTCGGCGGGGTCGGGACGGCCAACATCGAGCTCGAGAACACCGGTACCGGCCCGTTCGGCGACATCAGCCAGGTGTTCGGCTGTCCCTCGGACGAGTGCACCGAGGCCACGAATGCGAACGCCGCCACGCCGAGAACGGCCGAAGGGAGCATCGCACTGACCGACTTCGTCGGCATCGCGATCCACTGCGCCGACGGCGGCGGCATCTGCGCCGATCCGGCGAACGCGCCCAACGCCCGCCCCGACAGCCTGCCGGACGAACCCGGCGGATACGCCGACTTCCAAGGGCTGTTCGGTGCGAGGTACGTCAATCCCGCGATCACCGGTGGGAACGCTTCGGTGAACGACACGGACGGGAACCCCGTCACCGACCCGTTCGGCCAGCCGGGCTTCCCCGGTTTCGACGAGATGCTCGCGAAGAACACCCTCGGATACGTCGCGCAGATGCAGGAGGCGGGGATCCCCGTCACCTACGCGTACATCTCGGACGCCCACGACAATCACACGTCGTCGTTCCCCGCTCCGTTCTCACCCAATTTCCCGCGTGCCTCGGGCCCTGGCGAGAGCGATTACCAGGACCAGTTGGCCGCCTACGACCATGCGTTCCAGATCTTCTTCGACCGACTGGCGGCGGATGGCATCGACAAGTCGAACACGCTCTTCGCGATCACCGTGGACGAGGGCGACCACTTCGCGGGCGGCACGTCCACCAACGGGACGTGGAGTCACACGTTCTGCAACGTCTCGGCGGGGCAGGCCTGTCCCTCGAACCAGATCGGGGAGCCCAACCTCAATATCAACACGATCCTGCCGTCCGGCTACACGCCCCCCACGTACACGATCCACAATGACTCGGCGCCGACGTTCTACATCAACGGCAATCCCAATCGGAACGACGTGAACCTCCGGCAGTTCGAGCGCAACCTGGCGGCGGCGCAGGCGATCGATCCCTACGTGAGCGGCCTGCCCCAACCGGTGACGGTGGCGATGGCCGACACCGTGGGCGAACAGGCCTTGCACATGGTGAACGCCGACTTCCGGCGGACGCCGAACTTCACGCTGTTCGGCAACCCCGACTTCTTCATGAAGACGACCGACACGAACTGCGGCGGCACGAGTGCGGCCAATTGCATCGACTACCACTTCGCGTGGAGCCACGGCGACCTCCAGCCCGAGATCGCGACGACGTGGCTCGGCCTGGTGGGACCGGGGGTGAGGAACCTCGGGATCGACTCGACCACCTGGACCGATCACGTGAACCTGAGGCCCACCATCCTCCTGCTGGCCGGGCTGAAGGACGACTACGTGCACGACGGCCGGGTCCTGGTCGAGACGCTGAACAAGAGCGTCCTGCCCCAGGCGCTGGTCTCGCACAGCACGACCGTCGGACGGCTCCTCACGGTCTACGAGCAGCTGAACGCGCCGTTCGGCCAATTCGGGCAGGATCTGCTCACGGCCTCGACCCGGGCGCTGGCGAGTGGCACGTCCGGCAGCGACGCCACGTACACCTCGATCGAGAACAGCATCCAGAGCCTCACCAACCAGCGAGACGACCTGGCGAACAAGATCAAGACCGCGGTCGGTGCCGCCACGTTCGACGGACAGGCGCTGAAGCAAGCCGACGTGAAGACCTGGATCAGCCAGGCCCAGGCGCTGATCCAGCACGCTCACGCTCTGGCGAATCCGTAGGGAGGTGGAGGGGCCGCGCGCGTGCGCGCGCGGCCCCTCTGACGTCGGCTAGTCCGGAACGACGGAGAGCGACAGGACGAGGCCCTCCCATGGGCCCAGCCGCAGCTCCCCGTCCGTGCGTTCCCCGGACCGATCGGGATCGGTTCCCACTAGTGCCTTCCCAGGGCCCGGCATCGCGAAGGAAACCGGCCCATCCGAGAGGTTCAGCGCGACCACGTGCCGGTCGCCGCGCTGCCAGGCCCAGCTCCCGACAGGCGATGGAAGCCGCCGGTAGGGTCCCGACCGGAGATCCGGCGTCGTCCGGCGAAGCTCGATCAGGGCCCGGCACAGGCTGAGCACCGACCCCGGGTCGTCCCGTTGGTCCTCCACGTTCGGCCGGGCCGGCCCGAACGGGAGCCACGGCCGCACGCCGGGCCTGGTGAACCCGGCGCCTTCTTCCGCCGTCCAGGGCATGGGCGTCCTGTGTGCGTCACGGCCGGGGTTCGCCGGCCACGTGCGGATCCCCAGCGGGTCCCTCAGGTCCTCGCGGGAAACCGCGACGTCGGGGAGGCCCAGCTCGTCCCCGTAGTACAGGAACGGCGTGCCGCGGAGGCCCAACAGCAGCATGAGGGCGCATCGGACCTTTCGCTCGTCGCCGGCGCACCACCTCGACGCCAACCGCCCGACGTCGTGGTTGGAGGCCGTCCAGGCCGGCCAGCCCAGGTTGGCCAGGTGCTTCTCGGTCTCCTCGACGATCGGTGCCATCTCGGCCTCGTCGAGCGGGATGAACACGAAGGCGAAGTTGAACGCGAGGTGCAGCTCGTCGTCGTCCCTCCCGTAGTACGCCGCCAAGCCGGCCAGGTCGGGCGCCCACGTCTCGCCGACGAGGACGCGCCGCGGCTCGTACCCGTTGGCGATGCGCCTCCAGCGGCGAAAGACGTCATGCACCTCCGGCCGGTTCAGGTTGTAGACCTGCCGCTGGCCGAGTGCCCACACGCCCGGCGGATCGCCCTCGGCGGCGGGAGGGTTGTCCCGGAGCTCCTTGTCCTTGACGATGCCGTGGGCCACGTCGATCCGGAACCCGGCCACGCCGCGGTCGAACCAGAACCGCAGGATCTCGTCGAACGCATCCCGTACGTCCTCGTTCCACCAGTTCAGGTCGGGCTGCTCGGGCAGGAAGTTGTGTAGGTAGTACTGGCCGGTCCGCTCGTCCAGGGTCCATGCCGGGCCACCGAAGACGCTGACCCAGTTGTTGGGAGGCGAGCCGTCGGGCTTGGGGTCGACCCACACGTACCAATCACGGTGGGCCGATGACCGGCTCGACCGTGAATCGACGAACCACGGGTGCTGATCGCTCGTGTGGTTCGGGACGATGTCGAGCAGCACCCGGATGTCCCGGCGTCCGGCCTCGGCGACGAGGCGGTCCAGGTCCTCGATCGTCCCCAGTTCGGGGTGTACCGACCGGTAATCGGAGACGTCGTAACCCCAGTCGCGGTCGGGGGAGAGTGTGACGGGGTTCAACCAGATGCCGGTCACCCCCAACCACGCCAGGTAGTCGAGCCGGTCGAGGATCCCTCGCAGGTCGCCGATGCCGTCGCCGCTCGAATCCGCGAAGGAGCGGGGGTAGATCTGATACAGCACGTCCTCCCGCCACCAGGACGCGTTCTCGCTCAAGGTGTGGCGGACGTGGTCACGTGGCCAGGACGTGGTTGGAGGCCATGAAGTCCTCCGTCAGATAGAACGCCTCCCGCGTCATGGCCCGCGTCTTCCGGCTGAAGATGACCGAAAGCTCGCGCCGGCCGTCCTCGTAGTGCAGGTACACCTTGACCGTGGAGGCGTCGATCTGGAGCTCGTTCCAGGACAGCGGGGTCAACCCTCGCACGCGCCTGGTCGCGGCCGTGCTCGAGTTGCACACGAGGATCCCGTTCAGCCCCCAGAAGAACGGCACGTGCTTGTGGCCGGCCAGGATGATGTCGATGTCGAGGTCCGACAAGACCGCCAGCAGGTCGCCGGCGTCGGTGATGATGTTGCGCTCTCGTCCCGTCCCGGGGATCGGCACGAGATGGTGATGGATGGCGAAGAGCTTGATGTCGCGGGGCTGATCGTTGAACTGCTGTCGGATCCAGGGATAGCGTTCCCGCCCGATATGCCCCTCGTCCAGGTCCGGCTCGGATGAATCAACCCCCACGACCATGAACCCGCCGGCTCCGAGGCGTTCCTGTCGTTCCTGGTCGAACCCCTGCCGATACCGCGAGAACCGGTCGCCGAAGAACCGTTCGAAGTGGACGTACCCAACGTTGCGGGAATCGTGGTTCCCGGGGATGACCACCTTGGGAACCTCGATGCCCCCGAGCCACTCCGCCGCCTGCGCGAACTCCCACTCGTAGCCCGCCGCGGTGAGATCGCCGGTCACCACGACGACGTCGGGCCGGATCCGGTTGATCTCGTCGATGGCCAAGCGTATGGCATCTTCGCGGAAGCTCGGCTCGCCGCAATGGATGTCGCTGACGTGCGCCACTCGTAGGGGGATGTCGGTGATGTCCGTGGTGGGCCCCTCTCCGATCGAGTCGCGTCGCGCCCGCAGCGGCGCCTAGGATAGACGAGGAGGTTTCGGCCCGTGCCCAATCCCGTCTCTCACAGCTTGGTGAAGTCGCTTCGGACCGTCCCGGACTTCGCCGCGCTCGACGATCGGATGCTCCTCGCGATCGTTGGGGCGTCCGTCAACCTGTTCTGGCGGGCGGGATCGGCGATCTTCGAGAAGGGCACGCGATCCGAGGCCCTGTACATCGTCCTCTCCGGCGAGGTGCGGATCTTCGATGTCCTCGACGGCACCGAGGCCGAGGTCGCCCGCGTCGGGCCCGGGGGCTCGTTCGGCGAGCTGTCGCTCCTCCTCCACACCGTGCACACGAAAACGGCGCAGGCGATCGAGGACACCGAGCTCATGGTGGTGCCCGAGGCCTCGATGCAGGAGCTCCTGGCGGCCAACCCCGAGCTGGCCGAGCAGTTCCGGCTGCGGATCGAGGAACGCCTCCCCGTCCGGGGCCAGGTGGCACCCTGATCTGCGCTTGAGCCTCCGGCCGCGCCCGCCGATAACGCCTGGGTGCCGACCCAGCCGCGCTCCGTCGTTCATCGGGCCATCATCGCCATCGGGCGCGCCCGCCGCCTCGTCCTGGTGGCGGCGGGCCTGCTGCTGATGTCCTCGCTCATCGCCGGACCGGCGGGAGCCCGGAACCTCGAGGGGGCCCGGGCCAGGCTCACCTCGCTCGAGCGGCAGATCGAGCGACAGCAGGCGGCCATCGCCCAGCAGCACGAGCGGCTCGACGCCATGGCCGGGGACCTGGCCCGGGTCCAGGCGGCCCTCCAGGAGACGCAGGCCGAGTTGGCCATCAGCCAGCAGCGCCTGACGGACGCTCAGGGGAGGTACGAGGCTTCGAGGGATCGGCTCCAGGTCGTAACCAGGACCGCCTTCGAGCAGGGTCCGCTGGCCCCGGTGGAGGCGCTCCTCGGCGCGACGTCGCTCACGGACCTGGTGGATCGGTACCAGTACCTGAACAGCATCCAGGTTGCGAACGCGCAGGTCGCGGACGGCGTGGCCGACGAGGCCGCCGGACTGTCGGCGGCGACGCGGGAGCTCGACGCCCTGGCGTCCAGGCAGACCGGGCAATCTGTGCAGTTCCAGTCCCATCAGGCCGCCCTGCGGGACGGGCTCCTCGACCAACAGCGGCAGCTCGCGCAGCTGAATGCCCAGCGGCGGAAGGCCGGGCAGCTCGTGCAGCGGCTTTCGCTCCGGGTGGATCCGGCGATCACCGGGGCCGGCGAGACGTTCGGGAACTGGGCGGCACTGCTCCTCTCGAGACTCGGCGCCCCGCAGTGCCAAGACAACCTGACGGTGCTCGTCGCCTGGCAGGTCGCCGAGGGCACGGCGGCCGCCTACAACCCCCTGGCCACCACGCACGACATGCCGGGCTCGACGGCGTTCAACTCCGTTGGCGTCCGCAACTTCCCGTCGGTCGAGGTGGGCCTGCAGGCCACCGTGGAGACCCTGCGGCTCCCCGTGGCGAGCTACGGCTACGGCGCCATCCTCTACGACCTGGCGCAGTGCGCGCCGGCCACGACCACGGCCATGGCCATCAACGCGTCGTCGTGGTGCCGGGGATGTGCTGGGGGCCTGTACGTCCTGAACGTCCTGCCTCTGGTCCAGGCGGACTACGCGGTCTTCGCCAGCCGCTGATTCAGCGCTCGGTGAGCTCCGCCGGGACGACCGGCACGGAAAGGATCCGCCCGTCGCGGAACACCCGCACCTGAACCCGCCGCCCGATCAGGTTGTCCATCACGATCCGCTGCAGGTCACCGCTGTCCTTCACCGGGACCCCGTCCACGTCCAGGATGAGGTCCTCCGGACGGATGCCGGCGGAGGCCGCCGGGCTTCCCGGGACCACCTGGACCACCTCGACGCCCTGGGTGCGGCCCACCTCCTTCACCACCTTCGGCGGCAGGGGACGGCCGCCGCCGGCGATCCCCAGGTACGCCCGGCGGAACCGGCCCTCGCTCATCAGGGCCCCGATGATCCGCCTGGTGACGTCGTCGATGGGGACCGCGAGGCCGAGTCCCACGCCGGCCACCGCGGTGTTCACGCCGACCACGCGGCCCGACCCATCGGCGAGCGCGCCGCCGGAGTTCCCCGGGTTCAGCGCCGCGTCGGTCTGGATCACGTTGTCCACCACTCGTTGGTTCCTCCCCGATCGGACCGGGAGGGCCCGGCCGAGCGCACTCACCACTCCGGCCGTGACCGATCCGCCCAGGCCCATCGGGTTCCCGATGGCCACGACGAGCTGTCCCACCCGCAGGCTGCGGGCGTCCCCGAGCTCCGCGGGGGCGAGGTCGTCGCGCGCGTCCACCCGCAGGACGGCGAGGTCGGACAGCGGATCGGTCCCCACGATGTCGAACGGCGACTCGGAACCGTCGGCGAAGGTGGCGCTCCCACCGTCCATCCCCTGAACCACATGGGAAGAAGTGAGCCCGAACCCGTCCGCGGAGATCACGAATCCCGACCCCGCGCCTTCGGGCCGACGGCCACCGGGGACACGCTTGGTCACGCGAAGGCTTGCCACCGACGGCGTGAGCCGTTCGGCCACCGAGGTGACCACGCGTGAATAGGCGTCGAGCGCTTCGTCCTCGTCGGGGTTGTGGAGCTCGTCGGCTCCATCGGATCGGTGCAGGGGTTCAGGCATCATCGAAAGGAAGACCTCCTGGGCACCTGAACGTGCCCAGGAGGTCTCCTATTCCTTCCCGGTCCCGACCGGTTAGCGGACCACCACCCGGCCCCGCATGAACGGGTGGATCATGCAGCGCCACGTATACGGCTCGTTCACCGTCTTCGCTCCGAACCGAAGGGTGAACGCAGTCGTGTTTCCGACGTTCGCCCCTTCGATCCCGGAGCTCTCGAAGTCCCGAGTACTGGTGACCACGCCGTCTCCGGCGGGGGGCGCGAACCGCTTGTCGATGTCCAGCTCGATCTGCGTGGCGCCGCCCGGACAGACCGTGGCCAGCGTCGTGGCCTTTAAGTCCGCCGGCTGGTCGGGCATGGTCCCCGTGTCCCCGTCGGGATCGCATACGGGCACGAAGCTGTTGTTGGCGATCTTGAGCGCCTTCTTCTCTGGGAAGGTCACCGTGTGGTCCTCGAACGCCAGCTTGTCGAAGTTCCACTGCACCCGCTGCCCCTTCTTCAGTTCGATCTTCGGCGGGTAGAAGAAGTCCAGCGCGAAGTGCGGTCCGTCGTAGCCGGCGTAGGCCTGCACCACTCCGCCCTGGGGGCGCGAAGACGTCGCGAGGAGGGAGCGGTGGAGCCTGTTTGCCGCCCGGGCGTCGTGGTTCGACTTCTGACCCGCGTAGGTGTCGATCTCGGCCTGCGTGGTGGCGGTCTCAGTGCTCGCGACGACCGAGATCTGGAGCCGCATCCCTAGATGGATCAGGCAGAGGACCGTCGTGGTGCTCCCCACGGCGGAATTGACCTGAACGGAGAACTTGAACGCCTCCCCCTGCACGTCGTTCGCGTCCACGATCCCCGAGTTCACGACGGTCGAGCCGTCATAGGGGCACGGAGCGGTGGCGTCCCCGCAATCCAGAGATGACGGCAAGACGGCCTTGTTGTTGAACTTGAGGCCAGTCGCGCCCTCGTCGGGATCCGGCGCTACGAACGCGTACGGCTTGCCCGGGCCCGCAGCGTTCGCGGTGACCCACGCGTCGCCATCCGTGTTGGCGGGGAGCATCGTCGCCGTGTGGAACCCGGCCTGGACGAACGTGATCGTGTCGCCCTGGTGCACGGCGAGCGGCGGCGCGTAGAAGCGCATGCCATCGGCGGGAGCGCCCTTGGCCGCCGGCATCGCGAACAGGGGCGCACCGACCTGGACCTCGTACGTCGTGGCCGCGCCGGCGCCCGTGGCCGGCAAGGCGATCGCCCCGACCAGCGCCAGGAGGCCTACCAGAACCTTCGTTCTCCGAAACATCGTCCGCCCCCTCCTTCTCTCAGACGATCCAGCCGCTACGTGACGGTGATGACCCCTCGCATGACCGAGGGGTGAACCGAGCAGTGATATTTGAACGTCCCGGCCTTCCGGAAGACCCGCCCGAAGGCTCCGCCCGGGCTGAGGATGCCGGAATCCCACAGGCCGGTGTTCGAGGTGGTCGAGTGAGTGCCTTCCCTGTCGACCCACCGGACCTTCGTGCCTGCGGAGATAGTGATGCGCTTCGGCCGGAAGGCGAAGTTCACCATCCGCACCCGCTCCACGACCACGCGGCGAGCCGCGGTCCCGGGCTTGCGGGGAGTCCGCTGGTCGGCGGCGACGACAGCCGGTGCCAGCCCGACGGCGAGGACGACCAGCGCCGCGACAGCAACTCGAATGGGCCCGTTCACGATGGAAACCTCCCCCAGCAGGACAACGAGGATGCTACCCGGTGGTTGCCCGCAAACGCCAATCGGTCGTAGCCCCAAATGGTTACTTCGGGCCATTGCATCAGCCGTTCGGGGTGCCGAAACACCCGTAAGGAGGCTGACATGGCGATCCAGGCACAGGAGCGGCGGAGGACCCACCACCACGAGGAGGCACCCGACGACGTCGAGGCGACGCAGGCGCCGGGCGCGGCCTCGAGCGCCGGCCTCAAGAACGATCTGGACGACATCCTGGACGAGATCGACGAGATCCTCGAGGAGAACGCCGAGGAGTTCGTCAAGGGCTACGTGCAGAAGGGCGGCGAGTAGCCCGGCTCCGAGCCCGGCCTACCGGATTCAGCCGGCCCCTTGCCCTGCCCACACGATCCAGATCCCGCGAGTCGTCAACACGTTGACGGTTCGGACCTGCTGCGGCTTTGTTGTCAAGGTGTTGACGTGTCCGGACGCGGTTCCCTCCTGACCGCCTCTGCCGGGGGTCAGCTCAGGCCACGAGCTTCGCCTTGAGCTCGATGGGCACCGCCTCCAGGGCCTGCGACACCGGGCAGCCTTCCTTGGTGGCCTCGGCGATCTCCTGGAACGTCTCCTCGGGGATCCCGGACACACGGGCCTCGGTCTCGAGCTCGATCCTCGTGATCTTGAATCCGGCCTCGCCCTTATCGATGTGCACCTTCGCGGTGGTGTGCACCGAGTCGGGCACGTGCCCGGCCTTGGACAGCCCGCCGGAAAGGGCCATCGAGTAGCACCCGGCGTGCGCCGCGGCGATTAGCTCCTCGGGGTTGGTTCCGGGGCCCTCCTCGAAGCGGGATACGAAGGAGTACGGCCCTTCCCAGGTGCTGAACCGCATCGTCCCCTTGCCGTCCTCCAGCGAGCCTTCCCACTGCGCGTCGGCGGTCCTGACCGGCATGGCGGCCTCCTCTCAGCAACCTCTCCTGACCTTACTCCCGACCGACGGAAGGAGCAGCGCGGAGCGGGCCGTGCCGTCCCTGGGACGCTAGCAGACGGCCATGAGGAACTCGTGGGGGTCCACGGCGGGCCCGTTGTCCGGGTGCCACTCGAAGTGGTCGTGGTTGGCTCCCGTGTTGCCCGTTGCCCCGACGTAGCCGATCACCGTGCCCGTCTTCACCTGGCCGAGCGTGCCGAACGCCGACAGGTGGGCGTTGTAGACGTACCCGAACTGCCCGTAGACCTTCACCGCGTTGCCCCCGATGTGGTTCGTCGCGTCGACCGCCAGACCGTCGAACGGGGCCACGATGGGGGTTCCCCCGGCCGCCATCATGTCGTTCCCCTGGTGGATGTGGTCGCCGCCCTCCTTCTTGGGGTGGTGGACCCAGATCCCGAAGTCATCGGCCACGGCCACCGGCCCCTGCACGGGACAGAGCGCGAACGGATGGATCTTGGAGATGGCCGTCAGGATCTCGGTCCTCCGAGCCTGGAGGGCGTCATACAGCTTGCGCGCGACGGTCATCTTCTCGTGCAGCGCCTTCTGGTCGGCGGCCAGCCGGTCGATCAGCATCCGGCTCGCGTTCTGAGCTCTCGCCAGCGTGTCGCGGGTGCGGGCCAGCCCGAGCTCGGCGTCGCCGACCTTGGCGGCCAGAACCGCGTCCCGTCGGTTCATCTCGTCGATCAGCGAGATCCGGGAAGCGGCCTCGCCGGCGGACGTGGCGGTCAGGAGATACAGGATGGGCGCGCCGGGTCCCATGATGAAGGCCTCCCGGGACCTCGATGCCAGGAGGCCCTTGAGGAAGTCCAGTCGTTCACGGAGCGGCTTCAGCTGGGCCTGGAGCTTCCCCATCTGGATCCGGGTTCTGGCGATCTCCTCGTAGGTCTTGTGGATCGCAGTGGCGAGTCTGCTCATCTCGTTCTGGATGGCCTGGAGCTTGGCCGCCTTCGCATGGATCCGCTCCCTCGTTTGCCGCAGCTGATGGTGCGCCTTCTTGAGCTCGGGGTTGGAGAAGGCCCCGGCCGGCTGAGGCAATGCGGCGGCCAAGAGCACGACGAACGCGAGCCCCCCGGCGATCTGACGGGCCCGCGCCCGGAAGGATCTCGGCGAGCGGGAGACGCCGGGCATGGAGGGAAAGTGTGGGCCTCACCGAGCTGCTTTCGCAAGGGGAGAACGACCTCCCCCCGGGGCCGTTACCAGCGGCTATGGGACGTAGACCGCCGGTCGCGGCTCACTCGGGCAGCCGGGGGACGCCGTCGCCTGGCGGGGTGGCGCGGGGCCCGCCTGGTGGCGGGTCCCGTCGGGGCGGAACCACCGGGCTTCGCCGTCTGGGTCGCGCCCGACCGACCATGCGTACTCGTGCACGAGCTTGTGGTGGAACGTGCACACGAGGACCAGGTTGTCGAGATCGGTCGGGCCTCCGCGCTCCCACCACACGATGTGATGGGCCTGGGTGAACCGGCGCGCTCCACAGCCCGGGAACCTGCATTCCTGATCCCGGTATCGAAGGTGGCGCATCATCCACGCCGAGGGCTCCCTGGATGTCCGGCCCCAGGCGCACCGGCTGGCCCACTTCATCCTCGATCACCGCCTGGACCCGCGCGTTGCAGAGCAGGCGTCTTGCGGTTTCGGGGTGGATCACCCCGCCACCTTCGAGCTCACTCCCACGGCCCCCTGAAACGAGCGTGTCGAGCTGGGCGTGGACGACCATCGTGGCCCGGTCGGGATCGGCGTCCGCCGCGATGTCCGAGGAACAGAGGGCCACCAAGGCGTCGGCCCTTCTCGCGTCGGCGCAGACGGCACCCTCTTCCCCCGGCATGGCAGGAAGCTGGTCGGCGAGACGCTCCAACGCCTTGGCCACCACGGCACCCTCGGCCGCCGGAAGCTCGGCTTCGAGCCCGAAACGCCGGCCGTCGTCGAAGTACCACCACGACAGGAAGCGGCTCCGGTCCGAGTCCTGAGCCTCTTCGATGGCCTGACGAGCCGCGAGATCGCCCTTTCGCCTGATGCAGGCGCAGGACACGCCCATGGCCCACCGGATGAGCCTCGCCTCGGTCTCCGCCGTGGCGAACCGAGCGAGCTCGACCACCTTGTCCATGCCGAGCTCACCGGAGGAGAACGCCTCGGAGAGGCGCGGGAGCCCCTCGAGGGCATGAGCCGCGGCGATCCACCGCCTGGCCTTCCATCCCGAGATGCCGTGGCGGATCGAGATCCAATGGGCCATGTCCCGGGCCCCGGAGTTCCGCCATACCTCACGGCGGTCGCCTTCAGCTATCAGCCGGAGCAGCTCGCGCTGGGCGCCCGAAATGCGGGCATGGAGGGAATCGATCCTCTCGGTCAGCCCCTCGCTGCGGCGGTCTTCTCGAACGTGCACCCGGACCTCGATCGGTCACGGGGGGAGGTTCACATCACCATATCGAACACACGTTCGATTGTCAAGGCCCAGCGACCTGGGTTTCTTGCCCCGTTGTCCGCGCAGAATACTGTACAATGCCGCCATGGCGAAGACGGTGCCCTTTACGGAGGCGAGGGCCAGACTGAGCGAGCTGCTCGACGAGCTCGAGGCCAGGCACGAGCACGTCGTGATCACTCGAAAGGGCCGCCCGGCTGCCGTGCTCGTGCCGGCCGAGGAGCAAGAGGTGTTGGAAGAAACCCTGGAGGTCCTGCAGGACGAGGAACTGCTGCGGGCCCTCCGGGAGAGCGAGGATGACGTCAAGAGCGGCAGGCTGACTTCCCTGCGCGAGGTGAGGCGAGAGCTCGGCCTTGGCTGAGCTTCTCCTCACCAACCGAGCGAAACGGGATCTGGCGGCGCTCCCGCGTCCCGTTCAGGAGGCGGTCCTCGATACCTTGACGATCCTGGAGATTCGACCCGAGGAGCTCGGGAAGGAGCTTCGGGGCCGGCTGGCTGGACTCTGGTCATGCCGGGTCGGCAATTACCGGATCCTCTACACGATCGAGGGCGCAGACCCTGACTCACGGGTCATCGTCCGGGCGATCCGGCATCGCGCCGTCGCCTACGGACGGCGTCGCTGACGCGGCCCTGGTCACTCGAGGAAACGGAAGGCATCGGCTCAAGGAACGGACCCGCCCCTGCCGACGTCTACGGAGGGCAACGTAGGCCCAGCGTGTTAGAGTCGGCCAGTGGGGCGCCCGGTGAGTTCTTCTCCGCCCGCCCGAAACCCCCAAGCCCTGTCCGACGTTCAGTTATCGGGAGAAGTATGGCCGTAAGGGTATCGGAGCTCGGGAACGGCGCCGCCAAGGCCGGGAACGGCCACGCCAGGGCGGGCCTCGGCTCCTATGGGGACCTCGACGACCGGATGCTGGTGCTCGATTTCCAGGCCGGCAACGCCGAAGCCTTCGCGGAGATCCATCGGCGGTATTGCGGGCTGGCTCGGCACGTCTGCCAGCGGATCCTCCGCAACCCCGAGGATGCCGACGAGGCCACGCAGGAGGCCATGCTCAGGGTGTACCAGGGCCTCTCCCGGTTCAACGGGCGCTACGCCCTCCAGCCGTGGGTGGCCCGGATCGCCACCAACATCTCCCTGGATGTGACCCGGGCTCGGGCCCGGAGGCCCCGGACCGGGGATCAGCCCGTCACCGACCTCCACGACGACCTGCATGACCGCTCGGCCGATCCGCAAGAGGTCGTGGAGCAGGCGCTGGACCGGGAGCAGATCAACCGGGTCCTCGAGGAGATCCCGGACCACCATCGCGAGGCGCTGGTACTCCGTGAGTTCGAGGGCCGGTCGCACAAGGAGATCGGGGAGGCCATGGGGGTCACTCCCTCCCAGGCCAAGGCCCTCATCCACCGGGCCAAGGGAAGCTTCCGACGCGCGTGGGACGACGGTGGGCACCGTGGAGGCCTCGCCATCCTCCTGCCCATCCTCACCGCCCCGTTCAAGCTTCGCCACCTCCTGAGTCGATTGGTGCAGCCGGCCCAGGACCTGGCGGCGACCTCGACCGCGACCCCGGCGGCCGCCACCACGGCCATCACCACTGGGGAGCGGGTGACCGCCGCGGCCGTGGCGGTGCTCGTGGCCGGCACGGCTGCCGTGGGTGCCGTCGCGCTGAAGCACAAGGCTCACGAGGCAACCCCCGTTCCTTCGCCTTCCGTCTCGATCGTGGCCCCAGCCCCGCCGCCTGCGGAACGGCCCCTCCACCGACCCGTCACGGGTTCGGCGCAGGCCGCGAAGCAGAAGGCCAAGGTCAAGGCTGAGGTCGTGGTGAACCCCGTCGAAGGGCTGCCATCGGCGACGCCGAGCCCCCCGGGGACGCCGTCGCCGACCGAGCCGCCCCAGCCTCCCCCCGCGCCTGCCTGGAGCCTGGCCTTCGACTCGTCGGTGCCTCTGGGGACATGGCAGCCGGTGCTCGTTTCCTCCACCGTCGTCGGGAAGGCCGGCCACAACGTGTCGTTCTCCGAAACGGTCGCCGGCCCGACGGTTTCGGCTGGTGGGGAGGCGACCGGCCGCCTGTACGTCGAGTATTTCGGCTCTACCGAAGGGCACAGCGGGAACGTCACCCTGTGGATCATCCTCGACACCGACCAGGGGCGGTTCCGGTATCAGGCCAGCGGCAGCCTCACGGATCTCGTAGACACGGACGAAGGTGGAGTCGGCTACACGTTCGCGGGCGGCTACTTCCCGGTCGAATGGCCGGTCGCCGGGGACGGCACGGCCGTCGCTGACGAACACGTGCCCCACAGCGGCACCTTCCAGCTCGACCTGCGGTTCTGGAGCGACGGCACGTCCCTGTATCAGGCTGGCCTCGCCTTCCGGGAGCCCGAGCCCTCACCGCCCTCTTCATAGCCCGCCCTCCCGCGTCAGCCGTTCCCCACCCCAGCGCAACCTTTGGCTCCCCAGTCCGTTATCCCCACCGGAGGGCCGGTTGGTCTGTAGAAGAGGCTGGCCGGCACGACGGGTGGATGGCAAGGAACGCTCGCCGGGTGCGGAGGGCCCGGAAACGGTTGACTCGCAAGGAGAAGGGGTTTAGAGTCCGCCCGACTTCCCCCCTCCCTAGCGCTGGTTGTGCTGCGCCCAGGGGGGACTGGATCGAATGGAAGGCCGGACAGAAAGGAGAAGGCTTTGAGTTTCCTCGGGAGAGGAAGGGTCGGTCGGCGAGGACGCCGGACCGCCCTTGTTGTAGCTGGGACGCTGTTTGCGTTCCAGGCACTGGCGGTGATCGGCGCTACATCGGCGTCGGCCGCTGCTTCGTGCACCACGTCAGGCGGCACGGTAACGATCACGATGCCGGTGGCGGACGACTTTGCGGAGGTGCAGCGGTCCACGACGGGGGCCACATCGGGACAGATCCTTGTCAATGGTGTCGCCTGCGTTCCCGTTGCGATCTTTGCGACCACGACGACCATCAGCGTCACCGGTACCACCGGGGACGAGGTCCTCACCATCGACATGTTCGACGATGGTGGCTCGACGATCAGTTGGGGGACCATCAACTGGACCGTCAACCTGGGCACCAACACGACGACCACGCCCGGGGACACGGTCGAGGTCGACAACTCGGGTGGTGACGACGGCCTGGACACCGTGTTCGGAGCGTCCGGCATCGATCTCAACAATGACGGTGACCTCGATGTCACCACGACTGCTGTGGAGTCGTTCACCGTGTTCGGTGACGATGGGGTGACCGGAACGGCCGACGACACCGTCTCAGGTGCTGGCAGCACGGCGACCGGTGCCGCGTTCGCGACGAAGCTCACGATCGACGGCGACGGTGGCGACGACACGCTGACCGGCGGGACCGGCAACGACACCATCGACGGCGGCGACGGTCGGGACACCGTGGCAGGCGGGCTCGGGGACGACACCTTGTCCGGCGGGCTCCAGCTCACCGACGCGGTGAGCTACGCGACGTCGACTGCGGCGGTGACGGTGAACCTCACGACTAACGTCGCCACCGGAGAGGGCCTCGACACCCTCGCTGGCTTCGAGCGGATCATCGGCTCTCCTCAGGGAGACACCCTGACCGGTGACCTCGGCGCCAACAGGATCACCCCCGGTGCCGGCGACGACAAGGTCGACGGCGCAGGCGGAACGGATGTCGTCAGCTACTCGAATTCCACGGCCGCGGTCACCGTTGACCTCGATGCCGGAACCGCAACGGGATTCGGGAACGACACCCTCACGAGCATCGAGGGTGCCATCGGCTCCAGCTTCGACGACACGCTCAGCGGCGACGACACCGCCAACAGCCTGCTCGGAGGCTCGGGCAACGACGCGATCGCCGGCCTCGGTGGCGACGACGACCTCGAAGGAGAGGGCGGCGTCGACACGGTGGACTACAGCTGGTCGGTGGACGACGCAGTCAGCGTGCTGTTCTCCTGCAACAGCACCGCAGCAGGGTCGGGTGACATCAGCGCTGTTACCGCAGATGACATCTTCACGATGGAGAACGCGATCCTGACCGCGAACGATGACACCTTCGGAGGGAACCAATTCGGGAACAGGGTCTGGCCCATGGGTGGCCAGAACAGCCTCGACGGTGACCTCGGCGAGGGTCTGACCGGTTGCGTGGTTGGCGGCGGCGGCGACA
>JBIOUU010000044.1:0-2693 GCA_044867345.1 Actinomycetota bacterium
GCTCGGTTCCCTAGCACTCTCACCCCGAGAGTGCTAAATGTATAGGGGTGACGGAGCCGTTCGAGCTGAGCGACCGCAAGGCGGACATCCTCCGAGCCCTGGTCCGCCACTACATCCGGACGGGGGAACCCGTGGGGAGCGACTCGCTGGCCGGGGCGGCCGGCCTCCGGGTCAGCTCAGCCACCATCCGGAACGAGCTGGCCGCCCTCGAGGAGCTCGGCTACCTGACCCAGCCTCATTCCTCCGCCGGCCGGGTGCCCACCGACCTGGCCTACCGGCGCTATGTCGACCTGTTGCCGGCGCGCCCCAAGCTCCGCGAGGCCGAGCGTAGGGCCATCGTCAACTTCTTCGACGAGGCCCTGGCCGACGTCGACGCGATCCTTCGCGGGACCACCCAGCTGCTCAGCCGCCTCACCCGGTATGCCTCACTGGCCCTCGCTCCCAGCCAGCGGGAGACCGCCATCATCCGTTCGGAGCTGATCCGTCTGGGGACGGCGGTCCTGCTCCTGGTCGTGTTCGACACCGGACACGTCGAGAAGCGGGTGATCGAACCGGCAACGGAGGTGGCCGACGAAGACGTGGACCGAATCTCGCGGACGTTGACCGAGGCGCTCAGGGGCAAGACGCTCCTCGATGCCGACGGCGTCGTCTCCGAATGGCAACGGACCGCCGAACCGCGGGACCGGATCATCATCGGACGGGTGGCGGAAGCCCTCTCCTCGATCGGCCAGACCGAGGAAGTCGAGCACATCTTCCTGGGCGGGGTGGCCAACATGGCCGCCAACGCTGCGTTCGCCCGGACCGAGACGCTCGGCCAGATCTACGAGGCGCTTGAACGCGAGTCCGCCGTGCTCCGGCTCCTTCGAGAAGCGGCCGCCACTCCTCCCGTAAGCGTGACGATCGGACGGGAGAACCCCGTCCCGGAGATGTGGGAGGCGAGCCTGGTGGCGGCGCCGTTCGCCGCTGGAGGGGCCCTCGGAACGATCGGCGTGGTCGGGCCGATGCGGATGGACTATCTGTCTGCCATCTCGGCCGTGCGAGCCGTCGCCGAGCGCCTGTCGGCGGCCGTCGAGGCGCTGTCGCACTGACCGAAGTGCGACCGATCCGCGGCTACACTCGAACACATGGCGACGCTGCCTGATCTCTACGCCGTGCTGGGCGTCCCGCCCGGGGCCTCCGACGACCAGATCAAACGGGCCTACCGGAAGCTGGCACGGGAACTCCATCCGGACGTCAACAAGGACCCCGAGGCGGAACGTCGCTTCAAGCAGGTGAACGCGGCCTACGAGACCCTCAAGGATCCCATGCGCCGGCGCCAGTACGACCTGTTCGGCGCCGCCGGAGGAGCCACTCCCGACTTCTTCCCGTTCGGGGACATGGGCGACATCTTCGACGCGTTCTTCGGGGGCGGCTTCGGCGGCCGGCGGACCCGGTCGCGTCGAAGGACCCGGATGGAACGCGGGAACGATCTGTTCGTTCCCCTCACGCTCTCCTTCGAGGAGGCGGTTTTCGGGACGACCAAAGAGGTTGCCGTCGACAGCCTGGTGGAGTGCGAGCGGTGCGGGGGGACGGGGTGCCAGCCCGGGACACATCCGTCGCGGTGCGCGCGATGCGGCGGTTCGGGGGAGATCCAGGACGTGGCTCGCAGCGTGTTCGGGACGGTGATGACCGCACGGCCCTGCACGGTGTGCGAGGGGACGGGGGAGGAGATCGCCGCTCCCTGCAAAACGTGCCGCGGCGAGGGCCGCGTCCCGAAGAAGGAGACGTACACCGTGGAGGTCCCGGCGGGCGTGGCAGACGGGATGGAGCTCCGGGTGGCCGGCGGCGGGCAGGAGGGACGCCAGGGAGGAAGGTCCGGGGACCTGTACGTGTCCCTCCGGGTCAAGCCCCACCCGATCTTCGAACGGCGCGGCCAGGACCTCGTGTGCGCGATGACCGTTTCGATGAGCCAGGCCGCGCTCGGGGCCGACGTCGAGATCCCCACCGTGGATGGAGACGGCGAGCGATTCCATCTGGAGCCCGGTACGCAGTCAGGCATGGTCCTGCGGCTGCGCGGGCGGGGCATTCCCCACATCGGCCGGCGGGGCCGGGGTGACATGTTCGTCACGGTCCGCGTGGACATCCCGGCCAGCCTCTCCAAGGAAGAGCGGGCCTTGCTGGAGCGACTCGCGGAGATCCGGGGCGAGATCGCGCAGAAGGGCCAGAGCGCCCAGGCCCGGCTGGGGAAACTCACCGAGAGATAGCCCGAGCCCTCCACCACACACCCGTGTCGGTTCCCCACTTCTTCGTCGAGGACCTTCAAGCGGACCTCGTCACTCTCTCCGAGGAGGACTCCCGTCACGCTCTTCGCTCGCTCCGCCTGGGGTCCGGAGCCCATGTGTCGCTGGCCGACGGAAAGGGGACGGTGGGCGGGGGCCGGCTACGAGACACAGGGGCAGGGCACGCCGGTGTGGAGGTCGAAGAGCGCCACCTGGTGGTTCGGCCCCGTCCGATGGTCTCGGTGGCCCTGGCCCCGCCCAAGGGCGGCCGGTTGAGCTGGGCCGTGCAGAAGCTGGCCGAGGTGGGCGTGGACGAAACGGTTCTGATCCGAGCGGAGCGTTCGGTTCGAACCTGGAGCGAGGACAGAACAGGGCGAGGGCTCGCCAGGCTCCGGGCGGTGGCCCGGGAGGCGGCCATGCAGTCCCGGAGGCCCT
>JBIOUU010000045.1:0-25868 GCA_044867345.1 Actinomycetota bacterium
CCGACGATCCACAGGTTGACCGCGTAGTACGTGACGAGCAGCGACGCGAACCCCACGAGCGCGATCACCGCCGCCCGCCGGCCCCGCCACCCCGACGTGGCGCGCGCGTGCAGGTAGCCGGCGAAGACGACCCACGTGATGAACGACCAGGTCTCCTTGGGGTCCCATCCCCAGTACCGGCCCCAGGCCTGCTCCGCCCAGATCGCGCCCGCGATGACGGCGAACGTCCAGATGGGAAAGGCGAAGGCGATCGTCCGGTAGGCCACCCGATCCAGCACCGCGGCCGGAGGGAGAATGCCTCGACGGGTCACACCACCCACCGGCTCGTCGGCCCCAGCCTCGAAATGCGGCGGGGCGTCCTCCAGGTCCACCGACCCGCCCATGATCGGCGCGACCGCCGCCGACCGGCGTTCGCGGCGGTCCTTGGCCAGGTACAGGATCGTCACGATGCATCCCAGTGCGAAGAGCGACGAACCGGTGATCGCCGCCACGACGTGGATCTTGATCCAGTAGGAGTTCAACGCCGGCACGAGCGGCCCCGGCCCCACGTAGAGGAACATCACCGCGATGGCCATCGTGAGCACGGAGAAGGCCAGGACGAACCCGCCCAGAACGCGGACCTTGAAGACGCCCTCCACCACGAACAGGTAGCCCGCCACTACCAGCAACGCGAGCAGCGACGAGTACTCGTACATGTTGCCCCAGGGCACCCGGCCCGCCGCGAAACCTCGCGCCACCACGGACAGGGCATGCGCCGACAGCCCGAGGAACGCCGCCAGGCTGGCCCAGCGCCACGCCAGCTGCCGGCGGAAGGCCAGGTAGTAGAAGTAGCCGATCATCCCGGCGATGTAGGCGAACAGCGCGACGTTGAAGGCGTCGGTGGACAGCCGGGACCACTGCTCGGTGCTCACAGCGCGCCCACTCTATCCCGGGAGGTCCCCGTCAGCTCATCCACCAGCTTCGCGAACTCCTCCTCGAACTGACCCCTTCGCTGGAGGGCGAAGCCCCCGACCTTCAGCACACTCCCCCGCCCGTCGGGCTCGGCCGTCACCCAGAGCTTGCGACGGGAGCTGTACAGGGCGGGAAGCAACCCTATCAAGATGAGGAGCGCGGCGAGGAACATGATCCACAGGCCCCGGTCCCGCTTCACCTCGAGCACCGTGTACTGCCGGAGATCGGGGAACGAGATCGAGAGCCCGCTCCCCAGATCCTTGGTCTCGCCCGCCCCGATCACGCCCTGCTTCCATCTCCGCATGCCGGTGGTGTCGAGCAGCGTGGCGTTCTGCACGAGCTCGGCCCGGAGGTCGCCCCGGTAGGCCGTGTACGTCATCACCGGCGCGAATTGGGTGAGCATGGGCATGGCCCGGCCCGTCTCGAGCAGCGCGTACAGACCCCGGCTGTCCGGCCACAGCTCGAACCGGATACCCACCTGCGGAGTCAGCGTGGGGAGCTTGACCACGCAGTTCCACGGCAGCTGGAGCGCGCTCACCCCGGGGGGCGGGGGACCCTGCGTGCAAACCACGGGGCCCGACGCGATCGGCTCGCCGTTCTGACGAACGTCGACGACCGGCGCCCATCCGTATCCGAACTGGTAGAACTTCACGCCGTCGATCTCGGCCGGGTGGTTCACCCGGATGTCCACCGTTTTCACGTACCCACCGTTCGCGTCGTACAGCGCGGCGTGGGTGACGAAGTCCTCGGGGATCCCCGAGGGGATCCGGTACGCCGCTGTGAAGTCGTCGACGTGGATGCGCACGCCGCTGTGGTCGCTGTCGTCGGCGAAGCGGCCCTCGTTGATCCGCCCGTCGTAGTTCGCCGCGGCCTCGGCCCACGTCTGGCCCTCGACGATCACGGCCTGTCCGGTGAACCCGGTGCCCTTGCCCCACACCATCCCCACCAGGATCAGGAAGAACGACCAGTGGAACAGGAGGCTGCCCGCCTCCCGAGCCAGGCCCTTGTCTGCGGCCAGGGCGAGCGGGCCGCCACCGTTCGACCCGGCCACTCTGAAGAACCGCCGTCGAAGCACCCGCCGGGCGTCGGCGATCGCCTGTTCCGGCTCGGCGGCTACGGGCCGCACCGCGTAGTGGCGCATCCCTTCGAGCTCGCGCGAGGGCTGGGGGCGCGACCGGATGTTGCGGACCATCGCCCGGGTTCGCGGGAACAGGCAGGCGGCCAGCGAGATCAGGAGCAGCGTGTAGATGAGCGTGAACCACCACGAGCCGAACACATCGAACAGCCCGAGCTTGTCGTAGATGTCGGCCCGCAGCGGGTGGTCCCGGAACATCGCGAGGATCCGGGCATTCGACGTTCCCACCTGTGGCACGAGGGAGCCGGCCACGGCGGCCACCCCGAGGAGCAGGAGCAGCACGAGCGCGGTTCGCATCGACCGCAGGGTCCGCCACACGAGCGCGAGTGACTGGCGGAGTGTCATCCGACGAGTGGAGGTGGCGGTGGAGGACATGCCGGAGGTCCGATTCTATTGCGAAGGATCCCGCCACGACGCTGCTCAGATCGGCGGGCTGAACCGCCCGATGAGGTCGAACACCGGCGCGAGGATCCTGGACCACAGGTTGGTGGCGATGAGCAACCCGATCCCGATCATCAGGACCCCAGAGACCCCTGCGAACCAGTGGTAGTTGCGCCGGACGAAAGCCAGGGCGCCCATGAGCCGGCGGATCCCAAGGCCGAGGAGGAGGAAGGGCAGCCCCAGGCCGAGGGAGTACACGAACAGGAGGAACGCCCCGCGGGCCGCCCCCCCCTGGGCCGCGGCGATCAGGAAGATCCCGGTGAGGACCGGGCCGATGCACGGGGTCCACCCGGTGCCGAACGCCACCCCCAGGGGGAACGCCCAGCCGGGCCCGGGCTTCACCCGCGACATCAGCGGCCGGCGCTCGGCGTACAGGCCCGGCCATCCGACCCGAAACGCGTAGAGCACCATCAGCAGGCCGAACGCCACGATGATCACGCCGGAGACTCGAAGAACCAACTCCGACTTCAGGAACCGCGTGACCGCGCCGCCGGCGAAGGCGCCCAGCGCAGTGAACACCGCCGCGAAGCCCAGGATGAAAAGCAGGATGGGGACGACCGCACGTTGCTCCTTGGCCTGGCCGCCCGAGACGAACGACAGGTATCCGGGGACCAGGGGGAAGACGCATGGTGAGGCGAAGGACACCATCCCGGCCAGGAACGCCAGGGCCGGCGCCCACCACGAGGCGAGCCCCCGCTGCACGAGATCCGCGACGACGAGTTCTGCAGCCATGGCAACGCTTCGGCAGCTTAGCCGCCGGGGGCCTTGTGAAGGGATTCACAAGGCCGGTAGGATGGGCGGGGCCGGAAACGGTGCGCGAAAGGGCCCTGGCTATAATCAGCCGGCCGCGGGCGAGGACGGGTTGCGCATGAGGGTTCCGAAGAGGTTGGTCGAGCTGAAGCAACGGGTGGAGCCGACCGTCAAGACCTTCGAGTGGACCTGGACCACGGCAGTCGTCTTCTGCGTCGGCCTGTGGTTCTTCATCCTGATCTTCGCCGTGGTCGTCCCGTCGTTCTGGATGTACTTCGCGGAGCAGAAGCTGGGGTGGGCCGGGCCCTCGGGCGGCGGGAGCTGGGCGCTGGAGATCCGGGATGCCATCGCGCTGGGCCTGAGCACCGGGCCGCTCGTCACGATCGTGGTGGCCGCGGTGATCATGCAGAACTGGCGGAAGCGGCTCCGCGGGGTTTCCGCAGAGCGACCCACCGGCGGATACCGATGAGCGAGAGCACATAGGAGGCTCGAACAGGCCGATGCCGTACACCAAGACCGAGGTCGACATCCACACCGACTACGTCGTGGAGACCGTCGATCCGGCCTGGCTCTCCCAGGGCGTCAGGTCCCCGAAGCACCTCATGCTCGACCCCGACAACTGCATCCTGTGCCGGGCGTGCGAGGACGTCTGCCCATGGAACTGCATCTTCATGCTGTCACCGGAGATCGTGGAGGACGCCGAGCTCGACCCAGTGGAGGCGCAGGTCCGGATCGCCAACGCCGTCTTCGTCGTCGACGACAACGCCTGCACTCGATGCTCGGTGTGCGTCGAACGATGCCCCACGGACGTGCTCTACTACGCGAGGCTGCCGGAGGACACGGGCGGCAGGCGCACGATGGCCTCCGTTCCCCTGTCGCAGAAGGCGGAGGCCGGGTAGGCCGGGAAGGAGAGGGGAAGGCCGGGGTGAAGCTCAAACCGCCGTCGCCCGGGGAGGTCCTCGACCGCGTCCGGGAGACCGAGGTCTGGAAGTCGATGTTCCGGCCCGGATCCATCTTCCGCAGGGGCTATAAGGACACGTCCCGGGACCGTGCCCTGGCCACGATGAACAACGTCCTGTACCACCTCCATCCGGTCAAGATGAAGCGCCACGGGCTGAAGCTGACGTACACGTTCTGCCTGGGCGGCCTGTCCTTCTTCCTGTTCGTCCTGCTGACCGTGACCGGCATCTTCCTTATGTTCTTCTACCGTCCTATGGCCGACCTCGGCGGGGCCACCGCCTACGGCGACATGCAGAGCATCCGGACATCGGTGTTCTTCGGGGACCTGGTGCGCAACCTCCACCGATGGGGCGCCCACCTCATGGTGTTCAGCGTGACCCTGCATATGGCCCGGGTCTTCTACACGGGGGCCTACAAGCCGCCACGCGAGTTCAACTGGGTGGTGGGCGTGATCCTGCTGTTCCTGACGCTCGGGCTGTCGTTCACCGGCTACCTGCTGCCGTGGGACCAGCTGGCGATCTGGGCCATCACGGTCGGCACGAGCCTGGCCGGGTACTCGCCGTTCGTGGCCAAGCAGGCCAACTTCGTGCTCCTCGGCGGGGTGGTGGTGGGACCGCAGACCCTTCTCCGCTGGTACGTGCTCCACGTGCTGGCCTTGCCGTTCGTGCTGGTGCTCTTCCTGTCCGTGCACTTCTGGAGGATCCGCAAGGACGGCGGCATCTCCGGACCGCTCTAGGAGACGACATGGCCCGACGAGAGGAAACGCCGCTCGACCAGGAGACCTACGAGAGGGTCCTGGAGGCGGAGTTGGGCAAGGGCGGGGACCGTCGCGTGGCCGAGGGCCGGGCCCGCGCGGCCGCCGTCCGCGCCTACCGAGCCGCCCACGGCGAAGGTCCAGCCGCAACGCCCCCAGCGGCCGCTCCCGCACCGGCCGCCGCAGCGGCTCCCGCACCGGCCGCCGCAGCGGCTCCTGCACCGGCCGCTCCCGTCGCTGCCGCCGCTGCCGCTCCCGCCGCTGCCGCCGCGCCAGTCGCCGCCGCCGTGATGCCCACCCCGGTCCGCGAGGCCCCACCGCCGACCGGCAACGTCCCCGAGCCCAAACGCGGCGCGCCGGAGAAGCATCGGCTGTTGGCGCTGGTTCCGCCCGAAGGCATCCAGCGGGTCGAGCGAGAGCAGGGCGACCGCATCAACGTGTGGCCGCACCTGTTGATCGAGGAATTCATCTCGCTCCTGGTCGTGTCGGCGGGCCTGGTGATCTTCTCGACGTTCGTCAACGCGCCGCTCCGCGAGCTGGCGAACCCCAACCTCACGCCGAACCCGTCGAAGGCACCGTGGTACTTCCTGGGCCTCCAGGAGCTCCTTCGCTACTTCCACCCGCTCGTGGCGGGGGTCACCATCCCGTTCGTGATCATCCTGACCGGCCTGGCGGCGGCGCCGTTCATCGACCGGAACCCGAGCACGAAGCCCGGCGACCGCAAGCTCGCCATCACCATGTTCACCATGCTGTTCATGTTCGGTGCGACGCTCACGATCATCGGCTCGTTCTTCCGCGGCACCGGGTACAACTGGGTGTGGCCGTGGGCCCAGGGGGTGTTCTTCGAGCTGTGACGCCCCTGGCCCTCTCCAGCGGGACCATCGCGGCGCTCGTGGTGATCGTCGTGGTGGACCTGTTCGCCATCACCTTCGGATTGTCGTTCGTTCGCGCTCGTCGGGCGGCCCGCGTGGAGGTCAGCCGCCCCGGTCTGCAGGTCGCCCGGGCCGAGGTCCCGGCCAAGGCTCCGAAGCCGGTGACGCGACGGGAGTTCTTCCGCCGGTCGCTCCTGTCGTCCCTCGGCGTCTTCGCCGCGGAGTTCGGCGGGGCGACGCTCGCGTTCCTGTGGCCCAACCTGAAGGGCGGGTTCGGCTCGCTGATAACGGCCGGCAAGCTCGCCGACATCAAGGAGTTCATCTCCTCGAACAACCAGCCCTTCTACTACGGCGCCGGCCGCTTCTACATCGTGGCCTGGAGCGGCCACAAGTCCGGCAGCGTCGACTACTCTGGCGAGGGCGTGGAGTCCCAAGGCATCATGCCGCTCTACCAGCGCTGCGTGCATCTGGGGTGCCGGGTCCCGTTCTGCCAACAGTCCCAGTGGTTCGAGTGCCCCTGCCACGGCTCCAAGTACAACCGGGCCGGCGAATACCAGTTGGGGCCAGCCCCCCGGGGGCTCGACCGGTTCAAGGTCACGATCACGAGCTCGGGGGACGTCATGGTGGACACGTCGCAGATCATCCTCGGTCCGCCCCGGGGAACGAACACGATCGACGAGCCGCCTCAGGGCCCGTTCTGCGTCGCGCCGGGATGAGGAGGGCGTGATGCTGGCGCTGAGCAAGGCTCAGGGTCTGATCATCGCCGTCGGGGGGGCCATCGTCCTTCTGGTGGCTGGCGGGGCGCTCGTGTCCCGGGGAAGGATCCGAAGGACCGAGGAGCCGCCCCGGATCCCGTTCGCCATGCGGCCCGGGCCCTCCGATCCCGATCTGGAGACGCCGCTCCTCACCAAACTCCAGGGATGGGGGGTCCTGCTGGTCGCCTTCTTCGTGATCTGGATCCCGCTCACCTGGCTGTTCGAGCCGCACACGAACCTCGACCAGGAGAAGGGGCTCCTCACCGACTCGATCGCGAGAGGCAGGAGCGCCGTGCAGCTGTTCAGCGAGGAGAACCAGGGCGGCGTGGGGTGTGTCCGCTGTCATGGGCCGGAGCTCCGGGGTTCCGTGATCCTGAACACGACCACCCAGACACCGATCCCGACGCCCAACCTCACGACGGTCTGCGGCGGCCCCTGGACCGGCCACGTCTTGATCTACAGCCTGAACGACATCTACATCACGATCCAGCAAGGCCGGGGCCTCATGCCGTCCTGGAGCATCCGGTACGCGGGGGCTCTCGACGATCAGCAGGTCAACGACATCGTGAACTACGTCGTGTCGATCCAGGACAAGACCCAGGTCCCGTTCGAGCACAACGTCTGCGTCAACCCGGACGCCACCAAGGCCGCCGTGGAAGAGTTCGGTCCGCCGCCGGGACCACCGACCACCAACGCGCCACCGTGATGCTGGCCCAGACATGCCTCGGGTTCCACATCGAGTGCGGAAACCTGGTGAAGGGCGGCCTCGGCGTGGCGGTCGGCTTCGTCTTGTTCATCGGCAGCGTCTTGCTGATGCTGTCCGCGGTGTTCGGAAGGAAGATGGGATACCTGGTCCTGTCGGTCTCGCTGTTCGCCTGGATGATGCTGTTCTCCGCCGTGTGGACCTTCGGGTTCTTCTCCCAGGGCCCGAAGACCCCGGTGGATCTGGGCCCCCGGGGCCGGGAACCGGGATGGGTCGTGGAGGCGGCCGGCCAGAACGTGACCAGCCTCCCCTATCCACAGTTCAACAACTACCCGACGGGAGACGCATGGAAGGCCCCCACGGCGGGCCAGTCGGCCTCGGTGCAATCGGTCACCGGGGCCATCCAGTCCTACCTCGCGCAACAGGCCAACCAGAAGGCCGGGCTCGGCCAGTTCGAGACGGGCGCGTTCCAGACCACGGACTTCACGGTGCAGAACGTACGGTTCGCCGCGGCGGGCGACGTGTCGCTCGCCGGGGCGCAGGCCTTCTACAACGGGGGCGGGCCGCTCATCACGGTCTATCTGCGGCACGACAGCGGGAGCGTCCCCATCTACTCGTGGATGTTCCTGATCGGCTCGATCGTCGGGTTCGCCGTCCACCTGCCGTTCCTGGACCGGGCGGAACGGGAACGAAAGGACATCCTGACCGGTGGAACCGCGCCGCCCTGGTACGGGCCCGCCTAGAGGAGGAAACGATGCTGGCACAGGTGACCAGGCCGCTGCTCGACCAGGGCGTCGTGCAGTTCATCCTGTTCGGCGTGATGATGATCGGGATCTTCATCGCGCTCTGGATCACGATCGCCAAGTAGCTGCGAGACGAGCCCGGCCCGGACGGGCGCCGGTCCGGGCTCAGACCTTGGTGAGGTCCGCGACCGCCCGCCCTCGCCTTTTCACGTCGGCGAGCGCCGCCTTGCGCTGCTCGTAGAACGCGAGGATCTGGAGCTCGATGGCCAGGTCCACCTTGCGGACGGACACCCCCGGGGGAACCGACAGCACGGCGGGAGCGAAGTTCAGGATGGATCGGATCCCTGAGGCCACCAGCGCATCCGCCACTCCCTGGGCCTCCGCGGCCGGGGTGCAGATGACCCCGATCGCGATCCCCTGTTCCCACACCACCGTCGCCAGGTCCTCGAGGTGTCGGACGGTGATGCTCCCCACCTGTTCGCCCACCTTGGCCCGATCGGCGTCAACCAACCCGGCGATCCGAAAGCCTCGCTCGGAGAACCCCCGGTAGTTGGCCAGGGCATGGCCCAGGTTGCCGACCCCCACGATCACGATGGGCCAGTGCTGGGTCAGGCCGAGCTCCCGGCGAACCTGGTGGATGAGATAGGCGACGTCGTAGCCCACACCCCGGGTGCCGTAGGAACCGAGGTGGGAGAGATCCTTTCGCACCTTCGCGGAGTTCACCCCGGCCGCCTCCGCCAGGGTCTCGGAGGACACCGTGGTGGCCCCGCCCTCTGCGATGTCGACCAGGGCACGGAGGTAGAGGGGAAGCCGCCCCACGGAGGCCTCGGGGATGGGGCGCTCGGTCACGGGGGGATGGTAGCGCAATCGTGAAACCGGTGCACGAAGGCACAAGCGGGAGCCCGGGCAGGGGTCTATCGCCGGACCGCGCGGGCGAAGGCGACCGGATCCAGCCGGACCTCGAATCGCTCCTGGCCGTCGACCAGCACGACGGGGATCCGGATGCCGTACTCGAGCTCGAGGGCGTCGAGACCGGAGATGTCGACCTCCTCGAAGTCGAAGCCGGTCCGGGCTCGTTCGGCTTGGATGACCTCCCGAGCCTCGTCGCACAGGCCGCAACCGGGCCGCGAGTACATCAGGACGCTTGGCCGCACGGCCGGGCATCCTAGCGGCCCCGGGCCGTCCATGGCCCGGTGATACAACGGAGGGCATGCAGGGGGACGACCGCCTCGACCTCGAGCTCCACCGGCGTGTGTCGATGGGGGATCGCCAGGCGTTCGAGGGCCTGTACCGCCGCTACGCACCCGCCGCCTATGGCCTGGCTCTCCGGGTCACCGGCCAGGACTCGCTGGCCCAGGAGGTCGTGCACGATGCGTTCCTGGCGCTGTGGCGGGCTCCGGAAGCCTACGACCCGGGCCGGGGACCGTTCCGGAGCTTCTTCCTCTCGCTGGTCCACCACCGGGCCGTGGACACGGTCAGGCGGGAGGAACGGCTCCGCAAGCGGGCCGAACGAGCGTCGAACCTGGAGCGGGGCCCCGGCGAAGATGTAGCTGAAGAGGTGGTCGAGGACGCTTACCTCTCGACCCGGCGCAAGGAGGTCCGGGAGGCCCTACAGACGCTCCCCCCCGAACAACGGACGGTGGTCGAGCTGGCCTACTTCGGAGGCTACACGCAAGCCATGATCGCCGAGGAGCTCGGCATCCCGGTCGGGACCGTCAAGACCCGGACCCTGGCCGCCATGCGGAAACTCCGACGGGCCCTGTACCGAGAGGACTGAATGAACGAGGACCACGACCGGAT
The DNA here is from genome assembly GCA_044867345.1 of Actinomycetota bacterium. GTDB lineage: Bacteria > Actinomycetota > UBA4738 > UBA4738 > HRBIN12 > AC-69. The sequence goes on from JBIOUU010000045.1 coordinate 9,865, forward strand.
CGAGGAGCTGCTGGCGGGCTACGTTCTGCTGGGCCTGTCGGGCGAGGACGCCGTCGAGGCCGATCGGCTGCTGTCCGAGCACGTCCCCACCTGTGCCCGGTGCCGGGACGCGATGGCCGGATTCCAGGCCGCGGCTGGTGACCTGGCCCTGGCCGTCTCCCCGGCGCAGCCTCCGGACCTTCTTCTTCCCCGGATCCGCCGGGGGGTGGCCGAGACCCCGGTTCGCCGGCGCCGCGCGTCCCTGCTGGCCGTGGCTGCAGGGGTCGCCGCCATCGTCGGTCTGGCCGGCCTGTCCCTGCAGCTTGGGGACCGGGTGTCCAGGACCGAGCAGCAGCGGGGCAGGTTGTTGGCGGCCATGGAGGCTCTCCAGCAGCCTGGCACCAGCCCGGTGAGCCTGGAGAGTCAGGGGCAGACCGCGACCGGGCTGGTCGAGGTCTCGGGGCCGGGCCTGCAGCGCATGTACGTCATCGGCCGGGACGTGCCGATGCCGTCGCCGGGTCGCGTGTACCAGCTGTGGCTCGGAACGAACGGCACCTTCGTCCGAGTCGAGGATGGCGGGTTCGTCCCGGAGGACGGACTGGTGCTCCTGGAACTCACGGTCGACACGGGTCGCTACGACGAGATCCTGGTCACCGAGGAACGGATCGGCGACGCGCCCGCTACCCCTTCGCACCTCGGCCACACGTGGCACGCGTTCCTGACACAGCCGCAGGCGGCCTAGCGGGCGGGCCGGATCACCGGGAACGAGCGGGCTCAGGGGTTAGCGCGCGCGGCGCTCGAAGAGGCGACCGGCCGCGAGACCCGGAGGAATCCCCAGAACATCACGGCGATGCCGAGGGCGAGCCCCACGGAGAACAGCGGCACGACGTCGAGGCCGGCCCCCACGCCCGACGCGATGGCCACGATCGTGGCCCCCGCTGCGATGCCGAGGGTCCCGAAGAACCGGTCGACGAGCTCCTCCCGTCCCCGCATCCGCCAGGCCGACCACAGGCATCCCGCGACGAGAAGGACGTACGCCGGATAAGCGTAGAGCTGGGCCAGCCGGTACGGAAGCGCACCGTCGCCGAAGACGTCCTTCCCAAGCGGCAGGTCTTTCGTCAGGGCGTCGACGTTCAGCGAGGCCGTGCGGACCTGGGAGGTGGCGAAGGCCGAGAGGAACAGCAGGATCACGAGCACCAGGTCGGCGATCGTCCGTCGCTTGATCAGCAGGTACAGCTCGCCCATCATCAGGAAGGGGACGTTCAGGATCGCGCCGAGGAGCCAGTAGACCCGGTACTCGCCGGTGGTCCAGCCGTCCAACACGCCGAGGAACATGGCGAACGACGCCGCCGCGTACATCGCGAGCGCCGCCGACCAGACGGCCTGGTACGGCCTCTTGCGGGTGACGAACTGGCGGACCAAGGACACCGCGAGGGTCAGGGCGATCAGGGCGGCTGCCAGCGGGAAGGCCCACATGGGGCAAGCAGCATACGCGGCCCCCTCGCGCCCCGCCGATAGAATCCACCGCCGTGGAGAGCGAACCGCACCCGCACGGACCGAGCCTGATCTGCTCGACCGCCGCGTTCTTCGGCCGGCCGCTCCGAGACGCGTTCGGGCATATCGCGGAGGCGGGGTTCGGCGGCATCGAGGTCATGGTCACGCGGGACCCGGCCACCCAGCAAGCACACGTCCTCCGCGAGCTCTCGAGGGAGCACGGCCTTGAGATCAGGGCCATCCACGCACCGTTCCTCCTCATGACCAGGACGGTGTGGGGCACCGATCCCATCCGCAAGATCGATCGGGCCGTCGAGCTGGCCCGAGAGACGGGGGCCGCGCTCGTCGTGGTGCACCCTCCCTATCGATGGCAGACGGAGTACCAGAGGTGGGTGGACGAGCGACTCCCGGAGCTCGCCCGCGACACGGGAGCGCGTGTGGGGGTGGAGAACATGTTCCCCGTTCGGCTGCGAGGGGGACGTGGGGTCCGGCTCCATGCCCGCCAGTCGATCAGCGACCTCGAGCGGTACCCCCACGTGGTGCTGGACACGAGCCATGCCGCCGTGGCCGGCCTGGACCCCTTCGACGCGGTCCGGCGTCTCGGCGATCGGCTGGTCCACGTGCACCTGTCGAACAACGCCGGGCGAGGCTGGGACTCACACCTGCCGCTCGATCAGGGGGTCCTGCCGATCCCCGAGTTCCTCGACCTCCTGCGGACCGAGTGCTTCTGGGGGAACGTCTCCCTGGAGCTCGACCTCCGACGGTACCTCGATGACGACGCCGCCATCCGAAGGGTCCTCTCGTCGAACCTCGCGATCTGCCGAGAGCGATTACCGCAACCTGTCTGAGGTCACGACGTTTCCCTCGGGGGAACCGTTTTCCCTGGGCCTTCGTCTGAGGCGTAGGATGAGCCAATCGAGGGGGGTGGTCCCGTTGGGCAACGCACGCTCCAGTTCCTCTCGCTGGAAAGCCCTGCGCGCCTTGACTGTCTGTTTTGGGCTCCTTGCGGCAAGCCTGACCTTCACCGAAGCGCCGGCCGCGACGCCGTGCGCCAGCCCTCCGGCGGTATTCCCCGAGAGCTCGATCACCCCCGGGATGGCCGGTACGGGCCTCACCGCAGTCCAGGGGAGCGCTCCCGTCAGCTTCGACATCCAAGTCATCGGGATCCTGCCGAACGCCCTCCTCCCCAGCTTCGACCTCGTCATCTTCAAGATCACCGGCCCGCCGGCGTTCCTGGATCAGGCCCACGGGGTTGCCTCGGGGATGTCCGGCTCACCCATCTACATCGGCGGCCAGCTGGCCGGGGCGGTCTCCTACTCCTTCGGCCTTGCCGCCGATCCGATGATCGGACTGTTCACGCCGGCCCAGCAGATGGTCGACCTGACCGCGCTGCCGACCGGTGCGGCCACGTCGTTGCCGACCTCGGTTGCGGTGACGCACCGGGTCCGGGTCGTCGTGGCCGACGCCGCCAAGGTCCCGGTGAGCTCGGTCCCCAGCACGGTCCAACGGCTTGCCATCCCGCTCGGTGTCTCAGGGCTTTCGGATCAGCGAGCGCAGCGGCTGCAGTCGATCATCGACGCGCACGGCCTTCCCTTCCACGTCTACCGGGCCGGCGGAGCGGCGTCCGCATCGGCGGCGATCATCAACCCGACGCCGCTCGCGGCGGGCGAGCCGCTTGCCGCGGAGCTGTCGACCGGCGACGTGACCTTCGCCGGGATCGGAACGGCCACGTTCGCCTGCGGCGACCTGAACGTCGGCTGGGGCCACTCCTTCTTCTTGCAGGGCCCCAGTACGTTCGCCATGGGCGGCGCGAGCGTCATCACGATCGTGAACGATGTGAGCGGGCTGTTCGGGCCGTTCAAGATCCTGGTCCCCACCGACCTGCGGGGAACGGTGGTCCAGGACCGGCTGGCGGGGCTGATGGGGCAGGCGGGGACGGTGCCGGCGTCGATGCCCGTCACCACGACCTTCACGGACACCGACAACGGGGAGACCCGGATCGGACAGACGGACATCTTTTACCAGCAGGACTTCTGGGGCCCGGAGATCGTCTACGAGCACGTGTTCCAGAACTTGCTGCTCGTGTTCGACCACTTCGGGAAGGGAACGCTCAGCCTGTCGTACACGATCCAGGGACTGCGCGAGGACGGCGTGACGCCGTTCACCGTCCACAACTCCAACATGGTCGCCTCCGAATACGACGCGTTCCAGGCCGCGTACCGCCTCCTGAACGCGCTGTACGAGCTGGCGTTCAACCGGGCGGAGGACATCACGTTCACGAGCGTCGAGGCGAACGGAGAGATCACCGACCAGAAGCTCGTCGGCGACATCGTGCGGGTCCGAACGTCGAGCTCGCTCCAGCGTGCCCTCCGGGACCGGCCGGTCCTGAAGGCCAAGCGCGGCAGCACGATCACCCTCGAGGTCATGCTGCAGCCCGCCGGGGGCGGAGCGCCCGAGACGGCGACGTTTCGGATGCGGGTCCCCCACCGCGCGAACGGGTTCGAGCGGATCTCATTCCGCGGTGGACGGGCCCGTCAGCGGATCAAGTCCCGGCACCTGGGGTTCGAGCAGCTCGTGGCGATCCTGAACGGCGGCGAGCACCCCAACGACCTGATCGCCACGGGCCTGGGCCGCCAGCTCGTCCAGAGGCAGGACGTGGTGGTCGAGGGCCAGGCATCGGTCACCGTGAAGGTGGTCGGGTAGGACCGGCAGTCGTGAGTGAAGGGCCGGGGCTTCGACGAAGTCCCGGCCCCTTCCATCTTCCCTACCGGGGGTCCCAGGGGCGGATCGTCGCGACCTGCTCCCCCTGCTCCCTCCAGTCCGGAACGTCCGCGTAGAGCTCGAGCTCGATCCCGTCGGGATCGCGGATGTACAGGCTGTGTGAGACACCGTGATCACTCGCCCCCACGATGTCCACGCCGGCGTCGGCCAGCGTCCGGAACGCGGCCCGGACGTGCTCGTCCGAGGGGTACCGGATGGCCACGTGGTAGAGACCGACGGCGCCCGGTGGCGGGGCGGGTGCGCCGTCTCCCACGGCCTGGAGCGCCAGATCGTGATGGTTCTCTCCGGTGGCGGTGAAGAACGCCATGGCCCCGCCGAGCTCGGCGACCTTGGTGAACCCCAGCTGTTCGTAGAACGGGGTCGACCGGGCCAGGTTCCGCACTCGCAGCACGACATGACCGACCTCCAGCGGCTTGATCTCCACCACGGTCCCTCCTGCTAGCCTCGCGCCATGCGCCGCTTCACGCTGATCACGATCATCTGTCTCGTCGTCCTGCTCGCCGGGGCGGCCGTGGCGCAGCTCATCATCGCCGGCGCGGACCGGGACCCGTACCCTGGACCGGTGCCCGGTACCCCGTACCCGTTCCCCTCCTCGCCGACGTCGGCCCCGTCGACTCCATCCCCAATGCCATAGCCGGCCGGGGTCATCCACCCGGCCGGGAAAGCGTCACCGCGTCACCTCGATGAAGGCCGAGGACGTCGGCCGCGCTGCCCCCGTTCACGACCAGCGCCACGAAGCCCTGAGAGTCGACGATGGCCGCCGGGGTGCCCTCCGCAACGTCGGCGAAGGTCGAGGCCCTCGTCACGACCCTGCCGCACACTTCCACGGAGCCCTCCACGCCCGCCGCCTCCAGGTCCCGGGGTCGGGCGCTCAGCTGGACGTTCCCGTACCCGTCCACCCCGGTGACTCGCGCCCCGACCACCCCCCGAAGGATCATCGGGGCGGGCATCTCGACCGTGTGCAGGGTCCGGGGGTCGACGGGGGGACCGAGGTCCTGGAGCGGCATCCCGATCGACAGGTGGGCAGCGGCCGGCGCGAACACGTCTCGCCCGTGGAACGTGGCGGATACCTGGCCGAGCAGCACCCGTTCCGAGGTGATCTCCGCGGCCTGGGCGGCGCCGCCGAGCGCCGCCCAGGCCATCGACAGCACGCCGTTGTCCGGCCCGACCAGCAGCGCGCCGGACCTACAGGCAATCGCGACCGGGCGCCGGGCCGACCCGACGCCCGGGTCCACAACCCCGAGGTACACGGCGTCATCCGGCATGAACGGCGCCGCACGGCCGAGCGCCATCGCTCCGGCGACCACGTCCTGCCTTGGGATGGCGTGGGTCAGGTCGATCACCCGCGCCTCCCGGGCGATGCGGGCCATGACGCCGTGGCAGATCCCGACGAACTCGTCGGCCAGGCCGTAGTCGGTCATGAATACGATGGGCCGCCCCATCAGGCTCCCGAATGCTGCTCGAGGTATCCGAGGATCAGGGTCTGCATTCGACCCGACTGATTCCCGGTGAGCAGGTCGGTACCGTGGTCGCTCGACGTGACGATCTCGACCTGCTTCGGCGGCGGGGACTCCTCGTACATGGCCTGCGCCGACGTGGCCGCGCCCGTCGGATCGCTGTCGCCGGCGACGAACAGCTTGGCCGCCGTGACGCTCCCCAGGACGACGCGGTCGGCGGTCAGTCCCTCGAAGGACTGCGGGGCGGAGAGCGCGACGATCGCAACGACCGAAACGCCAGGCTGGGCCGCGGCGATCAGGGAGGCGGTCCCACCCATGCTGGCCCCGACGAGCATCACGCGGACCAGTCCCTGCCCCACCAGGAAGTCGATCGCGCCGATGACGTCCTGCCAGATCGCCGCGACGTCTCGTTCACCCTCCGAGCAGCCGGCCACCCCACCGGGGCAGTAGCCGCGGAAGTCGAAGGTGAGGACGGTGAAGCCTTTCGGGGCCAGGGTCCGGGCGAATGCCCACCACGAGGCCTGGTCGGCCGTGAACATGTGAGCGAGGACCACGCCCACCTGCCCATCGCCGAACACCCTCCCCGCGAGCTTCACCCCGTCGGGTGACCGGAAGGTGACCGCCGTCGAGGCGGCGATGTCGGCGTTCCGTTCCTCCTGCCGGGAGGGTGCGCACCCCACGGCCGCGGCCGCCAGGGCAACGGCGAGCGCCACAACGGGGAGGGATGCGGCCCGGCTCGTCCCCGATACCGGCACGGCCGGGCTCCCGCTCCTAGCGGCCCTGCTGCCGGCGCTGCCAGCGGGTCTTCTTCAACAGTTTCTTGTGCTTCTTCTTCCGCATCTTCTTGCGACGCTTTTTGATCAGTGACGGCACGAGCATCCCTTCGTCGTCATTCCGAACCGAACACGTTCCGGAGGTCCACGCGCTTGGCGCGGTAGCTCTCTTCCAGGCGAACGGAGCCCAGTCTAAGCGCCTTGGGCCCCTCTGCCACGGGCGAGATGAGGCGCAGCACCCCCTCCTCCGCCCCGAACTCGAGGTACCCGATGCCGAGGTATCCACCGTCGCCGTCGGACAGACCGACGAGCATCCGGTCCAGGTTGGCCAGGTTGAACATCGGCGGGAGGGCCGGCATGAACACGGTCGGCTTCACCCGCCACCGGTGGAGCTCAGCAGAGAAGTACCGACGCATCGCGGCCTCCCGGTTCTCGGCCCGCTGCTCCACGGTCGTCGGCACGACGTCGGGATGGACGCCGAGCGAGACGACCTCCGTGGTGAAGAACCGTTGGATGACACCCAGGAGCGGCTGGAGCTCCTCGCCGCGCTGGAGGCCGGCGACGAGGTCGGGCCGGAGCATCTCGACCTTGTGGTACTTCAGGATCTGGCCGGAGATCCCCGAGACCAGCCCGCCGGAATCGACCACCAGCAGGTCCGCTCCCCCGTCGCGGGCCCACTGCGCCAGGGCGACCACCCCGGTGACGACGGGCAATAGGTGCCCTTGCGGCGAGGTGGAGCCGACGAACGACAGCGCGTCGGCCGTCGCCAGGGCGTCGGGCTCGAGGTCCGCGACCGACCGTACGACCTTCAGCGAGATGGTGGCCGGAGGACCCACCGTCTTCTGGCCCACGTCCGCGTCCAGGAAGGCTGAGGGCCGCCCGGCATCCACACCGGCTCGCAGAAGCATGCGGGACAGCGTGGACTTGCCCGTATCGAGCCCGCCAACGAGCAGCACCGTGCGCTTGTGGCGCACCGCGCGCTCGACCAGGGCCTCGTGTTCGTTCATCTTCGCCTCCGCGTGGGGCGGTGTCGCCCTCCTCGGAGGCCCAGTTCCGTGCTTGCGCGAGCGCGTCAGCCCGCCCGGGGTTCTCCCCCTGTGCTGGGCGGATCGGCGGCCTTGATGAACATTCGCTCGGGGCGACGCGCCCCGATCACGCGTACGAACCGTGCCTCGGAGAAGGGATCAAGCGTCAACGTGGGGCGAATTCTACTCAGTCGGCAAGACGGCCCACGATGGCCTGGTAGCAGGGCCAGTAGGCATCGGGCTGGACGTTGTCGTCCATCACGATCACGGTCTCCGTCCGGCCCTGTGCCCTGGCCACCAGGAGGGCGGGGTCGTTCACGTCGGCGATCGAGAGTGTCTCGACGCCGGCCTCGATTGCGGCCCCGGCGAACCCGTGGTCGGCGAACACGAGGTCCGGCCGGTCCTCGCCGAGCATCCTCGCCATGGCCTCGCCCCGGTGCGTGTGACGAGCCGAGGCCCGGTCGGTGAGGAGGGCCACCCCTTCCAGGTACCGAACTTGCCACCCGTGGCGGTCATCCGCGTCGCGCCAGGCCACCGCCTCGTACGGCCGGAGCAGCTCGACGCCGCGGGCCGCGAGCTGCCGCCCCACCCCGGTGTACAGGTGAGCCAGGCCGACCGGATGCCCGGTGGCCAGGATCACGCGTTCACCCCGCGCGCACGCCATGGCCAGCCGCTCCCCCACGGCCTCGCAGGCCTCGATCACGAGCTCAGGGTCGACGGGGACCGGTCCCGCCGTGGCGTTCGGATCCGGGGTGAAGCCCGCGGCCCGGCCCACGAGGCCCAGCACCTCCGGCGGCGTGAACGGCCCCGGCAGGCCGGACATCCCGAACTGCTTGTCGGGTTCTCCCTCACAGAGCAGCCGGATGTTGCGCAACACGTTGTCGAGGGGATGGCTGAGGGAGGGGCCGGCGATCCGACCCTCCAGGAGGCCGTGGATCACCTCCTCGCGGTCACGGACCCGCCCGGTCCACCGTTCGTCGATCGCCGGAAGCTTCGCCGCATGGGATTCGATAACGTCCATCCACCAGCCATCGTAGGGGGCACACGCGTGAACGACTTCTCTCTGGAAGGACAGGTCGCCTTGGTCACGGGCGGGGGCCGGGGGATCGGGCGAGCCATCGCGCACGCCTTCGCCCGCCATGGGGCCGACCTGGCCCTCGCCGCCAGGACGAGGGAAGAGATCGAGCGGACGGCCAAGGAGGTCGAGCGGCTCGGCCGGCGGGCCGTGCCGATCGTGGCCGACGTCTCGGATGAGGAAGCCGTACGACATCTGATCGATGCGGCCGTTCGGGAGCTCGGCTCGCTCGACATCCTCGTGAACAACGCGGGCGCCGCGCCGTTCATGGCACCGTTCATCGAGACCAGGGCCGAGGGGTTCGAGAAGTACTTCCGAGTGAACTTCTTCTCGGCCGTCTACGGGATGCGGGCGGTCGCGCCGGTCCTGCTGGCCAGGGGCTCGGGGTGCGTGCTGAACGTCGCCTCCATCGACGGGTTCACCGTCGAGGTTGGCCTGGCGTACTACGGCGCGGCGAAGGCCGCGATCATCAACCTGACCAAGGCCACGGCGCTCGAGTGGGCACCTTCCGGCGTGCGGGTGAACGCGATCGCCCCGGGATGGATCGACACCCAGATGAACCAGCCCGAGCGGGACGACCCCGAGGCCGATGCCCGGATCAGGTCCAAGATCCCCCTGGGCCGGTGGGGGCGTCCGGAGGACGTCGCCGCGGCCGCGCTGTTCCTGTGCTCTCCGGCGGCGTCCTTCGTCACGGGCGAGGTGCTGGTCGTGCACGGGGGCCAGAGCGTCACGAGCGCCAGGGAGCCGTGAGGTGGATCTCCGCGGTGCCGTGGCGGTGGTGACGGGGGCCTCGTCGGGGTTCGGCGAGCTCACCTCCAGGATGCTCGCGAAGGAGGGAGCGGCCGTGGTGTTGGCGGCGCGCCGCGCGGAGCGGCTGGAGGCCCTGGCCGCCGAGATCGAGGGACGGGGTGGACGGGCTCTCGCCGTGCGGTGCGACGTGGCCGAGGTCGCCGATCTCCAGGGACTGCGCGACCGGGTGGATGAGGCCTTCGGGCGATGCGACGTCCTGATCAACAACGCGGGCATCCCCGGCGGGCGACGGTTCGAGGAGCTCTCGCTCACGCAGATCGAACAGGTCATCCGGGTGAACCTGCTCGGCATGCTCGTCTGCACGAAGCTGTTCCTGCCCATGATGCTGGATCGGCAGCGGGGCCACATCGTGAACGTGGGATCGCTGGCCGGACGGTATGCAGCCCCCGGCGCGTCGGTGTACTCGGCTTCCAAGCACGGCGTCGTGGCGTTCTCCGAGGCGCTCTACTACGAGCTCGCCCCGCGCGGGATCCTCGTGACGAGCGTGAACCCGGGCTTCGCGGCAACCGAGGGCTTCCCGCAGGGGCGGTTGCCGTCTGCGCTCGTCATTCGGGCGGACAAGGTGGCCCGGGTCATCGTGGACGTCGTCAAGGAGGGGAAGGCGCCCGAGGTGTCGGTGCCGCGGGGCATGAGCCTGTGGCAGGCATTCCGGGTCCTCACGCCGCCGCTCTACCGGTGGGGAGTGCGCACCGCCACCGGCCGGCTCGGCACCACGCCGGCGAAGTCTCGGGGGTAGGCTTCGCCCATGGCGAGGACCCGGTTCACGGCGACGCTCCGGCCTTCGGGCCGTGGGGGCGGCGGGCACCTGGTCGAGGTGCCGGGCGAGGTCGTCGCCGCTCTCGGCGGCAAGGGCCGGATCGCGGTGCAGGCGAGCTTCAACGGCGTCCCCTACCGAGGCTCCATCGTGAGGATGGGCGGCGTGATGATGCTCGGCGTGACCAAGGCCATCATGGCCGAGGCGGGCGCGGGACCTGGCGACGCCATCGACGTCGTGGTGCAGAACGACGAGGCTCCTCGCGAGGTCGAGGTCCCGCCGGAGCTGAGGAAGGCGTTGAAGCGGAACCGGGCGGCCGCGGCGGTCTGGGACCGGCTTTCGTTCAGCCATCGTCGCGAGTACGTGGGCTACATCGTCGAGGCCAAGAGGGAGGAGACGCGGGCCCGCCGCGTCGAGCGGACGATCGAGGCTCTCACCGAGCGCGCCGCCACCTAGTTCGCATCCGTCCGCCCGTCCCGGCGACCGTCAGCCGACCGGGCTTCCGAGCCGGTGGATCTTGATCATGTTCGTGTGCGCCCGCCCGAACGGCGACGCAGCAACGAGGACGACGAGCTGGCCGTCGGTGGCCGCGCCGGCCGCCCGCAGCCCCTCGTCCATCAGCGCGATCATATCATCGGTGTCGTCCGGCACCGCCGCCGGGAGCGCGCGCACGCCCCCCCGGATGGCCAGGGCCCGACGGACGGCCGGATCGGGAGCGAACGCGTAGATGGGGACCGGAGGCCGCTCGCTCGACAGGAAGGCGGCGGTGCGACCCGTCCGTGTGAAACACGAGACGGCGACGACGTCGGGGTCGTCCCCCGCGATCTGCGACGCGGCGTGAGCGGCGGCCGCTCCCTCGTCGGCATGCGTGCAGGCCGGGCGGTCCGCCCGAAACCGGGATCCTCGCTCCTCCGCCACCTCGGCGATCCGCACGGCCGCCGCAGCGGCCTCCACCGGGAACTCGCCGATGGCCGTCTCGCCCGAGAGCATGATCGCGTCGGCCCCGTCCAGGACGGCGTTGGCCACGTCGGTCGCCTCCGCCCGGGTCGGTCGCGGCGCGTGCGTCATCGATTCCAGCATCTGGGTGGCCACGATGGCCGGGCGGGCGGCCCGGCGCGCCGCGAGCAGGATCTCCTTCTGGACGATCGGGATCTCTTCCATCGGGAGCTCGACCCCCAGGTCGCCCCGGGCCACCATCACGGCGTCGGCCTCCTCCAGCACCTTGTCGATGTCTTCGACCGCCGGCCGGGTCTCGATCTTCGCCACGATCGGGATCACACGGGCACCCATCAACGCGCGGAGACCGGCCACGTCGGCGGCGCTTCGGACGAACGACTGCGCGACGAGATCGAAGCCGAGGTCGAGGGCGGCGGCGAGCGCCTCTTTGTCCCGGTCCGTGATCGCCGGGAGCCCCAGCCGCTCGGCGGGCACGTTCACCCCGGCCCGGGCCCGGATGGAGCCGGCCCGGACGACTTCGGTCACCACCTCGTCTCCCTCCACGTCGCGCACGATCAACTCGACGGCCCCGTCGGCGAGCAGGATGCGGTCGCCCACCCGGACGTCGCCGGCCAATCCCTCGTACGTGATCGACGCGCTCGCGGCGTCCCCGGCCCGGCCATCCGGCCTGAGCACGAACCGGGATCCGGCCGAAAGGGCAAGGGGCTCGGTGACGAGGTCGCCGAGCCGGATCTTCGGGCCGGGAAGGTCGGCCATCACGGCGAGGTCGCTCCCCAACTCGTCGCAGATGGACCGCGCCACCTGCACACGGGTCGCGTGGTCCTTCGGGCCGCCGTGGGAGAAGTTCACCCGGAACACGTCGCACCCCGCCTCGGCCAGGGCCCGCACGCGGTCGCCCGACTCGGTCGCGGGCCCGAGCGTGCAGACGAGCTTCGCGCTCGGCGCGCTCACGGCTCGAGCCCCAGGTCTGGGAAGACGGTGGCTCGCACGTGGCGGATCACGTCCCGAGTCTCGGCGTCGGGACGCCCATCGGGCAAGGGGGCCTCGGAGAAGGTCGCCGGGACCTCACCACCGACCGCGCGCTCGGCCTCTTCGATCCAGGACTCGGGCAGGTGGTCGGGGAGCTCCGCCTCGCACATCTCGGCGAAGTACAGGGTCCACGCGCGGGGGACGACCCTGGCCCACTGGTACCCGCCGCCGCCGGTCGCGACCCACCGGCCGCCGGCGACCTCGTGGGCCAGCTCGTGCAGGACGGCGGCCGCCTCGCGGTAGGCATGGGTGGTGAGGAGTAGGTGGGCCAGCGGATCGGTCTGGTGGGTGTCGCAACCAAGCTGTGTGACCAGCACGTCGGGCCGCCACCGGCGGACGAGCGGCGGCGCCACCCCCCGGAACGCCTCCAGCCAGGCCCTGTCCCCGGTTCCGGGAGGGAGCGGCACGTTCACCTTGGTCCCCTCTGCCTCACCCGCGCCGCGCTCCGAGACGAACCCCGTTCCGGGGAACAGGTACTCCCCGGATTCATGGATCGACACGGTGAGGACCCGAGGGTCGGCATAGAACACCGCTTGAGGCCCGTCGCCGTGGTGGACGTCGACGTCGACGTAGGCGATCCGCTCGGCACCGTGTCGCAGGAGCCAGGCGATGGCCACGGCCGGGTCGTCATAGACACAGAACCCTGACGCTCGTGACGGCATGGCGTGATGGAGACCTCCGGCGGCGTTGAACGCGTGATCCAGCCGGCCCTCCACCACCTCCCGCGCGGCCACGATCGACGCCCCGACGACCAGGGCGCCCGCCTCGTGCATCCGAGGGAAGATGGGGTTGTCGCCCGGCCCGTAGCCGAAGCGCGACCACTCGCCGGGCTCGCCCTCGCCCGCTCGCCTGGTGGCGTCGATGAACTCGGCCGTGTGGACCAGGCCGATCTCCTCGTCGGTGGCGATCCGGCACGAGAGGGTCTCCACCGTCGGCCGATCGAGCAGGCCCAGGTGGCGGATCAGGTCCCAGGTGAGCAGGACGCGTTGCGGGCGGAGGGGATGGCCCGGCCCGTGGTCGTAGATCCGGGCCTCCGGGCAGAGCACCAGGCCGGCTCGGCCACCCATATCACCGAGAGGACACCGCGGCGACGGCGGCGATCGCGGCCTCGGTCCGCTCCACGGCGAGGGCGCACTCGTCATCGGTGATGACGAAGGGCGGACCGAGCATCACGAGGTCGCCATCGGTCCCGTCCACGTGTCCGGTACTCGAGTACAGGAGGAGCCCGAGGTCCCTCGCAGCGGCCACGACGCGCTCGGTCACTTGCTGGCTTCGCGCGAACGGAGCCTTCGTGGAACGGTCGGCCACGAGCTCGATCCCGACCATCAGACCAAGGCCGCGAACATCGCCCACGACTGGGCTGTTCGCCAGCGCCGACGCCAGGTCCTTCAGCAACCGCTCACCTTGCGTTTGGCTCGCCTCCACCAGGTTCCCCTCGCCGAGGCGGCGGAGCACCGCTGCGGCCGTCGCCGCGCCGACGCCGTTGTGCGACCAGGTGAACCCGTGAACGAAGCCCTTCTGCCGCACCGCATCGAACACCGGGCCGCTCGCCGCGGCGAAGCCGAACGGGAAGTACCCGCTCGTCGAGCCCTTCCCGCAGGCGAGGACGTCCGCCTTGACGCCCCAGTGATCGAGGCCGAACCACGTGCCGGTTCGTCCGAAGCCGGTCATGACCTCGTCGGCGACGAGCAGCACGCCGTGGCGACGGCACGTATCGGCCACCGCGGGCCAGTAGTCGTCGGTGGGGACGGCGGCGGCCAGGGTCGCGCCGGACACGGGCTCGGCGATGAACGCGGCGACCGTGCCCGGACCGATGTCGCGGATGGTTCGATCGAGGGCGTCGGCGTGCTGCGCGCCGCAGCCCACGGGATGGCCGGGCATGGGACAGCGGTACTCGTAGGCCGCCTCGACGTGGGCGAACCGGCCGAGCCACGGCGCGTAGGGCCGCTGCAAGATCTCCTTGCCGCCGACGTCGAGCCCGGCGATCGTACTCCCGTGGTACGAGGCGGTCCGGCCGATCACGACGCTCCGGTCCTCCCCCCGGGCCAGATGGTACGAACGGGCCAACTTGATCGCGGTCTCGACGGCCTCGCTCCCACCGGACACCGGATAGACCCGAGGCTCGTCCACCGGAAGGAGCGGGGCGAGATCCTCAGCGTAGGACTCCAGCGCCTCGGTGGTGAACGCCGTACCGTGCACGTACGGAAGGCGGGCGGCCTGCTCGGCCATGGCCTCGACCACACCCGCCACCCCGTGTCCCACGTTCACCACGATGGCCCCGCCGGCCGCGTCGAGGTATCGCCCGCCTCCGGCATCCTCGATCCACACGCCTTCTGCCCGGACGGCAATAGGGAGATCGCGGGACAGGACCCGATGGAAGACCCGGCTCGTTCGGCTCATGACGCGATGCCCTGGGGGTCGAGCTCCTCACGGATCAGCCGGAGCTCCTCGTCGGTGGGGGGAGGCGTCTCGGCCAGGTCGGAGGCGACCTTCGGCTTCCAGGCCATGTTCTCCCGGACGTCGTCCAGGGTCACGCCGGGATGCAGGCTCACGAGGGTCATCTCGCCCGTGCCCTCGTCGAACCGGTACTCGGCCAGGTCGGTCACGACCACCGTGGGACCGCTCCCCCACCAGCCCCGCCGGCGATCGTGCTCCCGGTCGCCGGAGTGCCCGGGCGAGGTTCGAAAGTCGAGCTTCTCGACGAACGACCGCCGTCCTTGCCGCATGATCACGAACACCGTCTTCGCGTTGATCGCGATCTCGCACGCTCCGCCGGAGCCCGGCAGGCGCACCTTCGGCCTCTCGTAGTCGCCGATCACGGTGGTGTTGATGTTGCCGAACCGGTCGATCTGCGCGGCGCCCAGGAACCCCACGTCGACCAGCCCTGCCTGGAGATAGAAGGCGAACAACTCGAACATGCTGCACACCGCCGTGGCGCCGGAGACGAGCGTCGGGTCCCCGATCGAGAGCGGCAACCGCCTGGGCGAGGCGCCGAAGACGCCGGACTCGTACACCAGCTCGAGCTGCGGGGCGACCGTGCGCTTGGCCAGGTTGCAGACGATGTTCGGAAGGCCGATGCCCACGAAGCACACGCCCCCGGCGGCCAGCTGACGGGCACTGGCGACGATCATCATCTCGGACTTCGACCAGCCGAGGTCGCGCTCGCCGGTGCGGTTGGCGCCGGCCTCGTCCCCGTTCGCGGTCACGCGTACTCCCCGTAGTTGACCTGGCCCGACGGCGCGTCGCCTGGCCGGAGCGAGTCCCACCGCTCGGCCCCCATCTTCTCCACATAGTCCCGGTGGGTCTCCAAGCCGAACACCCACTCCTTCAGCCAGGCGGCCAGCGCCTCCGGATCCCGCGACGTCGCCTCCCAGTCGAGATAGAACCGGTTGTCCCGGTCGTAGTAGCCCTGCGCGTAGCTCGGATGGCAGGCGAACGGCTCCTCCACCACGGCGTCCACGATGAGCCCGGGGATCACGGTACGGTTGGGATCCGCACGAACGACCGACTCCTCCACGACCTCCTCGCACACCACGACGACGCGCTTCGCCGCGAAGGCGGCCTCCTTCTGGCATCCGAGCAGACCCCAGATCTGGGCGTTGCCGCTCGCGTCGGCCCTCTGGGCATGGACCATGGCGACGTCGGGATTGAGCGGCGGCACGGCGTAGACCTCGGTGCCGTCGTACGGCGAGGTGATGGGGACGATCCTGGGGTTCACCTTCGGGATATCGCTCTCGTAGTAGCTGCGGATGGGGAAGAAGGGGAGGTTCGAGGCCCCGGCCACGTACCGGCACACCATGCCGAAGTGGCTGTACTCCTCGATCTCCAGGGGGCCCGGATCGGCGTTCTCGACACGGCGTCGGATCGCAT
>JBIOUU010000046.1:0-2653 GCA_044867345.1 Actinomycetota bacterium
ATCTGGTCGAGGTGGCGCCGCAGGCAAGCCCTCCGGTCGCAAGGATCATGGACTACGGCAAGTACAAGTACGAGCGGGACATCCGGATGAAGGAAGCCCGCAAGAAGCAGGCCAGGGTCGAGGTCAAAGAGATCAAGTTCCGCCCCAAGATCGATCCGCACGACTACGCCACCAAGAAGGGGCACGTCGAGCGGTTCCTGCGGGCGGGCGCGCGGGTCAAGGTGACCATCATGTTCCGGGGTCGCGAGATGGCGCACACGGAGCTGGGCCGTCGGATCCTCGACCGGCTGGTGAGTGACCTCGAGGGGTTGGCGGTGGTCGAGGCCGCGCCCAAGCAGGACGGCCGGAACATGGTGATGGTGATCGCGCCGACCAAAAAGCAGGTGGCGGCGGCCAGGGCCGAGCACCCCCGGCCCAAGGAGCCGAAGGCCGAGGATGCGAGGACGGGGTCCAGGTCCGAGGAGTCGCGGCCCACGGTCTCGGAGGCCGTGGAACCCGAGCCCGAGCCGGTGAAAGCAGAGCCGGCCGCGTCCACGACGGAACAGGGATAGGACATGCCGAAGATCAAGACGCACCGCGGTGCGGCCAAGCGGTTCCGGATGACCCGAACGGGAAAGGTGCTCCACCGCAAGGCCACCGGCAACCACATGCTGACGAAGAAGACGGGCAGCCGCCGCCGTCGGGTCGAGGGCATGGCCGAGGTCGGGGCGGAGCGACGGACCATCCGCCGCCTCCTGGGGGCGTGACGCCATGGCCAGGGTGAAGCGTGCCGTCCACGCCAGGAAGAAGCGCCGGGAGATCCTGGAGCAGGCCAAGGGGTATTACGGGGCGCGGCACCGGCGGATGCGGATGGCCAAGGAGCAGCTCCTGCATTCCGGCGTTTACGCCTACCGCGACCGCCGTGACCGCAAGGGGCAGTTCCGCCGGCTGTGGATCACGCGGATCGGCGCGGGAGCCCGGCAGAACGGCCTGTCATACTCGCAGCTCATGAACGGGCTCTCCCGGGCCGGGGTGGAGCTCGACCGCAAGGTCCTCGCGGATCTGGCCGTGAACGACCCCGCTGCGTTCGCCGCCCTCGTCGAGGCTGCCCGGCAGTCGCTCCCGCCCGAGCAGGGCGGCGCGGGGGGATAGCCACCCGACCCTAGAATCCCCCGACGGATCCGGCCGGGGTCCGACCAGGGGGGACCGTGATCACGTCGCTCAAGAACCCGAAGGTCGCCGCGGCCGTCAGGCTGAAGAAACGCGCGTTCCGCGAGACCGACGGGCGGTTCCTGGTCGAAGGGCCCCAGGGCCTGCGGGAGGCGTTCGCCTCGGGTGCCGTCGTCGACGTCCTGTTCCATGGTGCCCACCCCGACGACCTGGTCGAGGCGGCCCGGCGGGCCGGGATCCAGACCTTCCATGTGAGCGACGAGGTCATGTCCAAGCTGACTTCCACGGTCACGCCGCAGGGAGTGGTAGCCGTCGTCCGGTTCGTCCACGTCGCGCTCGATGCGCTGCCACCGGAGCCCGCGTGCGTCGCGGTCCTTCATTCGGTCCGTGACCCCGGCAATGCCGGCACCGTGATGCGCTCGGCCGACGCCGCGGGGGCCGACGCGGTGGTCTTCTCCGCGACGTCGGTGGACGTGTACAACCCGAAGACGGTTCGAGCCTCCGCCGGCTCGTTGTTCCATCTCCCGGTGGCGCGAGCCCCGGACACGGCCGAGGCCCTGGAGGTCCTGCGATCCCGGGGCTGCCGGGTCTACGCCATGGACGCCGAAGGCGATGCGGACCTCTACGAGCTCGACCTCACCCTTCCGACCACGTTCCTGTTCGGCAACGAGGCATGGGGGCTGCCCCCGGAGGTCGCTTCCCTGGCCGACGCCATCGTCCGCGTTCCCATCCGAGGGCGGGCCGAGTCCCTGAATCTCGCCGCCGCCGCCACGGTGTGCCTGTTCGAGTGGGCTCGCCAGCTCCGCGAGGGACGGCGGGTCGCGCTGGAGTCGGTCATCGCCTCGGCGGCGCACGATATCCGCTCGCCGCTCACTGCAATGAAGGGTTTCGGATACGCGCTCGCCACCCGATGGGACCAGATGGCGGAGGAGCATCGGACGCTGATGCTCCAGGGCATCGTCTACGACACGGATCGCCTGAACATGATCGTTCGACAGCTGGTCGACGCGGCTCGGGTGGTGGGGGACGCCCTCGAGCTGTACCCCGAGCTCGTGGACGTGGCGGTCCTCGTCGAGAGGGTGGCCCAGTCCGCCGCGCGTGATCCCGATCGGCCGCCGGTCGTCTGGGAAGGCCCGGACCGGCCCGTCGCCTTTCTCGACCCCGATCGCTTGCAGCTCGTCCTGGAGGCCTTCGTCGAGGCGGAGGTGTGGTGGGCGGGGGAAGGCCCCATCCGGGTCACCGCTCGAAGGACCCACGGACGGCTCGTCATGGAGGCCTTCCGGGCGGGGACCGAGCTCACCCCGGAGGCGGCGGTGGCGCTGTTCGAACCACGGGCTCCGGGCACGGGAGCCGGCAGCAAGATCGGGCTGTTCGTGGCCAACGGCGTCGCCCAGGCCCAGGGGGGCACGGTGGCCGTCGAGGTCGCCGAGGGGGGCCTGCGGTTCCGCCTCGACGTGCCGGCAGGCGAGGCGAACGACCCGGTCTGAGCAGGGGCCCTTGCTAG
>JBIOUU010000047.1:0-25944 GCA_044867345.1 Actinomycetota bacterium
GGCCCGCCCGTCGACCCGGACCCACCACACGGCCGTCCAGTCCTCGTCGTAGTGGTCGACCAGGACGCTCACGCGTGGGTCCGCCCGGATGTTGGCCAGCCGCTGCAGGTCCCTGCTGACCTTCGGCTTGTCGTCGACCGCGAACACGATTGTCGCGCCATCGAGCGCGAAGACGATGGGCACGAGATGGGGGGATCCGTCGGATCGCACGGTGGCAAGACGCGCCACCCGCCCCGCGGCGAACCGGGATCGAGCTTCGCGCTCGTCCACCTCACGCCTCCCGGTGATGGGCCACCGGTCCCCGGGGCGGGCCGTGGTCGTGCGGGTCCACGTGGACCGCGGCGCCCTTCAGCCCGGGCAGGGCGTGTAGCAGCTCGTGCTCGACCTCCTCGGCGATGGCGTGGCCCTGGCCCACGGTGAGGGCCGGGTTGACCTGGATCTCCATGTCGGCGTTCAGCCCGTGGCCCGTCCACCTGGCCCGGGCCGACGTCACGTGCTCGACGCCGGCCACCGAAGCGGCGACCGACTCGAGCATCACCACCGTGGACTCGTCGGTACCGTCCAGGATGCGATGGACCACGCTTCGGCCGGCCTGCCACAGGACGTAGACGACGACCACCGCGATGGCCAGGCCCGCGAGCGGGTCCGCGCGGTCGAACCCCAGGGCCACGCCGATCGCGCCGGCCATCACGCCGAGCGAGGTCAACCCGTCGGTTCGAGCGTGCTGCCCGTCGGCGACCAAGGCCATCGAGCCGATCCGGCGGCCCTCGCGGATCCGGTACGCGGCGACGAGCTCGTTCCCGGCGAACCCCGCGAGCCCCGCCGCGATCACCCACGGGAGATTGTCGACGGGACGCGGGTGCATGAGGCGCGCGACGGCTTCCCACGCAACGAGGACCGCGGACGCGGCGATCACGAGGACGATGAACAGACCCGCCAAGTCCTCCGCGCGCTCATAGCCGTACGAGTAGCGTTTCGTTGCCGGCCGCCGCCCGATGACGAAGGCAACCCACAACGGGATCGCGGTCAGGCAGTCCGCGACGTTGTGCATCGTGTCGGCCAGCAGGGCCACCGAGCCGCTCACCACGACGATCAGCAGTTGCAGGAACGCGGTGACGGCGAGGCCGGCCAGGGACCACTTGACGGCTCGGATCCCCCGGTCCGTGGGGGAGGGGACGCGATGGTCGTGGCCGTCCACCGCCGCACTCTAGCGCGGCGGTCCCGCCTAGCCCTTCATCGGCGGGAGCTGCTGGAGATCCCTCGCCACCTCCTGGACGTCGAACAGGCTCGACCACCGGTCCAGGATCACGCCGTTCGCCCCGATCAGGTACAGCCAGGGCTCGGTGAGGTTGCCTTTTCGGTAGAGCCAGTCCGCCGCGGCCTTGTTGATGACGTGCTTCTTGAAGTTCCGCCAGATCTCGACGTGGATGAACTCCGCGCGGTCGGCGTACGTCTTGGAGAGCTGCTCCACCGCGTCCGTCACGGGACCGCAGAACCGGCTGATGCAGTAGACGGGGGTGGCGAACACGACGAGCACGGGCCGATGCTGGGCGATGGCGTCCGCGATCGTCCATTCGTGGAGGCCCGGATCGGGGATCGTGCCGTCGACGGTGGCGCCGGAGTCGATCGCCGCGAGCGGGACGCCCTTCGAGTGGATCGTCAGGTTCTCGGTTCGCAGGGCGGGCTGGCCCGGGGCCGGCAGGAGGGGCTGCGCCTCGACGATGAACGCCTTCCCCGCCTTCTGCGTCCCAGTCCCGCTGATGTCGGCGGTCACCTGGACCTGCCAGATCCCGGGGGAATCGAACCGGAGGTTCTCCGCCTCGTACACGCCGCGCGCCGTCGAGGGATCGGTGATCGTGGGGGACGAACCGGCTCCCTGCGGGGTCCCCGGCGTGGGGATGAAGGTCGCCGTGGCCTCGGGACCGGCCTGCGGAGCGATCGGCTGCTGGGCGGTGCCCAGATAGAAGAATCGGAAGCCGACCGAACCGAAGCTCAGCAGCTTGCCGTTGGCGAGGAACAGCCCCACCGCCACCCGCTGGGGAGCGTTCACGTACAGGTCGGTGCTTGCCACCTCCGCCTGGATCCGGTCCTTAGCGCTCGGCGATGCCTCGGTCGAGCCCGAGGACGAGCAGGACGCAAGCAACGCGAGGGCCGGCACGAGCGCGAGCGAGGCCACCCGGCGAGATCGCATGTCGGGCCATCATCCCGCGCCGGGGCCGTTTGCGTCAGGCCATCGGCCGGCCGGTCAGGCAGGCCCCGGGGCAACGCCCCCGCCGGGCGTGGCTCCCACCTTCATCCCCTGGAACTGGGGGAGGGTGGCGAAGTCCACCGCCGAGCGTTCGACGTCCTCGCCCATCTGGTCGATGCGGTCGGGGTCGCCCTGCCCCAGGAATCGGGCGGCTTCGGCGATGGACGGCACGCGCGCCGGGTCGAAGCCCATCAACCGGGCCGCCGTGACGTCCGTGGCGACGGGATCGGCCCCGAACACGAGCATGCCGGCCGGCATCGGCAGACCCTGGATGGGCCCGTTGCCCTGCATCCCCACGATGCCGTCGACGATCTGCAAGTGGGGCCGGACGGCCGCCGAGACGTCGACGATGGCCTCCGTCAGCCCCGCCCAGTGCAGGACGTTCTTCGGCCATCCGTACACGCGCCCCGGAACGCACCCGAAGCAGTTCTTGAGCGACAGCGTGACCCCCGCCCAGTGATGGGTCTTCATCTTCGGCATCGACACCACGATGTCGGCGTCGACGATGGGCTGGGGGAGCCACAGTTCGTTGAGGTCGGTGAACGAGCTGTGGAGGCGGCGGGCCACGAGCGCCGCGGAGTTCAGATCGACGAACGGCGCGTCCACGTCGTGCAGGGACTCGAGCAGTCCGGAGCTCTGGACGATGAACTGGGTGTCGCGGCGGTGTCCCGGGCCCTCCGCCACCGTCACCTGGGCGGCGCCCAGCCTGCGCATCGCCAGCACGGTGGCGGCGATCAACCGGGGATCGGTGTTGATGGCCGCGCCGGGGTCGAACTCGACGAAGTTCGGCTTCAGCACAACGGTCCGCCCGGCGACGTCGGCGCCCACCGCCCGGAGCCCGTCCAGGACGATCCTTTCCAGGTCCGCGTCGTAGGAGGCCGCCCTGACCACGGCCACCTTGGGCCGCCCCGGTGGCGGGAAGGACGAGGCGTCCCAGGGCCTTCGGGACCGGTCGAGCAGGACCTCCGCGGCGATCCCGGCCCCCGTGCCGACGACGAGGGCTCCCACGCCGACCTGCGTGGCTCGCCTCAGGAAGGTGCGGCGATCCATGGGCCTGCTCACGCGGGCCTCCGGATGGCCTCGAGGCCGGGGCCGCTCGCGATGGCCGCCCATGCCAGCGCCACAGCGTCGTCGAGGAGGCCCGTCCGCTCGAGCTCGCCCTCGAGTGCCCGCTCGACCTCATCGGCGGCAGACCCACCGGCGAGCCGGAAGGCCGCGAGGGCCATGGCCAGCGACAGCCCTCCGTGCCGTTCGGCGCGCCACAGCCGGTCGAGGGCGGACAGCCCTCGGGCGAACAGCTCCGCCTCGGATCCCTGGAGCGCGATCAACGCCACCGCCGTCGTCTGTGCGTACGGCGGAAGGTCGACGCCGAGGATGACGCGGTTCCCGTAGTTCCATCCGCCGCCGACGCATTCCCGGTCGGCCAGCACCGCCAGGCCGTCCGCCACCGGACCGCCTGCGGACGGCCGCAGGACCTGGAGGGCCAGCACCGCGTGGGCCGTGGGCTCCACCCACCCGAAGGTGTCCGGCGTCCACCCCCAGCCGCGGAGCCTGGGGTCGTGGGGAGAGTCCGGGTTGGCCGGCAGCCGCTGGGCCTGGTGGGTCACGACGTGGTCGAGCGCCCGTTCCCGCGCCTCCCCGGGTGCGAGCGCGAGCGCGCCGAGCCCAGTGGCCGAGTCGCTCACCACGTCGCCGGCGACCAGGGCGAACCCCCCGTCCTGGCGCTGATGCTCGGCCAGCCAGCCCCGGGCGTCCTCGTCGCCGAGAGCCATGGCGGCCAGGGCGGTCGGCTCGGGCTCCGCCGCCATGCCGGGCCGGGGACCGAACCCACCGTCGCTGCGGGCGGCGGAAAGGCGCGCCGCGGCTCGCCGAAACAGGCCGGCGCTCATGCGGCCATTATCGGAGGCGCCGGCCGGGTTCTGGACCATCTGGCGCGGGCCGGCCCAGGCTCCCCGGCGACCGACGGCTAGTCGGCCACGGCCCCCTCCAGGCGGAGCAGGAACTCCTTCCGCCACTCGCTGCCGCCGTACTTCCCGATCCCTCCGGTGGAGGGAACAACGCGATGGCACGGCACCACGATGGGGATCGGGTTGTCGTGGAGGGCGTTGCCCGCGGCCCGGGCGGCTCGAGGGCTCCCGGCGCGCTTGGCCATCTCCCCGTAGGTCGAGACCGAGCCGAACGGGATGCGAGCCGTCGCCTCGAGCACCTTGCGGGAGAAGCCGCTCGGGGCAAGCGTCCAATCCAGCCGGACCTCGAATCGGTCTCGCCGTCCCTCGAAGTATTCCTCCAGCTGGCGGCGCACGAGGTCCAGGGCCCGGGGATCCTCCAGGACCCTGGGCGAGAGCGCCTCCGCCAGCTCCTCGACCACCACGTCCGGCCGCTCGTCCGGGTAGGCCACCCGGACCAGGCCCCGGCGGGTCCCCGCCACGAGCAGCTCGCCAACCGGCGAGGCGATCGTCGCCACCGCTACGTCCTCCAGGCCCAGGTGCCTTGCGGCATCGATCACGGCCTGGGCGGCCAGCCGGGACGCGCCCTCCACGTCCGCCCGCCGCATCGAACCGAACTCCTTCGTCATGGCCTTCCTCCCACATCCTCGAGTCCCCGCATGGCCCGCAGCTTCTTCCGCCCCTCGTACGCGCTGGCCCTGGCGGCCTCCACGCTGCACCCCAGGGCCCGGGCCACGTCGGCGTAGGGCTGGTCCAGTACATACCGATGGACGACGGCCGCCCGCTGCCGCTCCGGCAGCGCGCGGACCGCCCGCCACAGCTCCGGGTCCCCGTCCGCCTGCTCGTTCTTCGCCCGCTCAGGCAGCTGCTCCACCGGCATCGCCCGCCGAGCCCTGGCCCGGCCGTGGTCGATGGCCTTCCGCGTCGCGATCGTCAACACCCATGCGCGGAGGTTCGAGTCATCGCGGAGCTTCGGGTAGGCCCGGAGCGCCGCGAGGAACGTCTCCTGGAAGCAATCGTCGGCGTCGCCGGGCCCCACGGAGGCCAACAGGAACCGGTACACGAGGATCCGGTGCTCCTCCAGGAACGTGGCGAACGGCGGCAGGGTCATCGTCTCGTTCGTTGAACGTCCGGAGCCCCCGAGACGTGAGGAGGGCCTCACACGGGGGGCCACGGATACGAGCGCTCCGAGCCGGGCTCCGGGAATCGCGCCATCTGGATCAGCCGGTCCAGGCGACCCCGCGTGCCCTCGACCTCGCGCGCCGAGAGCAGCCGTCCGAGCTCCTCCCCGTCCGGCCCGGCCTCGAGCTTGGTTGCCAGTCCATGGAGGTCCTGGAGCATGGATTCCGCAACGTCGTCGCCGGCGAAGTCCCAGATCACCGTGCGGAGCTTCGGGGTCTCGTGGAAGCACACGCCGTGGTCGATGACGAAGACCTCGCCGTCGGTCCCGAGCAGGCAGTGGCCGGACTTCCGATCTGCGTTGTTGACGACGGCATCGAAGATGGCGACCTTGCGGAACTCGTCGGGGATCCGCTCGGCCAGCGTGAAGTAATGCTCGTTCGGGTCGAACTCCAGGAAAAGCTGGACCGACCCCGGGCCCTCCGGCCCCCGGCGAAGGACGGTGGGGGGGACCCTGGGCCACCCCAGGGACCGGGCCACCACGTAGGCGGCCACCTCTCGGCGGCACAGGGTCCCGGGGGGGAAGTCCCAGAGCGGTGCCTCGCCGTCCCGCGGCTTGTACACGGCGAGCGCCTCCTCGCCTCCGTTCCGCACCTTCGCCAGGTAGGTGGAGTTCGATGCTCGCGGGAGGAGGCCCACGATCTGCAACTCACCTTCCCGGAGGAGGTTGAGCGCCGCGCCGTCCGAGGGCGTCAGCGTCGGGCGGGACCCCGATGGCCGTTCATCGCGGGGCACGTGTGGCCCTCCGGGTCGATGGGATTGCCGCAGAACTCGCACCGGGGCCGCCCGGCGGCGGCCACGACGGCCCCGTGCCGCGAGAGGGCCAGCATCTGCTCGCGCGTGGCCCACATCCGGATGCGGTCGGGCTCCGGGAGGTCCGGCTCCACGCCTTCCTGTTCCACGTCCCCTTCCTCGCCCTCTTCGTCTTCGGGGACGAGCTCCTCGACCTCCAGCACCATGCGGTCGCGCTCCTCCTCGTAGCCGATGGACAGCCGGCCCACCCGCCATACCGGCTCGAGCGGCTCCTCCAGCTCGAGCTCCTCCTCCTGCGGGCCCTCCCCGGTCTCCTTGCCCACGCGCGACAGGATGTCCAGGATCGAGGCCGACAGCAGCTCCACCTGTTGCTTCTCCAGGATCAAGGTGACCAGCTCGCTGCCGGTTCGGGCCTGGAGGTAGAAGGTGCGTTCACCCGGCTCCCCGACGGCGCCCGCGGTGATGCGGTCAACGTGCTCGAGGTCCATCCGGCCTATCCTCGCACCTTCGCGCGCGCCCTCCCACGCGAGCGGCGGGGTGCGAGGACGGAGAGGTCTCCGGTGTCGTTCACCTTCAGGATCCGGGGCACGCCGTCGCCGAGCGCCAGCACCGACACCGACGCCGTGTCCACCGAGATGCGGTGGTACAGGTCGGTGTGCATCCCGGCGAAGTGGGCGAGGGCCAGGCGGATGGGATCGGCGTGCGAGCACACCGCCACCACTTGCTTGGGGTGTTCCATGGCGATGCGCTCCAGCTCCAGCACCATCCGATGCTGGACCTCGAGGAGGCTCTCGCCCCCCGGGAACCGAGCCCGGGACGGCACGTCGTGGACAACCTTCCACAGGCTCGTCCGGGACAGGAGCTTCACCTTCCGACCGGTCCACGAGCCGTACCGCACCTCCCCGAGATCGGCGCGGGTGAGGACGCGGAGGCCCCGGGCCAAGGCCAGCGGCGCCGCGGTCTCCCGGCACCGCTCCAGGGGGCTCGCGTAGATCGAATGGATCGTCACGCCGTCGAGGCGCGCCGTCAGGCGCTCGGCTTGCTCGCGGCCGGGGTCGGTGAGATGAACCCCGGGGGTCCATCCACCCAGCACGCCGCTGTCGGTGGCCGCGGTCACGCCGTGGCGGATCAACACGAGGAGCATCGGGGGCAGGATAGCGCCGGCCGCTTCGGCCCAACGCGGCGGTCCAAGCCGACGGAAAGCTGTGGATTACGATCCCGCGTTCGGGGAAAGCTCGTGCAGGAACGACGCTTCGGAAGGAGGTCCCATGTGCCTGTCATGTGGGTGTGGTGAGCCGGACGCCGACCACGGCGATCCCCGGCACATCACGATGGAGGACCTGAGGAAGGCCGCCGAGGCGGCCGAGATCAGCCCGCAGGAGGCCGCGGAGAACATCAAGGCCACCATGGCCAAGGCCTCGTAAGGGCGGTCGGTGGGCCCCGGAACGCGAGCGCTCCGGGGCTCCCCCTTCTGAGAGGGCGAGCATGGGGAACCGCTGGACGCTCAAGGACGTGGTGCAGGGAAAGCCGCTTCACCACCCGAGCCATCCCATGTTCGTGCACTTCCCGGTGGCCTTCTATTTCGGGGCGCTTGGGCTCGACGTGCTCTCGCGGCTCGGCGGGTTCCCCGCCGCGCCGCTCGCCGGGACCTGGCTCCTGGTCGGGGCCTTCGCCGGGACGGCCTTCGCCGCGCTCACCGGCCTGGTGGACTGGTGGGGGATGGTGCCGGGCTCGAGGAAGCGCCGGTGGGCGACATGGCACATGGCGTTGCAGCTCACCACGCTGGCGATCTTCCTGGTCGACTTCGCCATCCGGTGGCCGGACCGCCATCAGCCCGAGGCCGACGCGCTGTGGATCGGGCTGGAGGTCGTCGGGGTCTCCGTCCTCGCGGTGGCCCAGTGGTTCGGCGGGGTGCTCGTGTACCGGATGGGCATGCGGGTCTCGACCGCGGAGGGTGCCGGGACCGAACGCGGGTGAGCCGGCCCCGCGCCGAGGCCGTGGCGGCCGGCAGGCGGACCTCGAAGCAGGTGCCCCGGCCGAGCTCGCTCGTGCACCGTCCCGCCGTGGTTCTCCACCACATGCTTGACGATGGACAGGCCGAGGCCGGTCCCACCGGTCTCCCTCGAACGCGCTCGGTCGACCCGGTAGAACCGCTCGAAGATCCGGGGGAGCTTCCCTCGTGGGGATGCCCACGCCGGTGTCGGCCACCGCGAGCACGACGTCGTCACCATCAGTTCGAGCTGCTCCAAGCCTTGATCCGTCGCAAGGGCCGGCTTCTGACTCGCGACTTCCTCATCGATGAGGTGTGGGGACCCGACTACTTCGGCGACACGAAGACGCTCGATGTCCAGGTGAAACGACTGCGGCGCAAGATCGAGGAGGATCCGCACCGGCCAGTGCATCTCTTGACGGTGCGCGGCCTCGGCTACAAGTTCGTGGACTGACGCCTCGGTTGGACAAGGCCGCCTCGCGTCGCTAGCGTTCGCCCCCGGCCGGCCATCCGGGACCGGCCGAGGAGGGCGACCGTGTCGTTTCAGGCCATTCCCCGGGAGCGGGGCTTCTTCGACCTGCTCGAGCGCGCCGCGGACGGCGTCGCCGACGGGGCGCGAGAGCTCCGGACCCTGGTTGAAGACTTCGAGCGAGCCGACGAGTATCGGGGACGCATCCAGGAGCTGGAGCACGAGGGCGACGAGCTGACCCATCAGGTCATGGCCCTCCTCGACACGACGTTCGTCGTGCCGGTGGACCGACACGATATCCACCAACTGGCGTCCTCCTTAGATGACGTCCTCGACGCGATCGAGGCCGTCGCCGACCTGGTCGTCCTGTACCGGATCGGGGAGCCGATCCCACAGTTCCGGCAGCAGGCCGACGTGCTCTCCGCTGCCGCGAAAGCGGTGAGCCGGGTCGTACATGGGCTGCGATCCATGCGGACGATGGAGCGATCCTGGGTCGACATCGTCAGGCTGGAACGAGACGGCGACCATGTGTATCGGCGCGCCGTCGCGGCTCTCTATTCCGGGGAGTACAAAGCGATGGACGTCCTGAAGTGGAAGGACATCCTGAAGAACATGGAACAGGCCATCGATCGTTGCCAGGACATCGCGAACACCGTCGAGTCCATCGCTCTCAAGTACGCTTGATGAACCTCGCGCTCGTGTCGATCGTCGCCGTGGCCCTGGCGTTCGACTTCTTCAATGGGTTCCACGACGCGGCCAATTCCATCGCAACGGTCGTCTCGACCCGCGTCCTCTCGCCGAGGCTGGCGGTGGCGTGGGCTGCGTTCTTCAACTTTGCGGCATTCCTGATCTTCGGAACGGCGGTGGCCAGCACGATCGCCAAGGACGTGGTCGATCAGAGCATCCTCACGAACCCGGTCATCTTCTCCGGACTGGTGGGGGCCATCGCATGGGACGTGATCACCTGGTACCTCGGTCTGCCCACGAGCTCGTCGCACGCCCTGGTCGGGGGGATGGCCGGGTCCGCCGTGGGGAGCGCGGGGTGGCATGCGTTGATCGCCTCCGGCCTTCAGAAGATCGCGGTATTCATCGTGCTTTCGCCGATCATCGGACTCCTGCTCGGCTTCACCATCCTGGTCCTCGTCTATTGGGCCTTCCATCGCTACAGGAAGGTCCATCGGCTGAACCGGGGGTTCCGCCGAGCGCAGTTGGTCTCGGCGGCAGCCTTCAGCCTCGGCCACGGGGCGAACGACGCGCAGAAGACGATGGGGGTGATCCTGGCCCTGCTCATCGCGAACGGCGTCGTCGAGAAGACGGCATCCGTGCCGCTGTGGGTCGTGCTGTCGGCGCACACCGCCATCGGCCTGGGGACCCTGTTCGGTGGGTGGCGGATCGTCCACACCATGGGCTCCCGCATCACCAAGCTCAACCCGGTTGCCGGGATGAGCGCGGAGCTGGCAGCCGCCTTGACCCTGTTCTTCACCGCCCACGCAGGCATCCCCGTCTCCACCACCCACACCATCACCGGGGCGATCGTGGGCGTGGGAACGACCCAGCGCTTGGGGGCTGTCCGATGGGGGATCGCCAGCCGTGTGGTGTGGGCATGGGTCCTCACGATCCCCGGTGCATTCGTCGTGGCCTGGCTGGTGTATCAGCCGGTGAGGGCGCTCTGATGGGGGCCGGCCGGCGTCCGCTGTTCTTCTTCGTCCTCGGCCTTCTCTGCCTTCTGCTCGCCCCAGTCACGCCCGGCGAGTTCCGGTGGGTGAACTACTCGATGTTCGGCCTGGCGCTGCTCTGGACGGTCGCGCTCGGCCTCGAGGAGGTCGGGAACCTGCGCGAGGGCGAGGTACGCAACCGCGACGGCGGGTAGCGGTGGCTACGCGTTCTTCAGGACGATGGACTCGATGATGTTGGCCACGTTCTCCAGGCCGTCCAGCGCCTCCTCGAGATTCTCGATGACCTCCTTCCAACGCAGGACGTCCATCGCCCGATACTCTCCTGAGAACAGCTCCGCGACCGCGTGCCGGTAGATCCGGTCCCCCTCGTTCTCCAGGGTGTTGATCTCGACCCAATAGGGCTGGAGCCGGTCGCGGTCCATCTTCGGCAGGAGCCGCATGGCCTGCTCGGTCTGATCCGCCGCCCGGAGGAGCACATCCACTTGCTCTTTCATCTGCGGAAGCGGGGCCTCGATCCCGTGCAGGAGGAACAGGTCGGCGACCGCGTCCACCGCATCGAGCACGTCGTCCAATGCGGTGGCCAGCTGGTAGATGTCCTCCCGGTCCATGGGGGTGATGAACGACGTGTTCAGTCGGCGGATGATGGCGTGGGTCACCTCGTCGCCCTCGTGCTCCCGGTCCCTGATACGGCGGACCTTGAGGTCGACGTCCTGGTAGTCCTCGATGAGGTCCTTCAACAGCTCCGTGGTCTCCCGGAGATTGCGGGTGGACTCCTGGAACAGATCGAAGAACTCCTCCGCCCGATGCGAGATCTTCAGCTTCACGGATCCTCCCGAGCCCGCCGGTCGCGCCACTCTTAGCACACCGGCGAGGTCCCGGCACGCCCATGTGCGGCCGGTCACCATAGCCGGCGGAGGGTGCTGGCGATGTTCCCGATCGCCTCGAACCCGAGCCGTTGGTATAGCGACAGGGCCTCGGCGCCGGGCTCCGCCAGCAGATACAGGTGATCGAGGTCGGAGCGGCGGGCCTCCCAGGCGATCCGCCGGACGATGGCGCCACCGTATCCGCGGCGGCGAGCCTCGGGGAACGTGACGACGTGGTCGACGTATCCGACGCCTTTCATCCCGATCAGCGACCCGAGGGCTCGCGGACGCCCGTCCTCGAGCACGGCGAACCACCGCTTGCCCGCCGGGATCAGCACCTCGCGTTCGATGTCCACGAGCTGTTGGATCGCTTCCTCCTCGGTGATCCCGAACTCGCCGAGGGACCCCCGATACGCGAGCCAGAAGCTCGGATCGTGGGGGTCGACCTCCTGCACGTCGACGACGCTCGGCGGGTCGGGCGCCGGTCCCCGCAACTCCATCGCCACGTCCCAGGAGAGGCGGTCTCCCCGCGTGCTGGCTTCGGAGAGGAGCGCGGTGAGCTGCTCGGGATGGAACACCACCATGTGGGCGTGCCGGGCCCCGGCTCGGTCCATGACCGGCAGGAGCGACGTTTCCACCTCCGCGAGCGAGAGAGCAGGGTCGTCCGTCTCGACCCGCGCGTAGTTGACGTCCCAGACACCGGGGAACCGCGAGTCGGCGACGACCCCACCCCACCACACGGGCTCGACGCTTTCGAACGTCGAGTCCAGAGCTCGCCAGAACCGGAGGAGAGGCTCGAGCACGCGGGCGAGTGTAGCGTCGGGCTGCGGTACGCTCGGCCCGACGTGATCACGTGCCGCCACTACCGCGAAGGTGTCCTGGAGGACGAGAAACCCTTCGACCTCGCCGAGGTGGCCGCCGCCGGCAAGGCCGGCACGCGAGTGTGGCTCGACGCGATCGAGCCCTCCGACGAGGAGCTCAAGCAGCTCCAGGACGCCTTCGGCCTGCACCATCTCTCGATCGAGGACAGCATCCGGTGGGGGCAGCGCTCGAAGGTCGAGTTCTATCCCCAGTACGTCTTTCTGGTGTCGCACGGCCTCCAGCTCGACCAAGAGAACGAGCTGGACGACAGCGAGCTCCACCTGTTCGCCCGACAGGGGGTCTACGTCATCACGGTCCGGCGAAAGCCCATGCTCGACTTCGGGCCGGCGATCAAGCGCATGCAGGGCGAGCAAGGGATGCAGCATGAGGGGATCGGCTTCATCCTGTACCTGCTCCTCGACGAGATCGTGGACGGGTACCTGGACACGATCGACCGTCTCGAGGACCTGTCGGACGACATCGAGGAGCGTGTCAGTGCCGAGGACGAGGAGGCGGCGTCGGAGGGCCTGGCCCAGGACATCTTCCACCTCCGCCAGACAGTGGTCCGGTTCCGGCGGCTGGCGGTACCCATGCGGGAGGTCCTCGACCTCCTGATGGAGGCGGAGGGGATCGTGACGCCGACGCTCGCCCCGTACTACCGGGACGTGATGGACCACACGATCCGGACCACGGAGCTGATGGACAACATCCGGGACCTGCTCACGGCGGCCAGAGAGCTCCAGCTGGCGCAGGTGTCGAATCGCCTCAATGTAGTGATGAAGAAGGTGACGTCGTGGGGGGCCATCATCCTGCTGCCCACGCTCATCGCCGGAATCTACGGGATGAACTTCAGGAACATGCCCGAGCTGTCGTGGACGATCGGGTATCCACTCGCCCTCGGCCTCATGGCGACCTCCGGGTTCCTCTTGTATCGGGGGTTCAAGAAGCGAGACTGGCTGTAGCGGTGTGCCGGGCCCTGATGGTGTTGTGCGTGGCATCCGACCGGCAGGCGCTGACGGACATGAAGCGGGCCGCCGTGTCGGCGGAGTGGGAGCTCGCGCCTGGGGCGACCACCGAAAGCGACGCCCTGACCCAGCTCGAGACGGAGCGGCCACACGTCCTGGTGGTGTTCGGCGAGTTCGAGGACCTCGTGTCGTGGGCCCGGGAGACCCGGCCGTTCCTGCGGATCGTCTGCGACCGCGACGTGCCGGGCGCCACGGTAGTGGTTGGAAGCCCGGAGGAGATCCGCGATGCCGTGAAAGGCCTGCCCCGTCCCGGCGGGCCTGTACGCTAGGCCCGGTCAGGCACAGGACGGGTTAGGAGATCGAGGCTCCGGAGCGGCACTCCCTCCCGGGTCGGGACTCAAAGGCGGGCCGGGTCCTGCGCTCATCCCCCATAGGGAGGTTGCGACCCGGGAGAGGCTGGCTCGAGGACCAACTCGACGCGCCTGCCGAGTCGCCGGAGGCGAAGTCACTGATCGATGTTTGGCCCGCTGTGATGATCGTGGGCCAGCCAGTCGTCGCGCCCAACACGATCGAGGAACTGGAGCGCGCCGAGGCGGAACAACCGACGCATGGCTGAGACGACGATCTCGATGGCCGCGCCAACACTATTCGGCCATCTGGTCGCGCTATCTGCAGGGCGGCTCTGTCGGGAAGGAAGACGGTACGACTGCAAGTCAACGCGGCAGGTCGATGGCTCAGGCACAACCTCCTCGATTTGCAGGATGGGCGCCCCTGCGGTTGGATGCACCGACGGTCATGGCCGTGACCCACGGTATGGAAGGGGGATCCCCGTGCCTCGTCGCCGGCTCATCTTTGGTGTGTTCCTCGCGTTTCTGGTTGGAGCGGCGGTTGCATCGCCCGCGGCCGCGATGCCCGCAGGGTTCAAGACGTCGCAACCGCCCGCCGCGGTCGCGCTCGCGCCCAACGTCATCCTCGATCCGCTGCTCACCGCCGGCGACGTCATCGGTACTACCTTTCAGGCCACCGGTGTGATGGACGGCCTCGGTTTCTATCGCTCGTCGAACTCATCGATCGAGCTTCTGATGGACCACGAGCTCGCGAACAAGGTCAGGGATCCGGTCAACGCCACGGACAACTTCGACGCGCGCGTCACCCATCTCACCCTGTCGAACCCGGGGCGCATCACGGCCGCCGAGTACGCCCTCGATGGCAGTGAGGAATTCATCTGGTTCTGCTCAGGCAACCTCACCGTCCTCGACGGCACACCGTGGTTCTTCACGGGTGAAGAAGACCAGAACTATTTCAGCCCGCGCGGCGGAACCACGATCGCGATCGACGCGACCGACCCCTCGACGTATCAGGTCCTCGACCATTTCGGGTTCATGGCCCATGAGCAGGAGCTGCCGGTTGTCGGGCTCGACAAGGCCACCTTCCTGCTCCCCGAGGACAACCCGGGCACGGTCTTTCCGGCCACGACCACGTCCAACGTGAGCCAGCTCTACGCCTACACGGCGAGCAGCTGGGCGAGCTCCTTGGACGGAACGGGCCAGCTCGGCGTGTTCGTGCCCGACGGAACGTTCGACGGGAATCCCTCGACGAACGACATCCACAAGGGCCAGACGATTACCGGCCATTTCGAGGCGCTCGACCAGGCGACCGACAACGCGGACCAGCTGAGCCTCGAGACTGCGGCCCAAGACGCCGGCGCGTTCGACTTCATCAGGCTCGAGGACGTTGTTCAGTCCAAGACCGAGCCCGGGGTCGCATACTTCGCCGACACCGGCCGAATCGGTCGCGAGACGGTCCGAGGTCGCGTGTACCGGCTCGCCCTCGACCCGGCCGACCCCACGCAGGCAACGCTGTCCGTGCTGCTCGACGGCGACGCCGGCGACCCGATCATCAACCCGGACAACCTCGCCGCGTCGCCCAAGTCTCTCATCATCCAGGAGGACAGGAATTCCGAGCACCGCTTCGCCGCGGGCGTCGGCAGCTCCCTGCTACGGCCGGGGGAGTCGCCGTATTCGCTGATATACGTCTACACGTTCGCCAACGGGAAGCTCCGCGCCGTCGCTCGCCCCGATACCTTCGCGTCGCTGATCCCGGCACGAGGCCAGGGTGACTGGGAGACCAGCGGCATCACGGACGCGAGTTCGCTCTGGGGGAAGGGCTGGTGGCTGTTCGACGTCCAGATGCACCACACGAGCGTGGGGCAGCCGGACACCGCCACCCTGACGCCGAACGCGACGACTGGCGAGAGCGCCCAGCTCCTGCGGATCTACATCCCTGGGACCTAGGCGTTAGGACGGAGCCTCGTCCGACCATCAGCTTGAGCCTCGTCCGCGGCACGCGCCGGGCTCTCCCATAACGGCTACCTTCGACCGGCCGTGCCTCCACACGGACGGCTCCGCCGAGGACGTCGAGCCGGTCCACCATGCCCTGCAGCCCCGTGCCACACCCGGTGGCGGCGAGGTCGAAGCCGGCCGTCATCGAGGATCTCGTAGGGTAGCTCACCCTCCGTCTGAACAAGGCCGACCTCGGCTCTGCTCACCCCCGAGAGCCCTCCGCGGGCGTGTTGAGTCTCCTCGCTCCCTTAGCACGACACGGGTCAAGGCAGCCATAGGAGAGAATCTCGCCACGCTGGGTCCATGCCCGCGTCCTCCCGTTCACCCATACGCTCGCCATGCATCCGACCACGTCGCAGTATTTGGAGATGAGTTCGTTCGTTACCCCCACGGCACCCCGGCGCGAGCAACCGTTGCTTCAACCAAGGTGCCGTCATCCCGGCGATCGCCGCGCCGCCTGCCAGGACGAACATGCTCAGGTTCAGGAGCACGCCTCGCACGGCCGGAGAGCTGCAACCCCGCACCCCACACTCGCGCTGACCTTCAACGGCACTGGAGGAAAAATCCCAGCATGAGCGCGAAGGATGCGCCTCCCGTGTTGCCAACTGACTCCTCGCATGGTGCGAGGCTCGCTTCGGAATCGCCTCTTCCGCGCCCGACGCGAACGGTAGCCACAAGAGGAGGGGGTACGTTTCAGGCGCCCCAATCTCTGAACCCGTCAGCCGCAGGTCCAGGCGTCCCACCCAGATCGGTGGGCCATCCTGATCGAGACGATGACGTTCGCCCGCCCGTTGTACACGGACCAACCGGGGAATCCGTACTCCTTGGCTCGTCCGGACCAGTACGGCACGGCTTGCTGGAAGACGCCGGCGTTACCGGAGCCGTAGGCGCCGGGGTCGAAGCCGGACTCGCATCGGGCGACGGCGAGGGCCTTGGGGGCGCCGCCCGGGACGCGCCACTTCCTGGTGGCGCACCGGATGAGCCGCTTCACCTCGAGCGTCCCGTCGCGCCAGTCGATGCGACACAGCGACCAGGCAACCGTGGATCGTCGGGCGGCTGCCGTGGCCGGCGCGGCGGGGGCGGCCAACAGGAGGGCCAGGGCGAGCGCGGCGCTGCAGAGGCTGCGCCGCGCGACCAGCCGTCCCCCCCTGGCCCTCGGGTTCGACATCCGTCAACGCCTCCACGCCCGGCCGGATCCCGCCCGGACGCAGCGGCCCGCTCTGGGATGGGAGGGCCGCACCGCGGCAGGGAGAACCTGAGCACGAGTTCGCTTGGGAGGTCTCGACCGTAGCAGCCGGCCCGCATATCCGGCAAATGGGCTACGGCGGGTCCAGTATGACCAGCAGTCATGTTCCTCCGGGGCGCGGACGTCGCGGGTACGATGGAACCGTGCCGACGAAGGTCCTTCTCGCTGCTCCAAGGGGATATTGCGCGGGGGTGGAGCGCGCGGTCGAGGCGGTCGAGGCCGCCCTGGCCAAGCACGGCGCCCCGGTCTACGTGCGCAAGCAGATCGTCCACAACCTCCATGTCGTTCGGGACCTGGAGAGAAAGGGCGCGGTCTTCGTGGAGGAGGAGGCCGAGGTGCCGGAGGGATCCGTGGTCGTGCTCTCCGCCCACGGCGTGGCGCCGGAGGTCTACGCGGCGTCAACCCAACGGCGCCTCACGGTCCTCGACGCCACCTGCCCGCTGGTCACGAAGGTGCACCTGGAGGCGCGACGGTTCGTCCAGGAGGGCAGGTGGATCGTGCTGATCGGCCACGCGGGCCACGAGGAGGTGGTGGGGACGACGGGCCAGGCGCCGGACCGGACCCTCCTGGTGCAGAGCGTGGAGGAGGCCCGCTCCGTCCAGGTGCCCGATCCCGACGACCTGGCCTATCTCACGCAGACCACCCTGTCGGTCGACGAGACGAACCAGATCATCCAGGTCCTTCGGGAACGGTTCCCCAACATCCTGGCCCCACCACGGGAGGACATCTGCTACGCCACCCAGAACCGTCAGGACGCGGTGAAGGAGCTGGCCCGACGGTCCGACGTCGTGCTCGTGATCGGATCGGACAACTCCTCGAACTCCAATCGCCTGGCCGAGGTGGCCAGGGAGCAGGGTACGCCTGCCTATCTGGTCGACGACGAGGAGGAGGTCGACCTCGGGTGGCTGGAGGGGGCCGATGTGGTGGGGCTGACCTCGGGCGCCTCGGCCCCGGAGTGGCTGGTCGAACGGATGCTGACCTTCCTTGCCGGCAGGGGGGCGACCGAGGTGGAGGAGGTTCGACAGGCCCAGGAGCACCTGCGGTTCTCCGACGTCCGGGTATAGGAGGCCTAGGTCCAGGTGCCGAAGGGGTCGGCGTCCCCGTCGGAATCCTCACCGAACTCCGGGACCGCGACCAGGGTCGTCGTCGCCGATACGCCGGGGATCGTGTGGATCTTGTCCAGGATCACCGGGGCCGCCTCCTCCCACGTGAGCGGGATCTCGGCGATCAGGTCGTGTTCGCCGGCCACGACGGCCACGCCCGCGACATCGTCCATGGCGCCGAGTGCCTGGACGATCCCCGCGACCGAGCCGGCCTCCGCGGCGGCCCTGATGTGCACGTAGCACGCGGACCCGGGGCGGTGCATCGGCATCGGCGGCATCCCCGGGCCGCCCGCGTAGATGCCGAGCGTCGAGAGCGGGAGGACCGGTGCCGTGTAGGTGTGCAGGACGCCTTCGGTGGCCTGGATGTGCCGAAGCACGGTCCGCGCGATCGATCCGAAGTCGGCGGCCTCGACGGCCACCATCACGTCCCACGGGCCCACCACGGCGGCCGCGTGCCTGATCCCGTGCCGGCCCCGAAGGGCGATGACGACGTCCTCGATCTTCCCGGGGGCCACCCGGAGGTAGACGAAGGCGTCCACTGCTGCAGGCTAGGGGAGGGTAGGGGTCGTCGCAAGGATTCGACGCGTGCGTCGGCCCATCTCGGATGAGTGTCTCAGCCCGTCTCGCTGGCCCGCTGGGGCGCGCGACACAGGGCCTCGAGCTCTTCCGCGCCTTCCTCGGGGCCGACGGCGATGATGCGATCGCCCGCCTGGAAAGCGAAGCCCGCCCGCGGGCGATAGATCCACCGCCGCCCCCGCTGCACGGCCAGGACGAACATCCCCGTCTCGGTCTGGAGCCGGAGATCGCGGAGGGACTTGCCCTCGGCCGTCGACCCGGCCTTCACGACGGTCTCCGTCCCGGTCTCCTCGGTCTCCTCCAGGGCCATCAGGATCACCGGATGAAGCTCCTCGCCGTGCTCCACGTACCAGGTCATCTCCCGGGCGGCGTCCGAGACGGCCTCACTGGCCGCACCGAGCCGGAGCAGCCCGCGAAGGTCGTCGGGGTTGCGGGCCTCCGGGCTGGCTCGGAGGACCCAGGACTCGAGCTCGTCATGCAGCACGTCGCTCCGGGACTCGAGGGTTGCCACCTCGGCGGCCAGGGCCCGGTCGTTGAACAGGAGGGAGGAGTAGGCCAGGCCGACGGCCGCCTCGGAGGAGTTCTTCATCTCCACCAGGATGTCCACCGCCCGATCCAGCTCCGACAGCGGCGGCGCATCCGTCTCGGGTGCCGGGGGAAGGGGCGGCGCCCCGGCCACGGCACGGATCAGGTTCACGCCTTCCTCGGGACCCTGGTACAGCAGCACGTCGCCCTCGGAGACCACGCTGTCGGGACCGGGGTCGAACTCCCAGTCGTCCCCCCGGCGGATGGCCAGGACCCACATCCCCGTCTCTGTGGGGAGCGACAGGTCCCGGAGGGTCGCGCCGACCGCCTGTGATCCCTCGCGGACCTTGACCCGCCCGCACACCTCGTCGGCGTGGCGGAGATCGGCCCGGAGCCCGTCGGGGATCCCGAGCTTCGCCGTCACCACCCGCGCGATGTCGGAGGCCGCGTCGCCGATCTTGTCGATGGCGTTCGCGATCCACAGCACGCTCTCGATGGCCTCGGCGTCCTCCGGGCTCCGGGCGGCCAGGATGGCGAGCGTTCGCAGGCGACGGAGGTAGCCATCCATCCGGGCCTCCAGGTTCTCGACCTCGTCGGCCAGGTCCTCGTCGTTGAAGAAGACGGCCGCGTAGGCCACGTCGACCAGGAGTTCTGACGCGTCCTTGGCCTCGACGAGGAGCTCTTTGACGTTCCTCGGTTCGTCGTCATCCATTGACAGCCACCCCCAATGTTGCCATAGCGATCAGCACCGCGGCGACTCCGACCAGATCCATGACGCTCGTGATGATCGGGACGCTCTGGTTGTCGGGATCCAGGCCGAACCGGGAGGTCACGATAGCCAGGTAGTACCCGACCGCGATGAGCACCGGGAGGGCGAGCACCCCCGCGAGGAGAGTGCCGGCGATCATCGTGCCCGCCTCCGGATGGGCCAGGCCCGTCATGTTCGAGAGAACGGCGGCCACCGCCCCGATGAACATGAAGATGGTCACGCCGAACACGATGACCAGGCCGGCGTCGAGCCGTGCGGGAGCCTCCGGGAGTCCGCGGGGGGTTATCAAGCCCAGCTGCAGCTTGGAGGACAAGCGTGAGGACAGGATGCCTCCGAGGGCGCCCGCCTGGGACACGAAGGGCGGGATCAGGATCAACAATCCTGGGAGGGCGGTCAGGACAGGCTCCTTCGCCTGGAGGAGGGCGCCGGCCGCGATGTCCAAGAGTGGGGTGAGGAGGATCACCGCGACCATCTCCGCGACGATCCGGCGCACGGGTTTGAACTCCGTCATGATCGCCCGCACCAGCGCATAGCCGCAGAGCGCAACGCACACCGTCGCGACGCTCGCGTTCACGGCGTGGTTCCGGGTGATGAACGTGGCCAGGAACAGTGTGGGGAGGGTGCCCATGTCGCCGAGGGCCGTGACCATCGGGGTCGACACCGCATCCAGGTCATAGCCGCGACGATACGAGAGCACCGACAATCCGATCGTGAACAGAAGGATGAATACCGAGCCGAGAGCTCCGCCCACCACCGAGATCGTCACGAAGTCCCAGATCGAGATGGAGTGCTGGCCGAACGCGAGCGTGGCCAATCGGGCCAGGATGGCCAGCCACAACGCCGAGGTGAACGTGGTGATCAATGCGACCTCGATGTTCTGGTAGAGGACGCCGTTTCGGTCCAGGGTCACCTCGAACAGACCTGCGTGAGTGCTGGTGCCGAGGCGCGCCCCGATCGCCCCGAAGATCGTGCCGCGCATCCCGACGGCCGCTGGGATGAGGACCAGGAGCCCGGGGAGTTGCGTCAGCGTGCCGGTGATGTGGCCGAGCGTCAGGCCGGCGACGAAGGATGCGAGCGTGCTGAGCGTGAGGGCGGCCAGGCCCTGGCGGAGCGTTCGCTTCTCAGCCCGCAACGAGGTCCACATGCGCCGGGCACGACGTGGGAAAGCCATAACGGCACGCTCATCGCTTCCTTCTCGGGTCCGATAGGGATGGTGGGCCGTGGGGCGGCCTGTGGCAGTATGCGCCCGGACGGCTTGCGGGGCAAGCCTCGCCCACGCTCAGACCCAGTCGCGGGTGAGGATCAGCCAGAAGGCCAGGCCGGCATACGGCCCGTACCGCTTGAACCTGCGGGCCATGGCCGCGTCGTTCACGGCCTTCCTCCCGACGTGCCGGGCATAGGCCGGCCGGGTCCAGGAATCGAGGATCAGCTTGGAATAGCGTCCGAGCGTCAGCATGACGTGCGCCGCCGCGTACGGCCCGACCCCCGGGAGCGCCAGGAGGTGTCGTTCGAGCTCCGCGTCGGGAAGATCTTCTGGTGAGGCCCGTCCCAGGATCTCCAGATCCAGGTCGCCCTCCGCGACCGACCGGGCAACCGAGAGCAGGTGGGGCCCTCGGTAGCCGGCCCTGGCCACCTCCCGATAGAAGCCCTCGCCGGCTTCGGCCATGGCTTGCGGGGTGGGAAAGGCTCGGCCATACGGGCCCTCCCTCGGCGCGCCCGGAGCGGGCGCGCCGAGGTGCTCGACCAGGGCCACGACCATCCGTTTGGTCGCGGACCAGGTGCAGTTGGTGGTGCAGATGGTCTTGATCACGTCCTCGAACACCGTCGGGCTCCGCAGCATCCGCCCGGCGCCCGAGGTGACCCACGCGAGGTCGGGGTCTCCGCTCGCCAGCTCGTAGAAGCGCGACAGGTCGGCGTCGAGCCGGAGCACGTGTTCGACCCCGGCGAGCGCGTGGCCCGCCGCTCGCTCACTCAGCGTCGGTCCGAGGACCGTGACGGTTCCCCGCCCATCGTTCCCATCCGAGATGCGGACCGTCCGAGGGCGGGCTCCGGGGATGGGGATGGTGATCTCGAGCGTTCGAGCCTGCTCCTGGAGCAGCATCGGCGGAAGGTCCACGAACCCGTGCGAGTTCAGCGTCCTCCATAGGTCCACCGGCTCACCGCCCGCCCCCCGGAGGGGGAATTCAAGCCGCCGGGCCACCGGTGCGTTGACGGGCCCGCCAGGCCCGAACCTTGTTGCGGTTGCCGCAGGACTGCATGGAGCACCATTTGCCGGAGTGGTTCTTCGACCGGTCGTAGAAGACGCTGGTGCAGGTGTCGTCGCTGCACTCCTTGAGGTGCTCCCACGTGCCATCGAGCTCGGCCAGGAAGGCAGCCGCGAGGATGTGCCCAAGGGCCCCCGCGACGCCCCCCGCCGTCGGCTCGATCCGGGGTGGACCTTCGGAACCGAATCGAAGCTCCAAGCCGGCCTCCCGAGCGGCCTCGTCGACGACGGCCAGCTCCGCCGTGGTCGGCTCGGCTCCCTCGACCTTCCGGTGCAGAGCTGCGTGGACGATCGCTGCGGAGCGCAACGACCGCTCCGATTCGGGCTCGTCCGGGTCGATCAGGCCGTGCTCCACGAAGAACTCGCGGAGCGACCCCCGGGAGGGCGGAAGGCTCATGGGGTCGGCCCCCTGGTGGTCGTGCACGGAGAGGAAACTCCGGACGAGCTCGAGCTCGCCGGGCGCAGGGGGACTGGTGTCTGTGTCTCGCCGCCGCTCCATGGTGAGCATGATACACCGTCATAAAAGCCTTGACTAGTTACCTGTCAGGCGATAGGGTTTGACCACCGAACGGTCATATGCCGGTTACGCGGACGAGGAGCCGGCCTCACGTCCTCCGGACCCAGCGCGTTCTGAACAGAGACCGTCACGGACGAGGGAGGTGGGACGTGTTCCCCCTGATGGCGCAGGAGTTGGTCGAGGCACGGGTGGAGGAGCTCCGCCGCGAGGGCGAGGCGCGGGCTCGCCGGGCGGGCGGCATCGGCGTGGGTCGGCGGTCCGGCTTGCGGTTCGCGCTCGGCGTCCGCCTGGTCTCGCTGGGCTGCCGGCTGCTCGGGGAGCCCGTGAGGATCGAACGAGCGGAGGCGGGGTGAGGGCGGTGACTTCGCTCGGGTATGCGGCCACCCTCGTGTTCTTGACCCTGGTGTGGTACGCGGCCATCCGGTTCGGCCACGATTCCCGCGACGGACAGGACTGGGATCGCCACCCGCCGGCCTGAGCCCGACCTTCGCTAGCATCGGTGCCGTGATCGAGTTCACCGAATGGGCGACGGAGATCCTTCACCGAACGCACGAGGCGGCCCGCCGGTTCAATCCCTCGGCCACCGTGCGGCTGTCCCGCTCGGGGACCGGGGTCCAGTTCTCCCTGGCCGAGGAGCCGGGCGACGGCGATCGGCTGGTCCAGGGGAACGGCTTCGAGATCCTGGTCCAG
The DNA here is from genome assembly GCA_044867345.1 of Actinomycetota bacterium. Taxonomy (GTDB): domain Bacteria; phylum Actinomycetota; class UBA4738; order UBA4738; family HRBIN12; genus AC-69. The sequence continues at coordinate 22,982 of JBIOUU010000047.1, forward strand.
GAGGGGCTGGACGGGATGGTGGACGTGGTCGAGCCACACGATCAGCTGATCCTTCGCCCGCCGGGTTCCCCCGAGCGGAGCGTGCGGCCGCACTGAGCCGGCCATCGCCGGGGCTACACTTTGCGCATGACGGCATCCACGGGCTCCGGCCCGCACCTCCTCGCCGGCGGGGCCGGCCCCGTGATGCTGATCGGCGGGGCCGAGGACAAGCGCCGTGACAAGGCCATCCTGTCCCGGTTCGTCGCGTTCGCCGGGGGGGCCGAGGCATCGATCGTCGTGGTCTCCACGGCCTCCTCGCTCGGAGACATGGCCACCCAGATCTACCGGGAGCTCTTCGAGGGGCTGGGAGTGGCGAAGGTCACCGGCATCCGGCCGGAGGACCGGGACCAGGCCGACGACCCGGAGGTGGCGGCGCCGGTCGCCAGCGCGACGGGGGTGTTCCTGACCGGGGGGAACCAGCTCCGGTTGTCCTCGGCTGTGGGCGGGACGCGACTGGCGTCGGCGCTGTTCCTGGCGCACGACCGGGGCGCGGTGATCGCCGGGACCTCGGCGGGCGCCAGCGCGCTGGCCTCCCACATGATGGCCTTCGGGACGCCGGGGCCCACGCCGAAGAACCGCATGGCCCAGCTCTCCGCGGGCCTCGGGCTCCTGGATCGCATCGTGATCGACCAGCACTTCGAACAACGGGGCCGGATCGGCCGCCTCCTCTCGGTGATCGCGCACTCGCCGTCGCTCCTGGGGCTGGGCCTGGACGAGGACACCGCGGCCATCGTCTACGCGGACAAGGTCATGGAGGTCGTGGGTCGGGGCGCCGTGACCATCGTGGACGGCTCGCGCGCCCGCACCGACGCGTACCAGGGGAAGGGACACCGTCCGCTCATGGTCTCGGGGGTGGTCCTGCACTCGCTGCCCGCGGGTTACTGGTTCGACCTGCGGGCCCGAACGCTGCTCCCCGGAGCCGTTCGGGGAGAGGAACGGGAGGCGTCGGAGTGAGCGCCGCCCGGCCGCGCCCGCGTGCGGACCGGGAACGCGCGAGGCGCGAGCCGGCCGCGAAGAAGCAACCGGCGAAGGCCGACCTGAAGATCGTCGAGACCCAGGTGTTCCGGGGTCCCAACTACTGGTCGTACGAGCCCTGCGTCCGCTTACTGGTCGACCTCGGATCCCTCGAGGAATGGCCGTCGAACACGCTGCCGGGGTTCACCGAGGCACTGCTGCAGATGCTGCCGGGTGTGGGCGAGCACTCGTGCTCGCTCGGGCGCAGGGGAGGGTTCCGGGAACGGCTGGAGGAGGGTACGTGGCTCGGCCATGTCGCCGAGCACGCGGCCCTGGAGCTCCAGCGGGAGTCGGGGGCCCACGTCTTCCGTGGCAAGACCCGGAGCGCCGACGGGCCCGGCCAGTACAACGTCATCTACGGCTACTGGGAGGAACGGGTCGGGGTCGAGGCAGGGCGGATCGCCGTCCGCCTCCTCAATCACCTGGTCGAGCCGGAGCCGGAGTTCAACTTCCTGGCGGAGCTGGAATGGCTCATCCTGCTGGCCGAACGGAGAGCGTTCGGGCCGTCGACGCAGGCCCTGATCGACGAGGCGGCCACCCGAGACATCCCCTGGATCCGGCTGAACGAGGCCTCGCTGGTCCAGCTGGGATGGGGGAAGTACCAGCAGAGGATCCGGGCCACGATGACCTCGAAGACCGCCTCGCTGGCCGTGGACATCGCCGGCGACAAGGACATGACCAGGCGGCTGCTCTCGTCGGCCGGCCTTCCCGTGCCCCGAGGGGAGGTCGTGCGGACCGAGGACACCGCCGTGGCCGCGGCCCGGCGCATCGGGTTTCCCGTGGTCACGAAGCCGGTCGACGGCAACCACGGACGGGGCGTGTCGCTCGATCTCCGGAGCGAGGGGGACGTGCGCAGCGGCTTCATGCGGGCCCTGAAGGAGGCCCGGCGGGGCGAGGTGGTCGTGGAGAGCTACGTCACCGGCAACGACTACCGGGTCCTGGTCGTCGGAGGGCACATGGTCGCCGTGGCCGAACGCGTCCCGGCCCACGTCGTCGGTGACGGAACGCACACCGTGCGAGCGCTCGTGGAGGAGACGAACGCCGACCCCCGCCGCGGGATCGGCCACGAGAAGGTGCTCACCAAGATCAAGCTCGACGACCCGGCCGTCGGGCTCCTGAGGAAGCAGGGCTACGGCCTGGACGACGTCCCGCCCGAAGAGGCGTTCGTGAAGCTCGCCGACACCGGCAACATGTCGACCGGGGGCATCTCCATCGACCGGACGTGGGAAGCCCACGAGGACAACGTGGAGATCGCCGAGGAGGCGGCCCGGGTCGTCGGCCTCGACGTCGCCGGCATCGACTTCCTCGCGCCGGACATCTCCCAGCCGGTTCGAGAGACGGGCGGCGCCATCGTCGAGGTGAACGCCGCGCCTGGGTTCCGGATGCACACGCATCCCACCGAGGGTGAGTCGCAGTACGTGGCCAAGCACGTGATCGACCTGCTCTTCCCGTCGGGGACCCCCTCGCGGATCCCCATCGTCGCCGTCACCGGCACGAACGGGAAGACCACCACGGTCCGGATGATCTCCCACATCTTCCGGGGCATGGGGCGGAAGGTCGGGATGACGTCGACCGACGGCATCTACATCGACGAGCGTCTGGTGAAGCGGGTGGACGCGAGTGGGCCGAAGTCGGCGCAGATGGTGCTCCAGAACCCGCGGGTGGACTTCGCGGTGTTCGAGGTGGCCAGGGGCGGGATCCTCCGCGAGGGTCTGGGCTACGGACAGAACGACGTGGCTGTGGTCCTGAACGTGACCGGCGACCATCTGGGGCTGCGGGGGATCGACTCCGTCGAGAAGCTCGCCCGGGTGAAGCAGGTGGTCGTGGAGGCCGTCCCCAAGACCGGCTGGGCCGTCCTGAACGCGGACGACCCGCTCGTGCTCGAGATGCGGAAGGCCTGTTCGGGCTCG
>JBIOUU010000048.1:0-4450 GCA_044867345.1 Actinomycetota bacterium
CTTCGATCAGCTCCTCGTGGGCATCGTCATCCACAAGGTCGTGGAGGAAATCCGGGTCGACGTGAGTCCCCGCCGCCGCGGCGAGCTCGAGAGCCCTCCGGCCTGCCTCAGAGATCCCATCGGTCAGGAGGAGGACCGCGTCCCTGATCGTTTGAGGGAGCGGCACGTCCTCGGCCGAACGGAGATCCACGACCTCGTCCCCGTCTCGAAGTCGTCGGGTGGATGCGAGGGCCGCCGTGAGCTCCTCGATGAAGAACGGAAGGCCCTCCGTGCGCTCGTAGACGGCAGTCGCCAGGGAGCGAGTGGGAGCCTTTCCGAGGATGCGGGCCACCAGCTCCGCAGTGTGCGACGCGTCGAGGGAGTGGAGGAGCACCTCACGGAATCTGCTCGCTCGCCGCAACTCGGCGCGAAGCCGCCGCAGCGGATGCCCCCGAGGGATCTGGTCGGTTCGATAGGCGGCCAGGATGAGCACTCGCTCGTCCTCGAGCGAGACCGACAGCCCGTCGAGCAGGTCCAGGGTTGCCTCGTCGGCACGATGGAGATCATCGAGGAACACCGCCGACGCGCCGCGGCGACCGATCTCGTGGAAGGCCCGCCGGATGGATTCCACCAACGTTTGCATGTCCGGCCGTTCCGGAGCCGAGCCGAGCTCGGGAAGGAGCAGCGCGAGGTACCGTTCGAGGGGTCCAACGCCGCGCAGGCCGTCGGGCACGGCCCGCAGATACGCACGCAGCACGCCGACGATCGGTCCGTACGGCGTGGCTTCCGGGGGGGCCGACCCTCGCAGGGCGAGCAGCTCGCTGGGGGCGAGAGCCTCGTTCGCAAGTCTGGTCTTCCCCACTCCTGCCTCGCCCGCGATCAGGACGAGCCCGCCCTTGCCACCCCGAACCTCGGCCAGGACATCCGTCAGCATCGAAAGCTCTGCTTCTCGGCCGATCAGCTCGACCTGGTAGACCATGGGTGCAGTGTATGGATGCTACGAACTGCTCGGCCGCCCGAAACGCTAGCGCGTCGGCCAGCAAGATCCTGAGGTCGGCGTCCTCATGCCGGCCGGTTACGACTATCCGGCGCTGTTCCGGGGCGATCGAATCACGAAAAAGACAGCCTTCAGGATCCCTCCTCTCGAGAGCGGCACGTACTATTTCCGCTGCGACATCCATCCGTTCATGAACGGTACGTTCCTGGTGCTCTAGGAAGGCCCGGCTCTCAAGGCGCGCTCAAGGCCCGTACCCGGTCAGCATCGGGCCTGGCCCCGAGGTGCTCGTACTGCCGGAGGGCTTCGGCAAGGAGATCGCGTGCCCTCTCGCCGCGCATCACGCCGGCAAGGGCTTCCGTGGTTCGCGCAGTTTCGTAGCGTTCTCCAATACGGTCGAACGCCTCCAGTGACCGGTCGAGCAGGTCCGCCGCAGCGTCGAGATCGCCCGCCGCAGCCCGAACGAGGCCTTCAGCTCGATCGCATGTGGGAGCGAGCGTGACGAGGGCGCCGGCGAAGTTCCGGACATGGGCCACGTTCTCTGTCAGTTCCTTCCACCGCCTCAGCGCAACCAGGGCTTCCAACATCGCCAGCGCCGATTCGGGCGCTCGCCATGTTGCCTCGGCCCTCGCGAGAACGTCGGCGGCCAGTGTTCTGGCTCCTTCGTGATCCCCCGTGGCCGAGGCCAGCAAGGCTCTGAGGCCCTCCCCGCGCAGAGCTCGGTCGAGCCGCGGAACCATGGCTTCGAGCTCCATGCTGCGCTCCACCTTGCCCATCCGAGCCAGCGTGAGCGCGCCGAACATAACGCCTCCTCGGACGCCGAAACAGGAGACATCTGCCTCCGACTGAAAGTGCTCGACGTGCTCCTCCAGCAGCGAAAGGAGCTCTTCCCATCGCCCCAGGTGATAGAGCGGGTTGATCTGCCCGTAGAGCCCGTGCATCCGCTCGTGGGGGCTCAACCTCTTCGCCAAGTCGTACGATCGCCGGGAGAGCTCGATGGCCTCCTCGTACTCGCCCGTGAGATCGGCCAGGCCCATCCCCACCGCGAACAGGCTGAGGGCCCGTTCGGAGACCGACTCGATGCGATCGAGCAGCGCGAGCTGGCGCCGGGCCGTCTCGATCGACAACTCGTACGAGCCGGCGACCTCATACAGCTCGCTCAGGGTCCGGATGGCGAAGATCTGGAGGTCCGCCTGATCCAGGGCCTCGGACAGCGCCAGCGCTTCGCGAACGGAGTCGATGCGCTGATGCATGGGCACCGGATCGTCACCCTTCATGGCCCGCCAGTAGAGGGAGGATTCCCCCGACAGGACGAGCAGCCAGGCTCGTGACTCGTCCTCCTCTGCGGCGGTCAGGCCTTCCTGGATCAGGTCGTCCACCAGCGACGGGTCCGGCGGGGATCGGAACGCGCCGAATTTCTCGGCGGCCATCCGAGCCGCCTTTCGGCACAGGCGGACCCGCGTCGATGTCGCCGCCGGGTCGAGCCGGACAAGGGTGAGCGTCTCGAGGTATGACCCGACGGCCTCGTCGCCGTGGAACGCGGCCGCGTGGTCATCACCCAGCTCCTCCAGCGCCCGGGCTCGCTCTTGGTCGGATCGGGACAGCGACAGGACCTGCTGGTGCAGCTCGACGGCCTTGTCGATCGCGAATCGCCGGCGGGCCACCTCTCCGGCGAGGAGGAGGGACTCCACCGCCTTGACCCGCACCGTTTCCCCTTGTTCCGGGTCGTCGGCCCATGCGAGATCGGCGTCCTCTCCGGAGGCGGCGGTGCCGTAGTGATGGGCCAGGAGCTCCACGAGCTCCTCGATCCTGTCCCCGGCCAGCCGCTCGATCCAGGCTCCATGCTCCGCGTGGGCCCGGGCCCGCCGCACCTTCGGCAGGCTCCCGTATGCGACGTCTCGAACCAACGCATGCTTGAACATGAACTCGATCTGACCGGCGATCGAGGACGTCGGCCGGGCGAACACCAGGCCCTTTCGTTCGAGCTCAAGGAGGGCCACGGAGACGCTCCCGTTGCCCAGGGACTTGGCCACCGGCTCCTCCCAGAAGACCCGCCCAACGACGGCCGCCTCCTGCAGGACCTGCTTCTCAAGTGGTGGGAGTCCATCGACCCGCGCGGCCAGTAGTCCGTGGATCGTGTCGGGCACTGTGGTCTGGCGCGCCGCGGGAGTGGCCGTCCATCTGTCGCCCTCGCGAACGAGTGCGCCCTCGTCGATCAGCCGGCGGATGATCTCCTCGAGGAAGAACGGGTTGCCCTCAGCCTTGGCCAGCAGTTCCTGGCGGAGGTCACCCGGGATGTCGGCGACGGTCAGGAGACCCTCGACGAGACGTGCCCCCTGCTCCTCCGTGAGCGGTCGAAGCGAGACCGACGACGTGTCCTCCCTGCCGGTGGCGAACCCGGGGTGCATCTGGGCGAACTCAGGCCGCGTCGTCGCCACGAGGACGAGCGGACCTGTTGACCGGGCCACGATCCGCTCGAGCATGTCGAGCAGCTGGTCCCCGGCCCAGTGCAGGTCCTCCACCGCGATCACGAGCGGCCCCCGCGAGGCGTAGGCGCTGGCGAACCGGGGCCAGGCCCGGCCGATCTCGTCGGCCACTTCGCGGGGCTCCATGCGCTCCAGAGGGTTGTCCTGAAGGGAGATGCCCGCCGTGGTGGCGAGCGCGAACACGGTCTGAGCGAGCTCGTCCTCCCTCAGGTCTAGGACCGAGAGGATCTCGGAAAGCCCGGAGCGCAACTTCTCCTCCGCCACATCGGCCGAGTCGTCCAGGGCGATGCCGCAAGCACCCCCGAGGATCTCGCCGAGCGCCCAGTAGGTGATGCCGTGACCCGCCGCCACGCACCGCCCGCGCAAGACGGTGGCGTCCGGCCTCAGCGAGGTCGCCAGCCGGATGAACTCCTGGACCAGTCGGCTCTTGCCGATCCCTGCCGGCCCGAACACCGTGACCAGCCGCGGTCGGTTCGTCTCGATCGATTCCTCCAGGAGGCTCGTGAGCGTCTCCAGTTCGCGATCCCTGCCCACCATGGGAGACGAGAGGCCGGGAACCCCTCGTTTCGCCTCGGGAAGCACCTCCACCAGCGGGTACGCGGTGATCGTTTCGGCCTTGCCCCTCAGTTCGAGGGTGACGGGCTCACCGAAGCGGAAGGCGTTGCGAGCAGCCAGGAAGGTTCGCCCTCCGACGAGGACCGTTCCCGGCTCGGCGACCTGCTCGAGCCTGGCGGCCACGTTGACCGCGTCACCGGTGACGATGAGTTGTTGGGCGCCGGTCCCCACAGGAGCGATGACCTCGCCGGTGTTGACGCCGATCCGGATGCGGAGTGTCACCCCATGGCGCCCCTGGAAGTCTCGGTTCAGCGCATCGAGCCGAGCGAGCATCTCGAGGGCGGCCCGAAGCGCCCGCCCCGCGTCGTCCTCCCGGACGACCGGGACCCCGAACACCGCCATGATGGCGTCGCCGATGAACTTCTCGACGGTTCCA
>JBIOUU010000049.1:0-9216 GCA_044867345.1 Actinomycetota bacterium
GGCGGCCGACGCCGCCTTGGCCCCCGGGGGCGGCGAGCCGTGCACGGCCGGAGCATCCTCCCGCTCGCCGGCGCCGCCGGCGACCGGGGGCATGCCGAGATCCGCCAGGCGGGTCTCGGCCTGCTGCACGAGTTGATCGTTCCCGATGGCCCTCGCCTCCTCCAACGCCTTCACCAGAAGGTCCCGAGCCTGGGCCTTCCTCGCTTCGGCCTTGTCGGGCGTGGCGTACTTGAGCCGCTCGTCCGCCTTCACGATCAGCTCGAAGATCTCCTTCGCGTCCATCCTGCCCTCCGTCAGATCCGGCCGATGTCCACGACCGTCTTCACGTCGCCGTCACGCCGCTCGAGCGCCTCCGTCCATGCGGCAAGCGCCACCCACCTGGTCACCAGCCGGTCCAGCCACCCGCGGTCGGCCCGCGCCAGCGCGTCCGCGGCTTCCTCGTAGTGCCGCCTGTTGGCGTTCACCGAGCCGAACACGACGTTGTTGTTCAGCACCATCTGCTTGTTCAGCGTGTCCACGTCGAGTGGAAGCGTGCGCCCGGCCGGCGAGATGCCCGTCAGGCACATCACGCCGTCCGGGGCGAGATGGTCGATGGCGTGGAACACCAGCGGCCCCACCCCCGTGCAATCGATGACCACGTCGAACAGGCCGGCCACGTCGTCCAGCGACCCGGCGTGGTAGGTCGCGCCGAGGTCTCGGGCGAGCATCGGCTTCAGTCCGGCATCGACCACGTCCAGGACGTGGACGTCCAGCCCGCGCTGGCGGCCGAGCATGGCACCCAGGAGCCCGAGCGGTCCGGCCCCCGTCACCAGGGCCCGTCTCGGCTCCCACACGGCGCGGCGGCCGATCCGCTCGACGTGTTCCCAGGCCTTGGCCACCACCGACATGGGCTCGGTGAGCACGCCCAGGCGTCCGAGGGCCGGATCGGACTTGACGGCGAACTCCGGCTCGATCCGGAACTGCTCAGACAGATATCCATGGCGCCCCTTGATGCCACGTTCCGTGTACAGGCCGTTCCGGCACATGTCCCATTCCCCGGCTGCGCAGCTGTCGCACGGTTCGGGGTCGGGCCGGCGAACGAACCCCACCACGAGCTCGCCCGCGGCGAAGCCGCTCCCGACGGGCGCCTCGAGCACCCGCCCCAGCGACTCGTGCCCCAGGATCAGCCGGTCCGTGCCCGGAGGAGCCTCGCCGTACTTGCCCTCGACGATCTCGTTGTCCGTGCCGTCGACGCCGACCGCGATGGTCTCGCACAGGATCGAGCCCTCGGCCGGATCGGGCTCGGGCACCTTCTCCAGCGCTCCCGAGTTCGGCGTGGGCGGGCCTACGGTGACGGCCAGCATGGTCATCAGTTCCGGTCCTTGTTCTCGAGGTATTGGCGGATGGCGATCGCGGCGCCCGCGCCCTCGCCGACGGCGGAGGCCAGCTGCTTCGTGGAGCCGGACCGCACGTCGCCCGCGGCGAACACTCCCGGCATGCTGGTCTGGAAGCCCATGTCGGTGCCGATCAGCCCCCGGTCGTCCAGGTCTACCGAACCCTTGATGAACTCCGTGTTCGGATCCAGGCCGATGAACACGAAGCAGCCCGCGGGGTGGAGCTCCTCGAGCGTGCCGGCCGGAACGCTCTCCAGCGTGATCGACCCGAGCTTTCCGCTCCCGTCCTCCTTCGCCTTGAACTCCTTCACCGACCGGTTGAGGAGGACCTCCATCTGCTTGTGCATGTTCACCTTGTCCTGCAACAGCTTGTTCCCGCGGAGCCGGTCGCCCCGCTCGACCACCGTGACCTTGTCCACGAACTGGGTGAGGAACAGGCCCTCCTCCAGCCCGCTGTTCCCGCCGCCCAACACGACCAGCTCCTTGGAGCCCCTGTAGAACGGCCCGTCACAGGTGGCGCAGAAGTGGATCCCCGCCCCGATCAGGTCGTCCTCACCGGGCGCGTTCGTCCGGCGGTACGAGGAGCCGCTGGCGATGAGGGCGGCCCGGGCGTGGTAGTGGTCGCCGGTGGCGGCCTCCACGTCCACCTGGTCGCCCTCGCTCGTGACCGAGAGGGCCGACACGGCTTGCAGGAGCTCGACCCCGTATCGCCGCGCCTGCAGGACGATCCGCTCGGCCAGCTCGGCCCCTCCGATCCCGTCCGGGAAGCCGGGGTAGTTGTCGAGTCGTTCGGTCACGCCGGCCTGGCCGCCTAGGCCCTTGCTGTCGATCACGAGGGTCTGGAGGCTCTCGCGGGCTGCGTAGATCGAGGTCGTGAGGCCCGCCGGGCCTCCCCCGATGATGATCAGGTCGTAGACGTGCATCATGGCCATCCGCTCGAGGCCGATCTTCTCGGCGAGCTGCTCGTTGGTGGGCTCGGACAGGAAGGTCCCGTCCGGGAAGATGATCGTGGGGATGACGTTGTTGCCGTCGTTCCTGGCCTGGACGACGTTGACGCCGTCGGGATCCTGCTCGATGTCGTGCCATTCGAACGGGACCCGCTGGTCGCCCAGGAAGCGCTTGGCCCGCCGGCAGTCCGGGCACCAGCTCGCCCCGTACACCTTGATCTCAGCCACGTGGAGGTCCCCCTTCCCGGCTCGGCCCCGTCCCACCGTGTATTCGCCGGACGAACGGATGGTGGATCGACCGTGTCGTCCAGGGCTCCGGGCGTTACGGGGCGCCGACGATCGACTGTAGCGTTTCGGGCCCTCGCAGGGACCCTCCACGGTGGACGACCTGGACCGGGAGCCGTGGCCCTGACCTGTCGTGAGCTGGTGGAGCTCGTGACCGACTATCTCGAGGGGGCACTTCCCCCTTCAGACCGAGCACGGTTCGATGAGCACCTCGCGGCATGCGAGGGCTGCACGGCATACCTGGACCAGATGCGGCGGACGCTCGTGCTGGTCGGCCGTCTCACCGAGGGATCGGTGTCGGCCGAGGCCAGGGAAGCGCTGCTCGGGGCGTTCGGCGACTGGAGGCGGTGAGTCCGGGACTGGCCGCGAGCGTTGATCTCGCCCGCGGTACCCTTGCCGCGGCGGAAGGAGCCGGATCGTGCAGCTCGGGATGGTGGGCCTCGGCCGGATGGGGTCGAACCTCTCGCGACGGCTGATGCGCCACGGCCACGAGGTTGTGGCCTCCGACGTGAGCCAGGAGGCCGTGCGCCAGCTCGAGGGCGAGGGCGCCATCGGAACCGCCTCGCTCGAGGACTTCGCCAGCAAGCTCTCCAAGCCTCGAACGGCGTGGATCATGGTGCCGGCCGCCTTCGCCGGCTCCACCGCCGACCAGCTGGCGGAGCTCATGGACCCCGGGGACGTCATCATCGACGGGGGGAACTCCTACTACCGCGACGACATCGAGCGGGCCGAGCGGTACGCCTCCAAGGGCATCACGTTCATCGACGTCGGGACCTCCGGCGGCGTGTTCGGCTTGGAGCGGGGGTTCTGTCTGATGATCGGGGGAGACCAGGCGGTGGTACGGCGCCTCGATCCCATCTTCGCCGCCCTCGCGCCGGGGGTGGAGGCGGCTTCGCGCACGCCCGGCAGGGACGGCTCGCGCCCGAAGAGCACCGCCGAGGCCGGCTACCTGTACTGCGGACCATCCGGCGCCGGCCACTTCGTCAAGATGGTCCACAACGGGATCGAGTACGCCCTCATGGCGGCCTACGCGGAGGGCCTGAACGTGATCCGCAACGCCAACGCGGGGACCAGGAAGCGGGAGGCCGACGCCGAAACGGCACCTCTCCGCGACCCCCAGTACTACCGATACGACATCGACACGGCCGAGGTGGCCGAGGTATGGCGCCGAGGGAGCGTGGTCGCCTCCTGGCTGCTCGACCTGACCGCGGCCGCGCTGTTCGAGGAGCCCGATCTGGCCAGATACTCGGGACGGGTGTCCGACTCCGGCGAGGGCCGGTGGACCGTGCTCGCCGCCGTGGACGAGGGCGTTCCACTCCACGTCCTCTCGGGCGCCCTGTTCGACCGGTTCGAGTCCCAGGGCCAGGCCGACTTCGCCGACCGGATCCTTTCGGCGCTCCGCATGCAGTTCGGCGGACACCCGGAGAAGCCGGCCTGAGGGCCTGCTCGGTCTCCATGGCCGCGAACGGGAGGATCACCCGAACCCCCGAATGGGAGGCGTTGAAGGCTCACCGCGACAAGATGGAGGGCGTCCACCTCCGAGACCTGTTCAGCGAGGACCCCGATCGCGGCGAAAGGCTGACGCTGGAGGCCGGGGACCTCTACCTGGACTACTCGAAGAACCTGGCCACCCGGGAGACCCTCGAGCTCCTGGTTGGCCTGGCCGAACGCTCGGGGCTCCGACGCCGGATCGACGCGATGTTCGCCGGGGAGCGGATCAACGTGACCGAGGATCGGCCGGCCCTGCACGTCGCGCTCCGCGCGCCGAGGGACGAGGTCATCGAGGTCGAGGGGCAGAACGTGGTCCCGTCGGTCCACGCGGTGCTCGATCGGATGGCATCCTTCGCCGAACGGGTCCGGTCCGGCGGCTGGACGGGCCACACCGGGAGCCCCATCCGAAACGTCGTGAACATCGGCATCGGTGGCTCGGACCTCGGCCCGGCCATGGCCTACGAGGCCCTCAAGGACTTCTCGGAGCGGGGCCTCACCTTCCGGTTCGTGTCCAACGTCGACGGCACCGACGTCTACGAGGCCACCCGGGACCTCGATCCCCAGGAGACGCTGTTCATCGTGTCCTCGAAGACGTTCACCACGCTGGAGACGCTGACGAACGCCCGGACCGCCCGGGACTGGCTGCTCTCCAAGCTCGGAGCGCCGAACGCGGTGGCCAAGCACTTCGTTGCCGTCTCCACCAATGCGGAGAAGGTCGCCGAGTTCGGCATCGACACCGAGAACATGTTCGAGTTCTGGGACTGGGTGGGAGGTCGGTACTCGGTCGACTCCGCGATCGGGCTCTCGCTGATGGTCGCCATTGGGCCGGATGGCTTCCGCGACATGCTGGCCGGATTCCGACTGATGGACGAGCACTTCAGGACGGCGCCGTTCGAACGGAACATGCCCGTGCTGCTCGGGCTGCTGTGGACGTGGTACGGCAACTTCTTCGGCGCGGAGACCCACGCCGTGCTGCCCTACAGCCAGCACCTGGAGAAGCTCCCGGCGTATCTCCAGCAGCTCGACATGGAGTCCAACGGCAAGTCGGTGGACCTCGAGGGGAACCCGGTCGACTACCAGACCGGCTCCATCGTGTGGGGCACGCCCGGCACGAACGGGCAGCACGCGTACTTCCAGCTGATCCACCAGGGCACGAAGGTGATCCCGTGCGACTTCCTGGGGTTCGTGCATCCCAGCCATTCCGTCGGCGACCATCACGACCTGCTCATGGCGAACCTGTTCGCCCAGACCGAGGCGCTGGCGTTCGGCAAGACCCGGGAGGAGGTGGAGGCCGAGGGCGTTCCGTCGGCGCAGGTCCCCCACCGGACCTTCCGGGGCAACCACCCGACGAACGCGATCCTTGCCTCCAAGCTCACGCCGTCGGTGCTCGGACAACTGGTCGCGTTGTACGAGCACAAGGTGTTCACCCAGGGGACCATCTGGAACATCAACTCGTTCGACCAGTGGGGGGTGGAGCTGGGCAAGGTCCTGGCCACGCGCATCGTGCCGGAGCTCCAGGCGGAGGACGAGCCGAAGCTCGTTCACGATTCCTCCACCAACGCGTTGATCCGGCGGTACCGGCGGCTGCGATCCCACGGAGGATGCTGATGGACCGGATCATCGACGTGTCGCTCCCCATCGGGCCCGACCTGCTCGTGTGGCCGGGTGACCCCCCGGTGGAGATCCTTCCCCGCATCCAGATCTCGAAGGGCGACCCCGCCAACGTCTCGGAGCTTCGGATCGGGACCCACACCGGCACGCACGTCGACCCGCCGGTCCATTTCGTCCCCGGCGCAGCGGGGATGGATCGGGTGCCGGTGGACTTGCTGGTCGGTGACTGCGTGGTCGCGGATGCCCGGGGCCTTCGGGGCCAGCTTGGTCCCGACGACCTGGACGGGCTGAAGATCCCGGCCGGGGCCACGCGCGTCCTGCTGAAGAGCGACAACTCGGAGATCTGGCGACACCTGCCGGCCGACTTCCCCGACGAGTACGTCTGCCTGTCGCCCGAGGGAGCGAGGTGGGTGGTATCGGCGGGGATCAAGCTGTTCGGCGTGGACTTCCTGTCGATCGAGCAGAAGGGCGCTCCCGGGCACCCAACGCACGTCGAGCTGCTCTCGAACGGTGTGGTCATCGTGGAGGGGCTAAACCTCGGCGAGGTCGATCCCGGCGAGTTCACCCTGGCCGTGCTGCCGCTCAAGATCGTGGACGGGGACGGCGGCCCCGCCCGCGCGGTGCTGTTCGAGACGGCGTGACGCGGGCCATGAGCATGCCGACGGTCGTGCTGTTCGACGTCGACGGCACGCTGATCGACAGCGGAGGGGCCGGCGCGCGGAGTTGGGCGCACGCGTTCGACAAGCTGTACGGGATCTCCGCAGACATCGGCTCGCACACCGCGGCCGGAGAGACCGATCCCGTGGTTGCCCGCAGGACCTTCGAGGCTGCGGTGGGACGCGAGCCGAGCGAGGCCGAGCTGGCTCGCCTGTTCGCCGTGTACCTCCTGCGGCTCTCGGAGGAGGTGCGGACGTCCGAGGGCTACCACGTGCTGGAGGGCGTCGAGGACTTGTTGCTGATGCTGTCCGACGCCGGGACGATGCTCGGGTTGGTGTCGGGAGCGATGGAGGGCGCCGCTCGGGTAAAGCTGTCCCGAGCCGACCTCAACCGGTTCTTCGTGTTCGGCGGATACGGATCGGACTCGGACGATCGGGCGAAGCTCACCCGGGGCGCCATCGACAAGGCCGCCATGCTCCACGGCCACGACGTCACGCCGGATCGGGTGTTCGTGGTGGGCGACACGCCGCTCGACGTCGACGCGGCAAGCGCCGCGGGTGCCGTCTCGGTGGCTGTGGCCAGCGGGAAGTTCTCCGTCGAGGAATTGCGTTCGGCCGGCGCCAGCCACGTCCTTCCCTCGCTGGCCGCCCGGTTCCCCGAGATGGGCGAGAGATGAAGGAGGCCACATCGTGAAGACACGAACGCTCGGCGCCGGCGGTCTGGAGATCTCCGTGATCGGCTTCGGGGCCTGGGAGGCCGGCGGGACCGAATGGGGACCGAACGCCTCGGACGACGTGGTCGTCGAGTCGATGCAGGTGATCTTCGACGTGGGGATCAACTGGATCGACACGGCCGAGGTCTACGGCCAGGGTCATTCCGAGGAGCTGGTGGCCCGCGCCATCGCCGGCCGGCGGGACGAGGTCCTGATCTTCACCAAGGTGGCGCCGGACGAGGAAGGCTCGGGGATCCATCCGGAGGGGATCCAAAAAGCCATCCAGGCCTCGCTCGCCCGGCTCCAGACCGACCACGTCGACCTGTACCAGGTGCACTGGCGGGACGACCGGATCCCGGTCGAGGACACGTGGGGAGCGATGGCCGAGGTGGTGAAGGAGGGGCTGGCGCTGCACATCGGGGTCTCGAACTTCGACCGGCCCCGGATCGAGCGGTGCCTGCCGATCCATCCGGTCACCTCGGTCCAGAACCAGTTCTCGCTGGTCCACCAGGACGATCGCGCGGAGCTCCTGCCGTGGCTGGCCCAGCAGGGCATCGGCTACCTCGCGTATGGACCACTGGGCTTCGGGCTGCTGACCGATGCGATCGGCCCGGACACGATGTTCCACCCGGACGACTGGCGAGGCCAGCAGCGCGCGGGGTCCAAGAAGGAAGGGATCGGGCCGTTCTCCCCGGAGAACTTCGATCGGAACCTCGAGCGGGTGGAGCGCCTCCGCTCGGTCGCCGAGCGGCTCGGCATACCGGTGTCCACGCTGGCGCTGGCATGGGCGGTCCATAAGGAGGGCGTGACGGCGGCCATCGCCGGCAGCAGGGATCCCGCGCACGTCAGGTCGAACGCGGCCGCGGGCGACGTGACCCTCGACGCCCCTACGCTTCAGGAGATCGATTCGATCTTCGGCCCGGAGTGACCAGGGCCAGCGCCTCGGCTCGGATGGCCTCCCGGTCCTGCAGCCGTGCGAGCCAGGCCTGAGGGAGGCCTACCTCACCCACCAGCGCGCCGAGGAGCGCGCCCGCGACCGCTGCGTTCGTGTCCGTATCGCCGCCGAGCCCCACCACACGCGCCACCTCGGTCGCGAAGTCCCCGGTGCCGAGGAGCGACTGGAGCGCCACGCCCGCCGTGAACAGGCAGAAGCCCTGGTCCGGACCGTCGATCCGCCGTCCCACGCCGGCCATCTCGACGAGGTACTCGAGCTCCTCCCCTCCCTCGCGGTCCACGACAGCGCTCAGTCCGGCGGTCACCGCTCCTTCCGGTGACTGGCCGCGGGCCAACGCGGCGACGGCAAGGGTCACGGCGAGCACCGCGGTCCGGCACCGTTCGTCGTAGTGCGTGAGGGCGGACAGCCTCGGAGCAACGTCGACCAACTCGTGCGCGCGATCCGCGTAGGCCAGGCCGAGCGGCGCGCAGTACATCACCGAGCCGTTGCCGGCGGACACCTCCGACCCGCGCTCCTCCCAGACCGCCCTCGCGGCCTCGAACGCGTCCTCGCCCCGATCGACCCGTGACAGCACCCGCCGGGTGAATGCGCCGACGTCCGGTGGACCGGACCGAAACCACTCCAGGTGCCGGGCCACCAGGTCATCCGGGTCGAGCTCGCCCCGGGCGGTCAGGCTTCTGACCAGGTTGCGGGCCATGGCCGTGTCGTCGGTGGTCGAGCCCGGTGGCAGGCCCATCCACGGGAGCTCCGTGGCCGGCAGCGGGTCCGGGACCTCCGCCGTCCGCCGGCCCTCGAACGGAGCGCCCACGGCGTCCCCGAGCGCCAGCCCCAGCACGCTCCCCACGATCCTTTCGGCGACGTCCACGGCCCGCGATGGTATCGAGCCCGGTCGAACGCGCTTCCCGGTTGGTAGGCTGACTGGCCGCATGGACAAGTTCGGACCTGCTCATCGCACCTGTCGCCGGGTCGGCGCGCCGCTCTGCGGCCGCCCCAACTGCCCGGCCAACAAGCGTCCCTATCCCCCGGGCCAGCACGGCCGGGGTCGCAAGCGCCTGTCGGAGTACCAGGTCCGGCTCCTGGAGAAGCAGAAGCTCCGCGCCATCTACGGCGTCGGGGAGCGCCAGATGCGGGTCTATTACGACCGGGCCTCCCGGCGGACCGGCGTCACCGGCGAGGAGCTCATCC
>JBIOUU010000050.1:0-5221 GCA_044867345.1 Actinomycetota bacterium
GGCCGGAGCCCGAGTTGCTCGGCGATCTGCCCGCTCGATCTCCCGGCGGCGACCAGGGTCATGACCTCCCGTTCCCGAGACGTGAGCCCACCCTCTCCTCCCATCGACCTCGGCTGCGAGCGCCTGACGCCGGCGGCGCGGAGCGATCTCCGCGTCCACGCGAGCAACCATCTGATCCCGTGCGCCGCCGCGGCCTCCTCCACGGCAAGGAGGCGGGAGCGAGCCCGCCCCGCATCTCCCGAGCGGAGCGCCGCTTCGCCTGCCGCCCACCGGCACCGAAGCTCGCCCCTGAGCTCGAGTCCCGCCCACAGGTCGGCCGCCCGGTCGAACAGCGTCTCCGCTCGGGCGGCTCCGTCCGCGCCCTCGGCCAACAGTCCCACGGCTTCGATCTCCGGCCTCGCCGCGACCGACCACACAGGCCCTGGAGACGGCAGGTCGATCGGTTCGAGCGACGCGCTCGTATGGAAGCCTGCCCAGGCCCTGGTGACGGCCGGCTCGAAGATGTTGAAGTTCCCGGGGGCACTCGAGATGGCCGACTCGGCGGCGGCGAGCGCGCGAGCAGGATCCCCGCAGATCAGCTCCAACTCCGCAAGCACCCAGTAGACCAGCAGGACCTGGAAGGCGAGAGCGCCCGGATCTAGGAGCGGATGGATCAGCGCCTGAGCCTCCCCGATCCGCCCGACATCGGCAAGCGCCAAGGCCAACTCCGCGGTCGCGTACGGCCGCTGGTCGGGTCGGAGATCGCTGCCGGCGAGCAGCGCCTCGAAGCCCGAGATGGCATCCTCGTAGTTACCTTGCTGGAAGAGGTCGAGATGCGACACCTGGTAGCGCAGGCTGGCCTCCAACACCTTCAGGTGACCGCCTTCGGCACGCTCCGCGGTCGTCGTTGCCAGCCGGTACGCGTCCTTCGAGCGTCCGGCGAGCTCGTACGTCGATATCAGGTACTGGGCCGCGTCGCACTCGAGCTCGAGGTCCCCTCGTCGCCTCGCGCCGGAGACCGCGGCGCGAAGGTGGCGGATCCCCTCGCGGCGCGCGGCGAGGGCCGACTCGCGACCCCGCTCCGTCGCTGCATGCTCCGTGGTGGACACGAGCACGAGCGCGCCACCGAGCAGGAGCCTGGCTCTCGGCTCCTGCGGCGTTCCCTTGGCCACTGCCCACGCCTCCCGTGCCAGCGGGAGCGCTTTCGGCCCATCCCAGAGCCAGAAGGGAAGATCGGCCCGGCCGAGTCGGAGCTCCACCTCGATCCGGGATCCGGATTCGGCCACAAGCGAAAGGCCTCGCTCGGCCTCGGCCTCCGCGCCTTCCGGGTCGTCGAGGAACCAGCGGGACTGGCTACGGCGAAGGTGTGCCTCGGCCCGAACCTCGGGATCCGCGCTCGTCACGGCGTTCGCGAGCTCTTCGGCCTCCCCGTATTGGCCCGCCTGGATCAACGCATCGGCCGCCCGCAGCCGCAATAAGTCGTCCTCGGGACCGCCGGCGCACCGTGCCGCGAGCCCGAGGTGTCGTGCTCGCTCCCCGATCCATGCGGTGCGATCGGCCGCGGCGAGCGCCTTGCGTCGGGCCTCCGCGAACTCGCCGGCCGCGAAGTGGTGACGTGCCGACTCTCCCGGATCCTCGATGCTCCGCGCCAGCCGCACGTGCAGCTCGATCAGATCCGCTCGGGAGACGCGTGCCAGCGATGCCTCGGCGATCAGAGCATGGCGCACCTCGAACCCGCGCTCGGTCTCCACGCCCAGCCCTCGTTCGACCGCTTCCTCCAGGCCCTCACCGACCAGCCCCGCGGGAGCCGGACGCCCGAGCAGGCTCAGTACGACCAGGGATCGCAGCCCGGCTTCGGACAGCGATCCGAGACGGGCGGCCAGCGAGGCCCGGAGGTCGGGACTGGGCTCACCTCGCGGGGTGAGCTCGAGAAGCAGGAACGGATTGCCGCGCGCTTCGGCGACCACTCGACGGGCGGCGAAGGCGGTGAGATCCGAGCGCCGCCTTCGAACCAGCTCGCCCGCATCGTGCTCGCGGAGCGGGCCCAGTTCGATCGCTTCGAAACCGGCCGATCGCGCGGCTTCCTCTGCCCGCGCCGTCCCCGGGTCGGCCCTTCGGATCGCGCTCACCAAGGCGATCCGTCCGGCGAGATACGGAAGCAACAGCAGCGTGTCCGGATCTGCCCAGTGGAGGTCGTCCAGGATCAGCAACCCCCCGTCGACGCGACCGGAGACGGCCGCCGCGACCGCGGCATGGTCCCCACGGGGCAGCTCGATGTTCATGGCCCTCGTGACGGGGAGATAGGCCACCCAGGTCAGCGTCGCCAGGCCGCCTCCTTCGTACCGGCGTCGACCGATGACATCCGCCGCCGCCCGGAGGAGCGACGTCTTCCCGATCCCGGCCTCGCCGAGCACGGCCACCGGCTTCCTGGCGGCGGCGATGTGAGCCACCCGCTCGATGTCGTGCTGGCGGCCGAGCAGCACTACAGCCATCCCCTGCGCTCGGCGAGCAGCAAGGCCTCGGCGACGTTGGATGCCCCAAGAGCGTCCCGGGCGGCCGCGAGATACCTCGCGGCCGTTCTGCGCGACACGTGCACCTCTCGAGCCGCCTCCGAGACGGTGGCCCCGGACGACAGGAGTCGCAGGAGACCGATCTGTTCTTTCGTCAGCAGCGGTGGCGGTGACCGAGATCCCTCGGTCCGGAACTCGACCGGCCCCACGTGCCGAAGGTCCTCGACGAACGGAGCCAGATCTTCGGTCGGTGCGTCGAGATGCACGATCAGACCGGCGCCGTGAACGGCTGCGAGAAGGGCGAGCTGTGCCTCCTGCAGGGTGCTCACCCGGCCGACGCAGACGGGGGCCGGACCGTCCTTCGTCGCGCCGTCCGCCGTTAGGCCCCACCCCGAGACGACGCGCCAGCCGGCGCTCCTGACCTCGGTCAGGACCCGCTGCAACGTCTCGCCGTCGCCGGCCACGACGACCAGCGGTGGCGGGCGGCCGACGGTCACCGACTCCCCCCTCCCGTAGCGATGAGCCGGAACCCAGACGCATCGTAGGCAACCCGAGCGCCGAACGGAAGATGGCGCACTTTGGGGATGAAGACGTGCGCGGCCGGCCCCTAGGTTCGTGATCTGCGCAACCGGGGGTGATGGGGAGATGCGACGTAGCTCCACCAAGGCGCGGTGGGTCATCGCCCCCGTCGTCCTTCTCACCGTGCTCGTAGGTCTTCTGGTTCAGCCAACAGGGGCCGCGACGACGGCCGCCCTGGTGAAGGACATCTTCCCGGGATCCGCGAACTCCCTTTCCACGGGTACGCCAGGCAGTCTCGCCAACGTGAACGGCACGTTGTTCTTCTGGGCCAACGACGGCACCCACGGGATCGAGCTGTGGAAGAGCGACGGGACCGCAGGCGGGACCGTGCTGGTGAAGGACATCAACCCGGGCACGGCTGATTCCCCCGGCGGCGGCATCGGTGACGAGACGAGGAGCACGCTCGACCTCACCAACGTGAACGGAACGCTATTCTTCAGCGCCAACGACGGCATCCACGGGCGCGAGCTCTGGAAGAGCAACGGCACCGAGATCGGGACGGTCATGGTGCGAGACATCAACGGCGTGAACGTGCAGGGCTCCTTCGTTCGCTACATCACCAACGTGAACGGGACGGCGTTCTTCCGTGCCTGCGACGACCTGGGATGCGGACTGTTCACGAGCGACGGGACCGAGGCCGGCACGGTCAGGGTGAGCGGCAACATAGGAGGGGACGACCTCACCAACGTCAACGGGACGGTGTTCTTCCGTGCAGGCTTTGGCTCTGTCTTCGGGCGTGAGCTGTGGAAGAGCGACGGGACCGAGGCCGGGACGGTTCTCGTGAAGGACATCAACCCGGGATCGGGGGAGTCCTTCCCTGCCAGCCTCGCGAACGTGAACGAAACGCTCTTCTTCAGCGCCAACGACGGCAGCCATGGGCGCGAGCCGTGGAAGAGCGACGGGACCGAGGCCGGGACTGTCCTCGTGAAGGACATCGACCCGGGATCGGAGGGCTCCCTGCGTTTCGAGCCTGCCGACCTCGCCAACGTGGCCGGGACCCTGTTCCTCGGCGCCGACGACGGCACAACGGGAGTCGAGCTATGGAAGAGTGACGGGACGGTAGCCGGGACCGTCCTGGTGAAGGACATCAACCTGGGCTCGGCGAACTTCGGGGGCTCCTTCCCGCACGAGCTCACCGACGTAAACGGGACGCTGTTCTTCAGCGCTGACGACTTCGGCACCAACGGCCGGGAGCTGTGGAAGAGTGACGGGAGCACGGCCGGAACGGTCCTCGTGAAGGACATCCTCCCGGGGAGTGTCGGCTCCGCACCGCACTTCCTCACTAACGTGAACGGGACGGTGTTCTTCAGCGCCGAGGGCACGGCCGGACGCGAGCTGTGGAAGAGCGACGGGACTGAGGCCGGTACGGTCCAGGTGATGGACATCTTCCCGGGCTTTTCGGGCTCCTCACCGGCCGTCCTCACCAACGTGAACGGGACGCTGTTCTTCGGCGCGAATGACGGCACGCACGGCATCGAGCTGTGGAAGGTGGAAGCTGGCGGCGGCATCATCCCCGGGCTCGACGGTGCCATCGACATGATCGTGAACGGCCCCACCAAGTCGAGGGCAAGCGGCGGCTCCCGCAAGGTGTTCGTCACCAAGGCGTGCAACGTCGGGACGGTCGACATCACCGTGAACCCCGCGGACATCTCCACCTCGAGAACAGTGAACGGTTCCTCGGCGGAAGGGACGGTTACCCTCCTCACCGACGCCACGCCGATGCTCTTGGGGCCGGGAGCGTGTCAGCGATATCGGTGGGAGTGGTCCTACGGCGAGGACGGACCCCTGAACCCCGGCGACACCGTGGTCTACGAGGCGACCTGGAGCCTCGCCGGCGACGGCCTCCCCGCCAACAACACCGACAGCGAGACCCGTACCGCCACATAGCCGCCGGTTCGAACGGCCGAGCTTCTACAGGTCGGCGGTGTGCACCCTTGCGCCTGAGTGCGCTCGGAACCTGCGACACTTGGTTCGTGGCGGACGTTCCCTTGAAACAGGAGAGCGTCGCGGACCTTCCGGCAGCGACCGCGAGGCGCGGACGCCGGTCCGGCCGGATCCTTCGGGTCCTCGGCCTCGTCCTCATCGTCGCCGCGCTCGCGGTCGGCGCCTACGTGTGGTGGCTCCTGTGGGGAACCGGCCTCACGACTCGAGCC
>JBIOUU010000051.1:0-2002 GCA_044867345.1 Actinomycetota bacterium
CGGGCGGGCTCGTCATGTGGGTGTCGTGCCAGGCCCCTCATTACGTGCGTTCGGGGTTGGCCGAACCCCTCGGGTTGAAGGAGTCCCAACTCCGGGTGATCGCCCCCGCCGTCGGCGGTGGGTTCGGGGCGAAGATCTCGGTCTATCCGGAGCACATGATCATCGGGGCACTGGCGCTGCGCCTGGGCAGGCCGGTGCGATGGATGGAAACACGCTCGGAGAGCATGACCGCGATGACCCACGGTCGGGCCCAGATCCAGGAGTTCGAGATCGGCGGCCATCGAGACGGCACCATCGCCGGGCTGAAGGTCCGGCTGGTCGCTGACGGCGGGGCGTACCCGGGAAGCGTCGCCTACCTGCCGACGCTCACCTATCTCATGCTCTCGGGACCGTATCGGATTCCTCGTGTGGAGGCGCATGGGGCGGTCGTCGCCACCAACACGACACCGGTCGATGCATACCGAGGGGCCGGACGGCCCGAGGCCGCCGCCCTGATCGAACGGGCCGTCGACATGCTGGCGGATGAGCTCGGCATGGACCCCGTGGAGATCCGGCGGAAGAACTTCATCCCCCAGGACGCAGTCCCCTATACCACCGTGACGGGGGCCCATTACGACATCGGGAACTACCAACGAGCGCTGGATGAAGCGCTTCGACTCTCGGGCTACGAGGCCCTTCGGCAAGAGCAGGAGGATCGCCGGCGCCGGCGGGACGTGAAGCAGATCGGCATCGGCCTGAGCGCTTATGTCGAGGTCACCGCCTACGGGATGGGCGACGAGTTCGGCTCCGTGGAGGTGCACCCCGACGGGACCGTTTCGGTTCTCACCGGGACCTCGCCGCACGGGCAGGGCCACGCCACCGCCTTCGGACAGCTCGTCGCCGAGACCATGAAGGTCCCGTTCGAGGCCGTCACTGTGGTGCATTCGGACACGGCCGTCGTGCCGAAGGGCGATGGCACCATGGCATCCCGGTCAGCGCAGGTCGGCGGGAGCGCGGTGCTTCGAGCCAGCGAGGGAGTGGTCGAGAAGGCTCGCCATCTCGCCGCCCACCTTCTCGAGGCGGCTGTGGAGGACGTGGTGCTATTGGACGAAGGACGAATCGGGATCGCGGGCGCTCCGGACCGTGCGGTGTCCTGGTCAGAGATGGCAGCAGCCGCCGCCGATCCCTCCAGACTCCCGGCGGGGATGGATCCCGGGCTCCACGCCGAGGTGGACTTCTCACAATCCGCCGACGGAACGTTCCCGTTCGGCGTGCACGTGTCGGTGGTGGAGGTCGATACCGAGACCGGCCTGGTCCGGCTCCTTCGCCACATCGCCGTGGACGACTGCGGCCTGATCCTGAACCCCATGCTCGTGGAAGGCCAGGTCCACGGCGGCCTGGCCCAAGGGATCGCCCAGGCCCTCTACGAGGAGGTCCTGTACGACGAAGACGGAAACCCCCTCACGGGGAGCCTGATGAGCTACGAGATGCCCACGGCTGCCGACCTTCCTTCTTTCGAGACGACCCACACCGAAACGCCCACGCCGCTCAATCCGCTGGGGGCGAAGGGCATCGGGGAGTCAGGCACCATCGGCTCGACCCCCGCCGTGCAGAACGCGGTGATCGACGCCGTTTCTCACCTGGGCGTTCGGCACATCGACATGCCCCTTACCCCCGAGCGCGTGTGGCGAGCCATCCGCGAGGCGGGGGGCTGACCCGGGTCGTTGCGAGCGGCGCGTTCCGGGGCGCAAGCTAGATCTGTGGACATCGATGTGCTGGTCACGCCCGGGTTGGGCGACAACAGCTACCTCATCACATCCGGGGACGAGGCCGCGGTGCTCGATCCGCAGCGTGACGCCGGCCGGTTCCTGGAGGCGGCGGAAGCGCGGGGCGTGTCCATTCGCCACGTTCTCGAGACCCACGTCCACAACGACTACGTGTCGGGCGGCATCGAGATCCGAGAGGCCACCGGGGCATCGATCGCGGCCCCGGCGAGGGGAGGGTACGAGTTCCCCATCGAGCC
>JBIOUU010000052.1:0-7034 GCA_044867345.1 Actinomycetota bacterium
GCGGCTCCTTGAGGAAGAAGACGTCGTACCGGTACTTCTTCGGCTCGGCCCCGAACCCCTTCGGAGCCCGGTCGACGATCGCTTGCATCTGCTTCCTGTTTCGCACCACCACGGTCGGCACGTAGTCAAACGCCTCGGCAAGCATCGCCTCGATCCGGCGCGTGAGCTGCAGGGAAGGTCTATCGGCTGCTTCGAAGACGACGTTGCCGCTCTGGATGTACGTCGAGACGTTCTCGAAGCCGTTCGCCTCGAAGCACGCCTTCAGAGCGGCATCTTGATGAGGTTCTTGCCGCCCACGTTGATCCCGCGTAGGAGGGCCACGTACCGGGTCATCGGCCGTCCGCAGGTGGGAAAGGCCGCCAGTCAGTCGAAGCTGTATGTCCCACTCCAGTGCCACAAGCCGTCCGAATCAGCCGTGACGTCGGCGTGGGCATCGAATCCCGCGAACTTCCCGGTCCCTCCCGAAAACGTCGCCGTGCCCTTGTTGGCAGCAAGGTCGAGCACGACGTGGCCTTTGGCGGTGTTCCCGGACCCCGCGTCGAGGACGACGTCGGTGTCGAGGGTGCCCTCGCTCGCCGCCTCGGCGTAGATAACCCTCGAACCCGCTTCGATCTCTTCGAGATTCGAGGACGTGATCGTGCAGAAGTCACCGGCTTGGCCCGTGTATTCCGAGCACTCCTTGGTGACCTCGAGATCCCCGCTCCGAGCCATGGCGGCCCCACTTCTCGCGACCTTCCGTCGGCGATCGACCCGAAGTCCGGACTCTACATCGGGCAAGTGAGCGCTTCCCGACGACTCTCGTGGTGGGGGCGTCCTAACCTTGTCCGGTTGCCTCGGGGCGCCACGTCCACGCGTACCTGACGATCAGCAGCAGGAGCGCGATCTCGGAGGCGCTCAGGAACACGTAGTACGCGTCCGTCTCGCCGACCGCCGCAGCCACGATCGAGACCACGTACAAGATCGGCAGCACGATGTTCGTCCAGCGGCAGACCGGCGGCCTCAGCACGAGGGACAGGAAGATCATCACACTCGCGATCGCGACGTAGACCGACACCGCGAAGAGGAAGCCCTGGGTGATCTCGATCCCCGAGATCTTTCCCGACATCACCTCCTCGATCCGGCCTGGCTTGAAGAACCCGAAGATGTCCCCGTACGCGAACAGGAACAGCATCGCGATCCACAGGGCCGAGATCTTGAGTCGGACGCCGATCCTCACGTCCTCGACGAACCCCGAACCGGACATCGTCACCTTCCCCTTCGCCATTGACTGCGGGGGGGAGCCTAGATCACCCGACGTCGATGACGACCTTCCCGCCTGGGTGCCCTTCCGCGAGGTACCGGACGGCGTCGGGGGCCTCGACCAGTTGGAACGTCCGGTCCACGACCGGCGTGACCGTTCCGGCCTCGATCAGATCCGCCACGGCCTGTAGGTCCTCCAGTTTCGTCTTCGAGTTCAACCCGCCGAGCTTCTGACCGACGAACAGCGACACCAGCGGCCCGCGAAGGATCCCGCGGAAGAAACCGCCGGTCCACCGGCCGCCGCCGTCCCCGCCGACGACCACGAGCGTTCCCCTGGGGCTCAGCGCGCGCCGCAGCTGCCGCAGAGGCCGGCGCCCGGCGGTGTCGAGGATCACGTCCCAACGTCGCGAACCGTCCGTGAAGTCCTGGAGCGTGTAGTCCACGACGTCGTTCGCGCCGATCGACCGGACGAGGTCAAGCTTCGACGTGCTCGCCACGCCGGTGACCCGTCCACCGAAGGCTTTCGCGATCTGCACGAGCAACGTGCCGACGCCTCCGGCCGCGCCGATGACGAGCACGTCCTGTCCGGGCTTCACATCCGCCTTCCGCACCGCTTGGAGCGCCGTGACCCCGGAGACGGGGAGGGCCGCGGCCTGTTCGAAGGACAGCCGAGCGGGCTTGCGGACCACCTTGTCCGCCGGCGCGATCGCGTACTCCGCGAAAGAGCCTTCGGCGACGCCCAGCACCTCGTCGCCGGGCGCGAAGCGGGTGACGTTCGCCCCGACCGCCTCGACCGTCCCTGCGACGTCCCAGCCCCGGACCGGGACCTTCGGTCGGCGGAACCCGAGCACAGGACGCGCCATGTATGGCTGCCCGGTCATGATGTGCCACACGTCCGGACCGGCGCCCGCGGCGTGCACCCGGAGGAGCACGTCTTTCTCCCCGATCACCGGAACGTCGATGTCCCGCAGCTCGAGCACGTCCGCCGAGCCGTATCTGTCCTGCACGATCGCCTTCATGTGTCTCTCCTTCCTGGGCCTACGCCGCCGCGGCGGGGACGAGCGCGTCCCGTTCCCGGACAGGCACGCCCTTCACGAGTGGATTCATGCCGGCTGCAAGGCACTCCGCACGAACGCACCCACTTCGCGCTCTCGGCGACGCAACGATGCGCGGCTCTTGTCCTTCCCAACCACGGCATTGAGCACGCTCGCCTCGGTCAGTGACCCCACCACCGCCGTGTACAGCATAAACAGCAGCAGGGCCGGGTCCTGCTCGCGGATCTCGCCTGCGTCCATCCCTGCCTGCAGGAACTGAACCGCGCGCTTCCGGAGCGGGTCCATCACACCCGCGAAACGCTCGAACCCTTCCGCCCCAAGGCGTCCGGCCTCTCGAACGAACATGGGGAACTCCGGCCACTCCTCGGCCAGCGCGAATACCGCGTGGATGACTGCCTCGGCCCGGTCCCAGTAGGTCTCCTTGCCCTCGAGGGCGGCCGTGATCTCCCCGGCGACCCGTTGGCCGGCCGCCTGGAGACACGCTTCGAGGAGCGCGTCCTTGGTCGGGAAGTAATACAGGAGCGTCTGCTTCCGGATCCCGACGGCGCTGGCGATCTGCTCGAGGCTCGCGCCCGAGTAGCCTTCGCGGCCGAACGCGCGGATGGCCTCCTCGATGAGCGCGTGCCGTCGCGTCTCGCCGCCGATTCTCGTCATGCCCTCATCGCCCCGACCGCCACGCCGGAGGACGGCCCCGACGGCGGATGTCCCGCGAGCCCTCCCACGTCCGGCGCCACTTCGGGCCGGACGGCCCGCTGAGCTTGGGGGTCGCCCCCGTGGCCGCGCGCCTGCGAGCCTCCCACCAGCTCGTGCGATCCTCGTCGAACAGCTCGGCGATGGCCGACTGCATCCGGAGCGAGAAGGCCTGGTGGGTCTCCTGGTCCTCGGGTCGGAGCGGCCGCCCGTAGCGCACCCGGATGGGAGGCCGGCCGGGCTTGGGCCAGAACCGGCCCTTCGGCATCGCGGCGTACGCGCCGATGATGGCGATCGGCACGACCGGCATGTCCATGTCGATGGCAAGCCGTGCGCTCCCGTGGCGGAACCGCTGCATCCAGCCGTCGCCCGAGCGCGTGCCCTCGGGGAACACGATGAGGTTCCAGCCGTCCCCGATCAGCTCCTTGGCCTTGTCCGTGGCCCGCTCCCCGCCCCCGCGCTCGATGGGAAACCCGCCGTACACGAGCGCCGTGAACGCCGATCGCCACCACACATCGAAGAAGTAGTCCTTGGCCGCGGCCGTGGCGGTCTTGTTCCGCCACATCGGGGGGAGGGTGGTGAGGATCAGCGTGGCGTCCAGGTGACTCGAGTGGTTGCTGATGAACATCACCGGCGGCTGCACGCCCTCCAGGTTGTCCAGGCCGAACACCTCGGGCGATGTCTCGTTCCACACGATGGGCTTCATCACCCCGGAGAGCACGAGATCGCGGGCGGCGCGTCCGGCCGGGCTCCGCGCCCAGTCCGTGGGGAACGACCATGGCTCGGCGGGTGCGGTGTGCGCCTCCGCGGTTCGTGGGGCCACCGGACGGCGACCCCACCGCCATCCCTTGGCAACGTTTCGGACCTCGTCGACCAGCGAGCGCTTCGTGGTCCGGGGCATCAGCGCACGTCCGCGATGGCCAGGGGCGGCACGTGGAGGTACGTGATCGACGGCGAGCGCCCGACGGTGTCGCCGGCCATCTCCAGCGCGTCACGGAACGAGGTCGCTGCTCGGTACCCCAGGCGCTCGCACGCCTTGGGATTCCCGCCCACCACGATGACGTCGCCCAGGTAGTCCAGGGCGTGCGCACCCCAGTACCACATGTAGAAGGGGTGCACGCCGTGGTACGCGTGGCTCTTGCGATAAAGGTGGATGTACCAGGGATCGGTGGCGTACTGCTGCTCGTACTTCGACTCGATGGTGGAAGGATCGGTGGTCTGCGACAGGACCTCCTCGAAGAAGTCCACGTACGAGGGGTGGTGAACCTGGTGGAACTCCCACGGCACCGGATGGAACATGATCATCGCTCCGCCAGGGCGGACCACCGGTTTGTTCCGGTACATGTTGAACAGGTACCCGAGCCCCAGGCAGTGCACCAGGATGGGGTTCATGATCGAGTTCACGTTGTACGGCCCGATGAACGGGAGGCCCACGACCATCACGTCGCTCTGCCCGTTCACCTCGGTGAGCTGCTGTTGGTGCAAGCGGGCCAGCGTCCGCTCGTGCACCGCGTCGGTCTCTCCCGCGTTGATCCCGGTCACGCCGTACGGCGCCAGCACCCGCATCCACACCTGGTGACGGAGCTTCGGAGGGGCCATCTCGTTCGCCTTCTTCGCCGCCACGTAGGTGGCCTGCTCCTTCAGCGACCACTCCCACTCCCTCTTGTTCATGAACCCGAACGGCTGGGGGAAGACCTCGTTGTTCAGCGTGGTCTCGATGGTGAAGATGCGGACCCCGTTGTCCTTCAGGAGCTGGCCCATGCGCGCGCACGAGTCGTGGATGGCCGAGTGGCCGGGCCGGGGGTCCATGTAGGACTTCGAGTGCAGCATCGTGCTGACGTTGTGGTGGGGCCGGACGCCGCGGTAGCTGGCCAGGCCGACTGGTACCGACTTGTGGCCGCCGTCCATGGCCACCAGGTTGATGTTGACGTACACGATGAGGTCGGACTCGGCCGCCCGCTTGTTGATCTCGACGTCCTCGCCCTTGTCGGTGGTGCCGACGTAGGTGAGGTTTGCGTGGTCCTCGGCGTCGTGGTTGGTCAGGTCCCGAGGGTAGAACGACCGGAAGACGCGCTCGCCCACCGCATGCTTGATCTCGTCACCGGTCATCCGGCGATGCAGCGAGTTGGCCACGATCAGCTTGAGGTCCTCGACACCCTTGGCCGCCGCGAGCTCGATGACCTCCTCCAGGATCACCTGGCGGATGTCGGGCTCCTGCATCGGCGGCAGGGGGATGGAGATGTCGTCGAACGCGATCGTGAGCTTCATGCCGGGCTTCAGCAGCGCCTCGAGTGGCTCGGAGTCGTGCGGCTCGGCCAGGGCGCGGCGGATCGCCCCCCGTACGTCCTTGATCCCGGGGAGCGCGTCCGGCGGATAGATCACCCTCGACCCCAGCGGGAATTTCTGGAGCCGGAACCCCTCGCCCTCGTGGACCAGGAGCGGCGGCGTCCGCTCGTCCACCTCCAACACGAACCCAGGTCTGCCCACACGTCCCTCCCTAGTCAGCTCGCAGGTCGAACGCGACCTTCAACGTCCCCAGCCGCCCGGCCCCGAGCGCATGGTCGATGGCCGACCGCCACCGCCGGAGCGGATACGTCGCGCCGACGATCCCGTCGATCGGCGTCTCGGTGGCGATCCGGGTGGCGATGTCGAACGCCGACGTCCCGTCGACGTTCGACGCACCCTTCGCCTTCGACGACCGGCGCCCTCGCTCCTCGATACCGCCGGTGTACGCCCCAACCAGCTCGAGCTCCCGGAACCACAGCGGCGTGAGGTCCACCCCGGCCACCGGGATGCCGGCCAGGACGACCCGGCCGCCGGCCCTGGTCGTGCGAAGCGCGAGGTCGAGCGACCCCTTCGACCCCACGCAGTCGATCGCGACGTCCACCCCACCGAGCAGGAACGGGCTGCCACGCTCGGGCTTCAGCTTCAAAGCCCGGGTGGAGCGACGGACCTCGTTGACGGCCTCGCCGGGCGACACGACGTCGGTCGCGCCGAACGACTCCGCCCACTCGCGCTGCCGTCGGTGCTTGGCCACGACAACGACGCTCCCGGCCCGGGTGAGCTCCTTCAGCGCGACGAGCGTGAGGATACCGACCGTCCCCGCCCCGACCACCAGCACGTCGGCGTTCGCCTGCACGCCGGCCCGGAGCGCGCAGTGGACGGCGCACGCGAGCGGCTCGACGAGCACGGCCCGACGATCGGACAGGCCCTCGGGCACCGGATGGAGCTGCGAGCGATGGGCCACGAACATGCGGCTCCACCCTCCCCCGGTGTCGGCGCAGAACCCGGTCTGCAATCCGGGTGAGACGTGGCCTGTCGTGACCCGGTCGCACCGGCCGAACCGCCCCTCCATGCAGGATTCGCACATCGGCTCGATGCCGCGGGCCGCGCAGGATAGGACCGGCTCCAGCGTGACGCGGGCCCCGGTGGCGAGCCCGTCCACATCGTCGAGGAGCTCCCCCACGACCTCGTGGCCAGGGACGAACGGCATCGACACCAGGGGCGAGAAGTAGAAGCTCGATTGGCCCGAGATGGTGGCGAGGTCCGAGCCGCAGATGCCCGAAAGGATCGGCCGGACCCTGGCCCACCCCGGCCCGGGCAGCTCGGGGTCCCGCTTGTTCACGAACCGGAGCGGAGCGAGCGGCCCCGACACCAGGCCCGGTACCCGTTGCCCCACAGCCCTCGCCGTCAGGTAGCGGGGGGCCGATCGGAACAGCTCGAGAGCCTGGATGGTCATGCCGTCTCCCTCAATCACCGCATCGCCGGCTTGGGGAACCGGACCCTGGGCATGCCGCCCGACATCTCCCACTCCTCGATGGGCCATCGGCGGCGCCGGGCCACCCGCAGCAGGGCGGCGTCGGGCGAGACCACGACCGGGTTCCCCACGGCCCGAAGGAGCGCCAGATCGGAGTGGCTGTCGGCGTACGCGTACGAGGCCTTCAGGTCCGCGCCCTCCGTCTCCGCGTACCGCCGGAGCCACGCCGCGCGAGCCTCGCCGACGAGCGGCGGCTCGGCCAGGTAGCCGGTGTACCGACCGCCCTCCACGGC
>JBIOUU010000053.1:0-3660 GCA_044867345.1 Actinomycetota bacterium
GCGGCTCCGGAACCGGCCTGGCCGGAGGTGCGACGCCGATCGGCGACGCCCTGGTCGTGGTGACGTCGAAGATGGACCGGATCCTCGAGGTCAGGCCGGAGGATCGCCTGGCGTGGGTGGAGCCCGGCGTCCTGAACCTCGATCTGGCGAACGCCGTCGCGCCGCTCGGGTTCACCTTCGCGCCCGATCCCTCGTCGCAGCAGACCTGCTCGATCGGGGGGAACGTCAATACGAACGCCGGCGGCCCGCACTGTCTCGCGTACGGCGTCACCTCGAGCCACGTCCTGGCCGTGGATGCGGTGCTCCCCGACGGGACCGTCGAGCGGTTCGGCTCCGAAGCTCCCGAGGCCCCCGGCTACGACCTCCGGGGGATCCTCATCGGGTCGGAGGGAACGCTGGGGATCGTCGTCGGTGCCTGTGTCCGCCTCACACCTCGGCCACCCGCGGTGCGAACGATGCTGCTCGACTTCGACGCCGTGAAGGACTGCGCGGCAACCGTCACCACCATCATCGCGGATGGCGTGGTTCCCGCGGCCGTGGAGATGATGGACCACGGCATCATCGTGGCGGCCGAGAGCTTCGCCCATGCCGGCTACCCGATCGACGCGGCCGCGGTGCTCCTCGTGGAGGTGGACGGGCTCCCCGAGGCGGTGGATGCACAGTCCCGAGCGGTGGAGGACGCCGCCCGCGACCACGGCGTCCGCACCATCCGCGTGGCTGCGGACGATGCCGAACGGGCATTGCTGTGGAAGGGAAGGAAGAGCGCGTTCGGGGCGGTCGCCCAGATCGCACCCCACTATCACCTCCACGATTGCGTGGTGCCGCGCTCGAAGCTCGTGGACGTCTTGGCGGGCGTCTACGAGATCGCCGGTCGGCACGACCTCATCGTGACGAACGTCTTCCACGCCGGCGACGGGAACCTGCATCCGTTGCTCTCGTTCGACCGGCGGGTCCCAGGGACGCTCGAACGGGTTCTCGCGGCCAGCGAGGAGATCGTTCGGCTCTGCGTGGACCAGGGCGGCTCGCTCACCGGCGAGCACGGCATCGGCCTGGAGAAGCGGGACTTCATGCCGCTCGTGTTCTCTGAGGTCGACCTGGGCGCTCAAGCTTGCGTCCGTGCGGCCTTCGACCCCGGGGGCCGGATGAACCCCCAGAAGGTGCTGCCGGCCGGCGCGCGGTGCGGCGACTTCGCCATGGCTCGTGGGATGGATGCGGCGCAGGCCGCCCAGAGCATCCCGGAGGGATCGTGGATCTGATCCACCCCATGGACAAGCTGGAGGTCGCCGAGGCGCTCCGTCAGGCGACGGCCGACCGCAAGCGGTTGCTCGTGGTGGGTGGGCGGACCCATGTCGACAAGGGGCAGCCGTGCGAGGTGGACGCCGAGCTGTGGACCACCCAGCTCGACGGGCTCGTGGCCTACGAGCCCGCCGAGATGATCGCGGTGGTCCAGGCGGGGATGCGGGTCGGCGAGCTCGACCGCATCCTGGCGGACGGAGGTCAGGAATGGCCGTGCGACGCGCCTCGGAGCGCGACGGTAGGTGGCGTGATCGCGGCGGCGGCCACCTCACCGAGGCGCCTGCGGGTCGGTCCCGTCCGCGACACCGTGATCGAGATGGAGGTCGTGACCGGCGACGGCCGGCTGGTGAGGAGCGGCGCCCGGACGGTGAAGAGCGTCACCGGATACGACATCCACAAGCTGATGACGGGCTCGCTCGGGACCCTCGCGGTGATCGTGCAGGTCGCCCTGAAGGTTCGGCCGCGGCCGCGATCCCGGCGATCAGTCAGGGTGGCGGGAGGTCTGGAGATGGGCATGCGCCTGCTCGACGAGGTTCCGAACCCGACCGCCGTGGTGGCCATGCCCGAGGTCGTGGAACTTCGCCTGGAGGGGTGGCCGGAAGAGACGGAACGCCAGGTCGACGCCACGGACCGGGTGGCCCCGGTCACCGTCGTGACTGACGACGGCGCGTTCCCTTTCGAACGCCCGTGGGAAGCAAGCACCGTGATCGCCGAGGCGGCGGTGCCTCCCTCCCGCATGGCGGAGCTGCTGACCCGGCCGTTCCCCGATCTCTTCGGTCCCAACCCCGGATCCTGGGGCGCACTCCTCGGCGTGGGGATCGCCTGGGTCGGCCTCTCCTCCTCCGACGGCGAGCTGGACGCCCTCCGGGCGAGGGCCCGCGCCCTCGGCGGGATCGCCCCGGTGGTCAAGGGTCCAGGAGGGCTGGGGAACGACGTTCCTCCGGGTCTGGACGTCCACCGTCGGTTGAAGGCTTCGTTCGACCCGGCCGGTGTCCTGGCGCCCGGCCGGTTCTGGGGAGGGATCTGAGTGGAGGACTTCAGCGAGCGGGTTGGGCCTCCCCTCGGTGCCGTCATGCCAGAGGGGACCCGGTTCATCGGCCCGGTGGGCCTGGCGGCGAACTGGCGGCCGGGCGACGCCCCCTCCGACGACGACCTGGCCTCCTGCGTGGCCTGCGGGCTGTGCCTTCCACACTGCCCGACCTACCGACTGACCGGTGAGGAGTCGGCATCGCCGCGGGGACGGATCGCCGCCATGCGGGCCGTGGCCGAGGGCCGGGCGAGCGTCGACGCGACGTTCGCCAGGTTCATGGACCTGTGCCTCGAGTGCCGGGCCTGCGAGGACGTCTGCCCGTCGCACGTCCCGTTCGGCCGGATGATGGAGCGGGCCAGGGTGCAGATCGAGCCACTCCGCACCCGCCGGGCCCGGTTCGTCCGGTGGCTCGGCCTGAGCGTCGTCCTCCCGCGGCGATGGGTGCTGTCGCTCGGCAGGCGGCTCGCGCCGCTCACACGTCCCTTCCTCCGCAAGCGCGTGCGCTCGCTGGTGCCAAGGGGCGGGCCGGGGCGCCGGGTGGCAAGGGCGACGGAGCCGGTGGGACCGGCGAAGGGGACCGTGGCCGTACTCACAGGATGTGTCCAGGACCAGTGGTACCGGCCCACGAATCGAGCCACCGTCCGGGTGCTGGCCCGCAACGGTTGGCGGGTGATCGCCCCTCGCCGCCAGGTGTGCTGTGGCGCGCTCCAGGCGCACAACGGACGGCTGAGGACGGCGCGGAAGCTGGCCCAGAGGAACCTCGCGGCCTTTCGGAACGCCGACTGGGTGGTGGTGGCCGCAGCGGGGTGCGGCGCGCACCTGAAGGACTACGGCGACCTCCTCGGCGGCGAGGAGGCCACGACCTTCTCGGCGCGGGTCCGCGACCTGATGGAGTTCCTGGATGACCAGGGCGTCGACCCTCCGGCCCACGGACCGGCGGGCGAGGGCCCGATCCGTGTGGCGTACCACGACGCGTGCCACGCGCTCCGGCCCCAACGGATCAAGGAGCAACCCCGCGCGGTGCTCCGGCGGATCCCCGGCGTCGAGATCGTCGAGGTTCCCGACGGCGACCGGTGCTGCGGCGCGGCCGGCCTGTACAACGTGCTCGAGCCTGACATGTCGGACCGTCTGATGGAGCAGAAGGCCTCCGCGATCGCATCGACCGACGCGACCAACGTCGCGTCGGCCAACCCCGGCTGCACCATGCAGATCGCCGCCGGCCTGCCGAACGCAGGTCGGCGGCTCGAGGTGCTGCACCCCGTCGAGCTGCTCGATCGGGCGTACGCGGCCGCGCGCGCGGACGATCGCGGATCCACCCCCGGATGAGTCGGAGG
>JBIOUU010000054.1:0-7321 GCA_044867345.1 Actinomycetota bacterium
GGTTTTCTCGTCAACGTGTTGACACGTTCTGCGAGCGAAGGCGTGGTGTCCCACCAAGACCGTCCTCGCGCGCACATCACCGACTCGCGGTCGTAAAGTGCGGCCCACCATGGCCCCGGAGTCCATCGCGTTCGACCGCGCCGCGGAGTTCTACGACCGGACCCGCTCGCTCCTCCCCGAGGCGGAGCGGGCGACCGTCGAGCTCCTGCGAACCGAGCTCGCCGGACGGGGTCGCTGCCTGGAGGTGGGCGTCGGGACCGGCCTCCTCTCGCTCCCCCTGCACCAAGCCGGGGTGTCGATGGTCGGGCTCGACCTGTCCCGCCCGATGCTGGCCAAGCTGATCGAGAAGGCGGGCGGCGCCATCCCCTTCTCGCTCGTCCTGGCCGACGCCACCCGGATGCCGTTCCGCGCCGACGCGTTCGGCACCGCAGTCGTGCGGCACGTGTTCCACCTCGTCCCCGAGTGGCAGCGGCTCGTCGAGGAACTCATTCGCGTGATCCGCCCCGGCGGAACCGTGTTCGTGAACCTCGGCGGGTTCGAGGACACCTGGGGGATCGTCGACCGGTTCCTGGAGCTCGCCGGCGGCGTCGCCTTCGCTGTGGGGCTGGACCCCAGGGATCCGGCGGCGCTGGACCGCGAGTTCGAGCGCCACGGGGCCCGGGTGCGCCTCCTGCCGCCGATCGCGACCCACGACGACGCCACCGTCGGGCAGGTCCTGGACGAGATCGACGCCGGCATGCACTCCTGGACCTGGCGGGTCCCAGACGACGTCCGGCACCGCATCGGTCCCGAGCTTCGGACATGGGCGGAGGGGCGGTTCGGCTCGCTGGAGCGGCCGGTCGAGCCCGACCTCCAGATCCTGTGGCGAGCGTACGACCTGCCCTGACCCGATATCCTGTCGACGACCGCGCCGGCCGCCCCGGAGTCGGCCGGCCCGCATCACGCGAAGGAGGGAGTCGATGCCCATCACGCCCGTCGGGAAGGTCTGGATGGACGGGGACCTGGTGGACTGGGGCGACGCCAAGGTCCACGTCCTGTCCCACGCCATGCACTACGGCAGTGGCGTGTTCGAGGGCATCCGGTGCTACGAGACCGCGCGGGGTTCGGCCGTATGGCACCTCGACGAGCACCTCAAGCGGCTGTTTCGCTCGGCGAAGCTCTACCACCTGGACGTCCCGTTCTCGGCCGAGGCGCTCTCGGAGGCGGTGAAGGAGACGATCCGGGCGAACGACCTGTCGGCGTGCTACATCCGGCCCCTCGTGTTCCGGGGCTACGGCGAGATGGGCGTGAACCCGCTGAGCGCGCCGGTGAACGTGGTGATCGCCGTGTGGCCGTGGGGCGCGTACCTGGGCGAGCAGGCGCTCGAGCAGGGCGTGCGGGTCAAGATCTCTTCCTGGCGGAGGAACGACCAGAACTCGCTCCCCGCAGCGGCCAAGGCCACGGGTCAGTACATCAACGGGGTCTTGGCCAAGATTGAAGCCATCAAAGCCGGGTACGACGAGGCCATCATGCTCAACCAGATGGGCTATGTCACGGACGGGACGGGCGAGAACGTCTTCGTCGTCCGCCAGGGCGTCCTGCTCACCCCGCCGACCCAGTCCGGCTGCCTCGACGGCATCACCCGGGCCACGATCATGTCGATCGCCGGCGACCTCGGCTACGAGGTCCGCGAGGAGAACCTGGTCCGCACCGACCTGTACAACGCCGATGAAGCCTTCTTCACCGGCACGGCCGCCGAGGTCACCCCCGTGCGCGAGGTCGACGATCGCGTTGTGGGCGAGGGGACCCGAGGGCCGGTCACGAAGGAGATCCAGGGGACGTTCTTCGCGGCGACCAAGGGGGAGATCGAGCAGTACGCCTCGTGGCTCGCCCCGGTGCAGTGAGCCGGATGGGCGGAGGCGAGTCGGCGTACCGCCTGCCCAGGACCGTCACACCCTCCCGCTACCAGCTCACGATCGAGCCCGACCTGGCCGAGGGGACCTTTCGCGGGGCCGAGGACGTCTGGATCACGGTGCACGAGCCCGTCCGGGAGATCGTGCTGAACGCCGTGGACCTGCAGATCGAGGACGGCCGGCTGACGAACGGGAACGGCACCAAGCTCGACGTCTCGGAGATCTCGCTCGACCCGACGAGCGAGCGCGCGCGCGTCCTGCTCGCGGAGCCCGCACTCCCGGGTGAGTGGACGCTGCACCTGGAATTCACCGGGGTCCTTAACGAGCGACTCGTGGGGTTCTACCCGTCGACGTACTCCGACATCGAGGGCCGGACCCGGACCATCGCCACGACCCACTTCGAGGCGACCGACGCCCGGCGGGCCTTCCCCTGCTGGGACGAGCCGGACCTGAAGGCCGTGTTCTCCGTCACGCTGGTCGTCGAGGAGGGGCTCGTCGCACTGTCGAACACGCCGGAGGTGGGCCGAGAGCCCGCGGCGGATCGGAAGGCGGCCGTCCGGTTCGACGACACGATCCCCATGTCGACGTACCTCGTCGCGTGGGTGGTGGGGCCGCTCGAGCTGACCGCTCCGGTGGACGTCGACGGCGTCCCCCTGCGCGTGGCGCACGTCCCCGGCAAGGGGCACCTAGTGGACTTCGCCATCGAGTCGGGCATGTTCTCGCTCCGATTCTTCACCGACTACTACGGGATCCCCTATCCGGAGAAGAAGGTCGACTTCGTGGCCCTCCCGGACTTCGGCGCCGGTGCCATGGAGAACCTCGGGTTGATCACGTATCGGGAGTCGCTGCTCCTCGTCGAGCCGTCCCAGGCCACCCAGCAGGAGCTCCTGGCGGTGGCCGACGTGGTGGCCCACGAGCTGGCCCACATGTGGTTCGGCGACCTGGTCACGATGCGGTGGTGGAACGGCATCTGGCTGAACGAGGCGTTCGCCACGTTCATGGCCAACCTCGCGGTTGACGCGTTCCGGCCGGACTGGGATCGGTGGGGATCGTTCCGCCGGGTCTGTTCGACGGCCCTGGAGATCGACGCGCTGGACAGCACTCGGCCGATCGAGTATCCGGTCGATTCGCCAGACGACGCGTCCGACATGTTCGACTCGCTCACCTACACGAAGGGCGCCGCCGTGCTGCGGATGCTCGAGCGCTATCTGAGTCCCCCGCGGTTCCGCGACGGGATCCGGCGCTATCTGAAGGATCACACGTTCGGCAACACCGAGACCTCGGACCTGTGGGATTCGATCGAGGCCGCCACCGACGAGCCCGTCCGCCGGATCATGGACACCTGGATCTGGCAGGGAGGCTATCCGCTCGTCACGGTGCGGGAGGACGAGGACGCCCTGTCCTTCGCCCAGGAACGGTTCCGCTACGACGGTGGCGACGACGGGACGCGGTGGGAGGTCCCTATGTTGGTCCGCGAGTCCTCCCGCAAGGACGGCGACGTACGCGCCATCCTCGTCGAACCGGAGGGGGCTGGCCTTCCCCGCCTCCCGGACGACGCGGTCGTCGTGGCGAACGCCGAGGGAGCCAGCTTCCTCCGGCTCGGGTACGAGGGAGCGCTCCGTGACAGGGTCTGGGCCAACACCCTCGAGGCCCTCGCCTCCATCGAGCGGTTCGGCCTGGTGGACGACACGTGGGCGGGGGCGGTCGCCGGGGGCGTGCCGGCCGCCGAGTACCTCGGCCTGATCCGAGGGTTGGTGGGGGAGACCGATCTCCACGTGTGGCAGACGATCGTGACCACCATGGGATGGCTCGACCGCTTCGTCGAGGGTGAGGCCCGCGACGGGCTCCGCCGATTCGTTCGGGAGCTCGCCCGGCCGGCCTTCGACCGGTTGGGGTGGGAGCCGGGCCCGGACGAGCCCGACCTGTCGAGGTCGCTCCGAGGCACGTTGGTCGGCGCGCTCGCCATCCTCGGGGGCGACGCCGAGGTCACGGCGAGGGCTCGAGAGCTCGAGGAGGCGGCGCGGGCCGGCGGGCCCGTCGACGCCTCCCTCGCGGCGGCCGCGGTCGGCGTCGTCGCGGCCACCGGCAGCCCCGACGACTACGAGCGGTTCCTGGCCCGTTCGAAGGACGCGTCCACGCCCCAGGAGCAGCTCCGCTACCTGTACGCGCTGGCGGACTTCCGCGACCCCGGCCTCATGGACCGGACCCTGGCGCTTTCCCTCAGCCACGAGGTGCGGTCCCAGAACGCCCCGTTCCTCCTGGCCAGGGCGATGGCCAACCGCGACGTGGGGGATCGGGCGTGGCGATTCGTCAAGGAGCACTGGGAGGAGGTCAACCGGCGGCTGCCTCCGAACACGATCATCTACCTCGCGGACGGCGTGCGGTTCCTGACCACGCCCGAACAGGAGGCCGACGCGCAGGCGTTCTTCCCCGAGCACGACATCCCCCAGGCGAAGAAGATGCTCAAGCAGGTGCTCGAGCGGCAGCGGATCAACGTGGCGTTCCGCCGCCGCGTGGCACCACAGCTCGCCGCGTTCTTCGGGTAACGGGGCTCGGCATGGCGAACGTCTCGACGATCGAGGGGATCAGGGTCTCGGCCGACCACTGGATCGGTGGTTCCCGGGTTCCCTCGTCGGACATGTTCCTGGACCTCTCGCCGATCGACCTGGAGACGCTCGCGATGGTGGCCCGGGGTGGGAAGAAGG
This sequence comes from Actinomycetota bacterium, assembly GCA_044867345.1. Lineage (GTDB taxonomy): Bacteria > Actinomycetota > UBA4738 > UBA4738 > HRBIN12 > AC-69. Next base: position 4,598 of record JBIOUU010000054.1, read on the forward strand.
AAGCCGACGCCGCGATCGCCGCGGCCCGCGACGCCTTCCCCGGCTGGGCGGCGATGGAGCCGAAGCAGCGCTCGGCGGTCCTCCATCGCGTCGGCGAGCTCGTCGAGGCCCGGGTGCCCGAGCTCGCCGTCGTCGAGACCACCGACAACGGCTCGCTCCTCCGCTCGATGCAACGGAGCGTGATGCCCCGCGTGGCCCGCAACCTCCACTTCTTCGCCGACCAGCTCCTGGCGATGCACGAGAACGACCTGGAGATGGGTGAGCATCGCAGCCGCGTGGAGTGGGACCCGGCCGGCGTCACCGTCGTGATCACCCCGTGGAACGCGCCCCTGATGCTGGGGACGTGGCGCCTGGCGCCAGCGCTCGCCGCGGGGAATACCGTGGTCTTCAAGCCGCCCGAGTGGGCCCCGCTCACGGCCTCGATGCTGTGCGACATCGCCCGGGAGGCCGGGATGCCCGACGGCGTCCTGAACGTGGTACAGGGGATCGGGGAGGAGGCCGGCGCGGCCCTCGTCGCCCATCCGAACGCCGATCGCATCGCGTTCACCGGCTCGGTCGAGACCGGCAAGATCGTTGCGGCGGCCGCGGCGCCCAACCTCACGCCGGTCTCGCTCGAGCTCGGGGGCAAGGCACCGTTCCTGATCTTCGCCGACGCCGACCTCGACGCCGCCATCGTCCAGGCCGTCAACCAGTACGACAACGCCGGCCAGGTGTGCCTCGCCGGCACGCGGCTGCTCGTCGAGCGGGGCATCCAGGACGAGTTCCTCGACCGGTTCTTGGAGAAGGCTTCCGCGCTGAAGCAGGGCGACCCGCGCCTCCCCGACACGGACCTCGGCCCCCAGATCACCAGGGAGCACTTCGACCGGGTGGACGGGTTCGTGCAGCGGGCCAAGGAGGAGGGGGCGAAGGCCGTGCTGGGGGGCGGCCCGAACGAGGATCTCGGCGGGCTCTACTACCGGCCCACGCTGTTCGTCGACGTCCCTCCCGAGGCCGAGATCCTGAAGCGCGAGGTGTTCGGTCCGGTCCTCACGCTCCAGCCCTTCGACTCGGAGGAGGAGGGCGTCGCGCTGGCGAACGGGACGGACTACGGTCTGGACGCCATCGTGTACACGGGGGACAGGCAGCGGGCCGGGCGGGTCTCGCCCAAGCTCGTGGCCGGCACCGTGTGGGTCAACTGCTTTTTCGTCCGTGACCTCCGGGCCCCGTTCGGCGGGGCGCGGAACTCGGGGATCGGCCGGGAGGGCGGCCGCTGGAGCTTCGACTTCTACGCGGACGTGAAAACGGTGTGCGAGGCACCGTGGGAGGGGAGTTGATCGCGGATGGGTGAGATCGTCGGCGCCGGGCTCGTGTCCCACGTCCCGACCATCATGTTGCCCGAGAAGATCAGGCTGGAGATCAACGACGGCAAGGAGATCAGCCTGGTCGACGGCCTCCGCAGATTGAAGTCCGAGGCGTTCGACCGGCTGAAGCCGGACACCGTCGTCGTGTGCGACACCCACTGGGAGTCCACGTTCGAGCACATCGTCTCGGCTCAGGACCGGCGAAAGGGATTCTTCACCTCGCACGAGCTCCCGCGCGGCATGAGCGCCATCCCCTACGACATGCCGGGCGACCCGGAGCTCGCGCGGGCGCTGGCCAGGGAGGCGGAAGGCCGCGACGACACGTGGATCCTGGCCTCCGACGACCCGTACCTCCCGATCTTCTACGGCACCGTGAACATCTGGACCTACCTGTCCGGCGGTGAGCGGTGGATCTCGATCGCTATCAACGGGACGGGGCAGACCGACGACTTCCTCCTGCTCGGCGAGCTGTTGGGGAAGGCCGTCGAGCAGGTGGACCGGCGGGTGATCGTGCTCGCTTCCGGCGGGCTCACCCACCGGTTCTTCCCGTTCCGGGAGCTCCGCCACCACGAGTCCTCGGACCTGTCGAACATCATCGCCCCCGAGGCGCGAGAGGCCGACGAGAAGGTCCTGAAGCTGCTGGCCGCGGGCGACCATGCCGGCATGATCGACTGGATGCCCGAGTACAAGCGGTTCGGGCCGGAGGGCAAGTTCGGGCACTACTTGATCATGGTCGGGGCGCTCGGCGGCTCGAGGTGCCGCGCGCCCGGGACGCAGTATGGGGAGTACGAGGCCTCGGTGGGCACCGGGCAGGCCCACGTCTGGTTCGAACGGCCCGAGGGGGGCTGGGCGGCTTGAGCGCCGACTCCAATCGCCTCAAGCTGGTGTTCGGTCGTCGGAGAAGGGGGGAATCAGGTGGCCGGTGATTCGGTCAAGTACGAGCAGCTCGGGAAGGCCAGGCTGTCCCTCGTCGACGCGGTGGCGCAGTCGGTCGGGTTCATGGGGCCGGTGTTCGTCTCGGCTCTGATCCTTCCGCTGATCGTCGCCGCGGGCGCCGCAGGCAAGGGGGCGGGGGTTGCGACGCCCTTCGTCGTGATCGTGACCGCCATCGGCATCGCGGCGATCGGGTGGATCATCGCGCTCTACGCTCGCCGGATCCACGCCGCGGGCGCCCTCTACGACTACGTGACCCACGGCTTCGGCGAGCGTGTCGGGTTCTGGGCCGGCTGGGTCTACTACTGGGGGACCATGGCCCTTACCGCGGCGATCCCGCTGATCTTCGGCGGGATCGTGTACGGGTTGCTCCACGACGACATCGGGTGGAAGTCAACGCCGCCGTACTGGGTGTGGGGGCTGATCAACTGCGGGATCATCTTCGTGCTCC
>JBIOUU010000055.1:0-2675 GCA_044867345.1 Actinomycetota bacterium
ACCGGGGCAAGGTGGGGGAGCGCATCGGGTCGATCACGGTGGAGCACATCGATCGCCTCGGCCAGATCTGCCGGCGAGAGGACCTGGCCATCGGGGTGGTCTGCACCCCGGCGGCCCATGCCCAGGAAGTCGCTGACCGGATGGTGAAGGCCGGCATCAGGTCGATCCTGAACTTCGCCCCCACCGTGATCACGGTCCCCGAGCATGTCTCCGTGCGGAAGGTGGATCTCTCCATCGAGCTCCAGATCCTCGCATACTACGAGCAGCGCAAGGCCGTCATCGAGGCGGTCAAGGGAGGCCGTGCCGCACTGGACCTGGCGGGGGTACGGTAGGAGGCATGACCGGCCCGACAGGGAGATGTCCCTGATGCCCGTCCTGGCCTTGGGCGTCTCCAATCGCCGGGCGCCCGTCGAACTGCTGGAGCGCTTGGCGTTCACCGAAGAGGACCACCCCAAGGCGTATCGGCGCCTCCTCGAGATGGACGCGGTCACCGAGGGAGTCATCCTCTCCACCTGCAACCGGGTGGAGGTCTTTGCCGAAGTCGGCTCCTATCACGCGGGATTCCTCGACCTGAAGCGCTTCCTGGCCGAGTCACGGGAGCTGCACCCCGACGAGTTCGCCGAACCGCTCTACTCGCACTACGAAGACGATGCCGCCGAGCACCTCTTTTCGGTAGCCGCGGGCCTGGATTCGATGGTGCTGGGCGAACCGCAGATCCTCACGCAGGTCCGGCAGGCGTTCCGAAGCGCCGAGAAGGAAGGGGCCACCGGACCCTCGCTGGCTCGTCTGTTCCGGTCGGCGATCCGGGCCGGGCGAAGAGTACGAGCGGAGACCGCTATCGGGGCGTCTCCGGGGGTGATGGTCGAAGCCGGAGCTGCCCTGGCCGAACGGGAGCTCGGCGGGCTGGCCGGCCGGTCCGTGTTGGTGGTCGGAGCGGGAGGAATGGCCGCGCTGGCCGCTCGGGACGTGGCGGCGCGAGGGGTCGGGACGCTTCGCATCCTGAACCGCAGCCTCGAGCGAGCCACCCGCCTGGCCTCGCTGACCGGCGCCGAGGCCGGTGGTCTCGACTCGCTGTCCGTCGGTATCGCTCGTTCCGACGTGGTGATCTGCTCGACCGGTGCGGCCGGCACGGTGATCGGGCCGGAAACGGTTCGCGAAGCGCTGGCCCAACGAAGGGACGGAGTGGCCCTGTTCTTCCTGGATCTGGCGGTTCCCCGCGACGTGGACCCCGCGGTGGCCGACCTTCCCGGGGTGCGGCTCGCCGACATCGACGACGTGAAGGAGATGCTGGCGGAAGGCGGGGTCTCGGGGGAGGAGGTGGAGCGGGCCCGTGGCATCGTGGTCGAGGAGGTCAAGCGGTTCGGGGCATGGCGCCGGGCCGCCAGGCTGGCACCTCTGATCCAGGGCCTCCGGGACCGGGGGGCTCGGATCCAGGCTGCCGAGCTCGCCCGGATGGCCCCCCGTCTGTCCGGACTGTCGGATCGAGAATGGGCGGCAGTCCAGGCGCTGGCGTCGGGGATCGTCGCCAAGCTCCTGCACGATCCCATCGTCCGGTTGAAGGAGCAATCGCCCGGCGCTCCGGACTCGCTGGCCCGAGCCGTGGCCGAGCTTTTCGGCATCGACCCGCCATCGGGACCCTGAGGAGACTCCCCCTTGCCATGAGGTCGCGGCGGGCCCGTCGAACGGCGAGGCAAGGATGAAGCTTCGGATCGGCACACGACGGTCCCGCCTCGCCCTGGCCCAGGCCGAGGAGGTCGCGTACCACCTCGCGCTCCTCGGCATGGAGGCGGAGATCGTGCCGATGGTGACCTCGGGAGACCGGGGTGCACCGGCCTCGGGGAGCGGCGGGGTCAAGGGCCTGTTCGTCGCCGAGATCGTGCGGGCACTCCAGGAAGGCCAGGTGGACCTGGCCGTGCACTCGGCCAAGGACCTCCCCGCCCACGATCCCGACGGCGTCCTGGTGGCGGCCGTGCCGGAACGAGGCGATCCCTTCGATGTCCTGGTGATGAGGGACGGTTCGGTCGGTTCCGGCGCTGTGGTTGGAACATCCAGCCTGCGGCGGCAGGCACAGCTTCGTCGAGTTCGACCGGAGTTCCAGGTGCGTCAGGTTCGGGGAAACGTCGACACCAGGCTGTCGAAGCTTCGGGCCGGCGACATGGACGGCCTCGTGCTGGCGGCCGCCGGAATGGCCCGGCTGGGGATCTCGCCGCCTCACGCCACGCCGTTCCCGCTGGAGGAGATGGTTCCCGCTCCCGGGCAGGGGGCTCTGGCCGTCCAGGCCCGTGCGGATGACCGAGCCACGCTGGAGGTGGCCACTCGCCTCGACCACCCTCGCTCCCGTTCGGCGTTCGAAGCCGAGCGGGCCCTGGTTGGGCGGTTGGGGGGTGACTGCTCACTGCCGCTCGGCGCTTACGCGGAGGAGCGCGACGGCGGCGTGCGCCTGATGGCGGTGGTGGTTCGTCCCGACGGCAGCGACCTGGTGTGGGCTCAGATCGAGGCGGAGTCCCCGGAGAAGGCGGCGGAAGAGGCCGCGGGGACGTTGCTGGCGGGCGGGGCGGCGCAGATCCTGGCCGAGGCAGGGTCGGAGCGATGAGCGGGTCCCTCGACGGCAAGACCATCCTGGTGACCCGGCCGCTGGAGGAGGCCGGCGAGCTGGCCCGGTTGCTGGAGGAACG
>JBIOUU010000056.1:0-17021 GCA_044867345.1 Actinomycetota bacterium
GGCGGTCTTGCCCACGCCGGGCTCGCCGATCAGGACCGGGTTGTTCTTGGTCCGCCGGGAGAGCACCTGCATAACCCGCTCGATCTCCTTCTCCCGGCCGATGACGGGGTCGAGCTTCAGCTCCCTGGCGAGCTGCGTCAGGTTCCTGCCGAACTGGTCCAGGACCATCGAGCCCTGGCCCTGGCCGGCCTGCTCGCCGGGGGCCTGCTCCTTGCCACCGGTGTATCCGGACAGGAGCTGGATGACCGTCTGGCGGACCCGGTTGAGGTCAGCGCCGAGCTTCTGGAGGACCTGCGCGGCGACGCCTTCGCCTTCGCGGATCAGGCCGAGCAGGATGTGCTCGGTCCCGATGTAGTTGTGTCCCAGCTGGAGGGCCTCGCGAAGCGAGAGCTCGAGGACCTTCTTGGCACGCGGGGTGAACGGGATGTGTCCCGTCGGCGCGGCCTGGCCTTGGCCGATGATCTCCTCGACCTGCTGGCGGACCGCCTCGAGCGAGATGTTCAGCGACTCGAGGGCTTTGGCCGCGACCCCCTCACCCTCGTGGATCAGGCCGAGCAGGATGTGTTCGGTGCCGATGTAATTGTGGTTGAGCATCCTCGCTTCTTCTTGAGCGAGGACGACCACCCGTCTGGCCCGGTCGGTGAACCGTTCGAACATGTCAGCGTCCCCTGGGCCGGAGCCCCTCTATCGAACGGCCTCGAGGATCGTCGGACCCGGTCCTACCCCCTAGGCAGGTCGGGCGCTCCTGCGGCGCCTGCGCGCGCCTTGGAAGCGCCCCACGGGGGGAAGTATACCCCTGCCCCCCGATACGCCCGGAGCTGCGCCTTGCTCGCACCACCCATCCGATCGACGTTGTCCTACCCCGTTAATCGGAACGGAACGCGCCCAGGATGAGCCGTAGGACGAAAGTGCTCGACCTACCCGCCTGGGCTACGCAAGTTCCCCCGAACGGGGCGTTTACGGAGGCGGCAACGTATGGGCAAGATGGATCACGATCAGAAACGGCCCGCCTTCCCCCCGGTCTTCCCAGTTAGGAGACGATTGACGTTGAGGGTGCTGGTCGTCGACGACCACCCGGCGTTCCGCCGGGCGCTGACATCTGCCCTTCGGATGGTCAAGAGCATCGAGGTTGCGGGGGAGGCGGGGGGCGGGGTCGCCGCGACCCAGCAGGCACGAGCCCTGGCTCCCGACCTGGTCATCATGGACCTGTCGATGCCCGACCTCGACGGGATCGCAGCCATGCGGGAGATCCACCAGGCCAGGCCGGAGCTCCCGATCGTGTTCCTCACGGCACACGCGGACCCGGGGGTGGAGCGAGAGGCCAGGAAGGCGGGGGCATCCGGGTTCCTGGCCAAGGGAGTCTCGCTCGAGGATCTGGTCATCGTCCTCCGCGAGGCCGCCGAGGCGCCGGACCCGCACTGACCGGTCAGTCCGGCTACTCCTCGGGCCGCATCTGGGGGAACAGGATGGTGTCCCTGATCGAGGGGGCGTCGAGGAGGACCATCAGGAGCCGGTCGACCCCGATCCCGATCCCGCCGGCGGGAGGCATGCCGTGCTCCAGCGCGCGAAGGAATTCCTCGTCGAGCGGATGGGCCTCCTCCTCCCCCGCCGCCTTGGCCTGGGCCTGAACCTCGAACCGGGCCCGCTGCTCGTCGGGATCGGTGAGCTCCGAGAACGCCGTCGCGAGCTCGATCCCCGCCATCACCAGGTCGAAGTGTTCGGTGAGCCCCGGGTTCTCGCGGTGGGGACGGGCGAGGGGCGAGACCTCCCGAGGGAAGTCGCAGACGAACGTCGGATCAAACAGCGACTCCTCCACCAGCTTCTCGAAGATCTCCTGCACGATCTTCCCCGGGCCCCAGGTTGGATCGACACCGATGGCGTTGCGCTCGGCCAGGTCGGCCAGGTCCGTCCGTTCCAGCGTGATGTCCTCGCCGACCGCTTCGGACACGCTGCCGAGGACCGTGATGCGCCGCCACGGAGGCGTGAGGTCCAGGTCCCTGCCGCGAACCGGGAACGTGAGGGATCCTCGGAGTGCTCGGGCGCACTCGACGAGGAGCTCTTCGGCGAGGCGCATCATCGAGTGATAGTCGCCGTAGGCCTCGTAGGCCTCGAGCATCGTGAACTCGGGATTGTACGTGGGCCCGATCCCCTCGTTCCGGAAGTTACGGCCGATCTCGTAGACCCGATCCATGCCCCCGACGAGCAAGCGCTTGAGGTAAAGCTCGAGCGAGATCCGGAGCTTGAGCTCGATGCCGAGCGCCTGGTGGAAGGTGGTGAACGGCCGGGCCAGGGCCCCGCCGGCCACCGGTTGCAGAACGGGCGTCTCGACCTCAACAAAGCCTCGCTCGTCGAGATACGCGCGCATCGCCTTCAGCGTCGTCGCCCGGGCATGGACGATGCGGCGCGATTCGAGGTCGGTCGCCAGCTCGAGGTACCGGTACCGCTGCTGCAGGTCCGGATCCTTCAGCCCGTGCCACTTCTCGGGGAGGGGCCGGAGCGCCTTCGTCAGGATCGCGATCCGCTCGACGAAGATCAACAGCTCGCCCTTCTTCGTCGTCCCCACCTGTCCGGTTGCCCCCAGGATGTCGCCGAGGTCGACGTCGCCGAGCAGCTCGAAGCTCGCCGGATCCGTGTCGGTCGCGGAGGCGACGAGCTGAAGATCGCCCGACCGGTCCCGCACCACCAGGAACTTGAGCTTGCCCATGTCTCGCCGCAGGACCACCCGCCCGGCGACGGTGCGGACGTCATCGTGCATCTCGCCCGGCCCGAACCCGCCGAACTCCTCTCGGATGGCGTCGATGCGGTCCGGCTCCGGCACGCCGAGCGCCGACTCGAGGTTCAACGCGAACGGCTCGATCCCCTTGGCCCGCAGCCGTTCCAGGGTCTCGCGCCGGGCCTTCAGGACCTCCCGTTCCCGGAAGCCCTCCTCAGTCATCGGTCGGCCCGACGTTCCTATCGAAGACCAGGCGGAGCCCTTCCAGCGTGAGCCACTCATCGTGATGGTCGATGCTCTGGCAGGATGGGACGACCACCGGGGCGAGGCCACCGGTCGCCACCACCGTCGCGCCGTCGCCGATGTCGGCCTTCATGCGCTCGATCATCCCGTCCGCCTCGGCCGCCGCGCCGAAGATCAACCCGGCCTGGATGGCTTCGACCGTGTTCTTGCCCACCACCGACTTCGGCGGGTGCAGCTCGACCTGGGGCAGCCGGGCGGTGGCCGAGGACAGGGCTTCGTTCGATACCTGCACGCCGGGCGCGATGGCCCCGCCCAGGAACTCGCCCTTGTCCGAGACGGCGTCGAACGTCGTTGCCGTGCCGAAGTCGATCACGATGCACGGCCCGCCGTACCGGTGATACGCGGCCAGCGCGTTCACGATCCGATCCGCACCGACCTCGCGGGGATTGTCCATCAGGATCGACAGGCCGGTGCGGGTCCCGGGCTCGACGACCACGGCGGGGAAGCTGAAGTACCGCTCGGTCATCTCCCGGAGCGCCCGGGTGGACGTGGGGACCACCGAGGCGATGGCGACGCCGGTGATCTGGCGGCTGAACGAGAGTTCGTGCTGCTCCAGAAATCCTCCGAAGACGACGGCCAGCTCGTCGGCCGTCCGCTCGGACTGGGTGGACATCCGCCAGGACCATTTGAGCTCGGCGCCGGCGAAGACGCCGAGGACCGTGTTCGTGTTGCCGACGTTAACCGCGAGCAGCACGCCTCCACCTCCCGTGAGCCGGCGCCATTCTCGCCCACGGGATGGGCCCCCGGCACGCTTCGGGGTGGCCGGTTCAGGACACCGGGAGCAGGAGGTTGTCGATCAGGCGGGTCTTGCCGAACCTCGCCGCGACGAGCGCCCGGGCCGGGCCCGAGATCCTCCCGACCTGCTCGAACATCTCCTCGTCCACCACGGCCGCGTAGTCGATCCTGGCCTCCGGCGTCGCGCCGATCTCTCGGGCCATCGCTGCCACCAGCCTCGCGGCCTCTCGTTCGCCGGCCCGGGCCATCTCCGCAGCCTCGGACAGGGCCAGGAACAAGCAGCCGGCGGCCTCCCGCTGGTCCCGCGACAGGTAGGCGTTCCTCGACGACATGGCCAGGCCATCGAGCTCCCTGACGGTGGGACAGGCCACCACATCGACCGGGAATGAGAGGTCGCGGACCATTCGCCGGATCACCGCGAGCTGTTGCGCGTCCTTCTCCCCGAAATACGCGGTGCACGGACCGACCACATCGAACAGCTTGGCCACGACCGTGGCGACGCCGCGGAAGTGGCCGGGGCGAACCGCTCCTTCCAGGCGGTCGCCGAGCGGACCGGGATCCACGGTCACCTCCGGTTGCCCACCCGGATACATCTCCTCGACGGTCGGGGCGAACACCACGTCCACCCCGAGCTCCCCGGCCATCGACAGGTCGCGCTCCTCGTCCCTTGGGTACCGGGAGAGGTCCTCGCCCGGACCGAACTGGAGCGGGTTGACGAAGATCGATACGACGACGGCGTCCCGTTCATCGCGCGCACGCCGTACGAGCGACACGTGGCCGTCGTGGAAGGCCCCCATCGTCGGGACGAACCCCACGGTTCGACCGGCCGAACGAGCTGCGTCGCAGGCCTTGCGGGCCATGGCGATGCCGCGGATCACCTCCACGGGTCCAACACCTTCTCAACCGCCGTCCACGCCTCGGTCGACAGGCGCCCGGATCGGTGCGCGAGGTGCAGGGCCACGTCCGCGAGCGCGACGTAGGCGGGGACCGCCTCCGGCGCGTGCTTCGCCAGGGCCTCGAGGTTCGCGGCGACGGTTCCGGCGTCGCCGCGGATCGCCGGTCCCGTGAGCGCGGCGGGCGGCCCCATGGCGGCCACGTTGTCCAGGGTCGCCCGCTGGAGTGGGAGGAAGAGATCCGCCGGCTCCGACAGGCCCGCATCGCGGAACAGCTCGTCGGCGAGCGCCGTGATCGCAACGAGGTAGTTGGAAGCGAACACCGCCGCCGCGTGATAGAGCGGCTTGGCTTCGTCGGCCAGGCGGAAGGGCCGCCCGCCGACCTCGCGCGCCAGCCGCTCCCCCAGGACGTATCCGGCCTCGGACAGGGCCGTGACCGCGATCCCGCTTCCGGGGATCCGGGCCAGGGCCGCATCGACGTCGGGGAAGGTCTGGAGGGGATGGACGGACAGCACCTCGGCGCCCGCGGCCCGCGGAGCCGAGAGGGCGTCGAGCGAGGTTGCCCCGGACAGATGGATCGCCGTCTGGCCCTCGCCGAGTGCGGCTTCGTCGGCCAGCGATGAGGCCATCGCCTCGATCAGGTTGTCGGGCGTCGCCAAGATCACGACCTCAGCTCCTCGCGCCGCGACCGGTGCTGCCTGGATCGGCACACCCGGCAGGTACCGCGCTGCGCGATCGGCGGTGCCCGCCCGACCCGAAAGGGCCACGATGCGGTGTCCGGCATCGCGCAATCGAACCGCCAGCGCCGTGCCCACACGGCCAGCACCGATGACGGCAACGTCCATCGAGCCAAGTATCCCAACTCAACGCGGAACGACGAGCGGCGGGGCGAACGGGCGGACGCCGAGGACCGCGTTCGGGGCCAGGCGACGTTCGGAGATCCGGCCGTGGCCGGGGAGCACCGGGTCGGGGTCCAGCTCCGTCAGGGGCACGAGCACGAAGGCCCGCTCGTGCATCCGCGGATGAGGGACGATCAGGTCGGGCTGGTCGATCTGTTGGTCGTCGTAGGTCAGGACGTCGATGTCGATGACCCGTGGCCCCCATCGTTCCGCTCGCACCCGGCCCATGCGCCGCTCCACGTCCATGCACGCCGTGAGCAGCTCGTGGGGCGACAGGCTGGTCCGCACCTCGACGACGGCGTTCAGGAACTCGGGTTGCGGAGGACCACCCACCGGGTCGGTCTCGTAGACCCGCGAGGACCGCTCCACGCGAAGGCCCGGCCGCGCCGCGAGCAGCTCCACCGCGCGCTGGAGGTTCGCCAGCCGGTCACCGAGGTTGGACCCGAAGCCGAGGTAGGCGATGGTCCCGTTCGCGTCCGTCGAGGCTCAGCCCTCGGATTCGTCCGTGGCCGCGGCTGCGATCCCCTGGATCTCACTCGACCGGGCCGCGGCGGGCTTGTGCACGATGGCCGTGGCCCGGACGACCCCGGGAAGACCGGACACGGCCCGGGCGACCGAGGCGGCGAGGGACTCGAGGAGGTCGAGGGATTCGCCGGCCACGACGTCCCGGGCTGTCTGGATGAGCTTGCGGTAATCGGCCGTCGCGGCGATGTCGTCCGATGCCACGTCCACCTCGACGTCGAGGTCGACCACGAAGTCCTGGGGATGGTCCTTCTCACCGGGGTTCGCGCCGTGGCGGCCGGTCGCGGCGATGCCCGTCAGGAACAGCCTCGAGGTCGTCACGTCGGCCTCCTCTGATCGCCGGGCGGTCGCCGCTCCAGCGGGATGGGGACGGCCCCAGGCTCGCCGTGCGAGTGCGGCCGGCCCAGGTACTTCGATCGAAGATAGTCGAACGTGAGCGGCGCGATGGTCTCCGGCGCGTCCTCCGGCAACAGGTACGAGCAGCCGGGAAGGACCGCGAAGCTCGACGTGGGGATCGCGTCGTTCAGCCGTTCCCCCACCTCCACCGGGATGTAGGGGTCCTCCTCGCCCCATAGGAGCAGCGTCGGACAACTCAGCTCGGCGAACGCCTCATCCTTACCGGTGAGCCCGACGCCGTCAGCCGCGTCGACCCCCCGGAAGAACGCGCGCACGCCCTGCTCGCCGACGAAGGGTGCCACGTACGCATCGCGGAGCTCGTCGGTGCGCCGCTCCGGCTTGGCCAGGGCCTGCTCGAGGAACGCGTCGAACGCCTCGCGGACCACGTCCTCGCGCCGGTCCTCGGGCGCCAATCGTTGCAGCGCCTTCGTCGTCTCGCTTGGCCAGGCATCGAACGCGATGGAATCGACCAGGACCATGGCCTCGACCCCGCCCTCCACCGAGAGGAGCTGTGCGATCCCACCGCCGTGGCCGTGACCGACGACGGCGAAGCCGTCCACGCCCAGCTGCGCCAGGAGCTCCCGGATGTGTCCGGCCTGGGCTCGGATGTGCAGCTGGGCCCCCTCCGGCATGCCCGAGCTTCCGCACCCGAGCAGGTCGGGCGCGATGACATGGGTCCACGGGGCGAACAGCGGCACGAACTCCCGCCACAGGAACGACGACGTGGGGAAGCCATGGAGGAACACCACCGGCGGGTTCTCCGGGTCGCCTTCCTCGATGAAGGCCATGTCAACACCCGACACGCGGGCCCGCCGGCGCTGGAGGTCGATCACCGCCCCGCCCGCGCGATGGCGTCCACCACCCGGACCACGCGGAGCATCTGCTTCACGTCGTGTACCCGCACGATGTGCGCGCCCCGGGCCACCAGCCAGGCCACCGCCCCGGCGGTCCCCTCGACCCGCTCGTCCTCCGGCAGGTCCAGGAGCGCTCCGATGAACCGCTTCCGCGACGGGCCGACCAGCACCGGGCGGCCCAGGTCGAGCAGCGCGTCCACGTGGTGCATCAGCGTCAGGTTCTGCTGGAGGTCCTTGCCGAACCCGATGCCCGGATCGACGCACAGTCGCTCGGGCGCGATGCCGGCGAACTCGGCGGCCTCGATCCGTTCCCGGAGGTACTCGTGGACCTCGGCCACCACGTCGTCGTAGTGGGGCGCGACCTGCATGGTCTTCGGCTCGCCCTTCATGTGCATGAGGACCATGCCGGCTCCCGCCTCCCGAGCCACGGCGAACATCTCCGGATCCCTGGCCCCCGAGATGTCGTTCACGATCAGGGCGCCGGCTTCGAGCGCGGCCCTGGTCACGGCCGGCTTCCGCGTGTCGACCGAGATGGGAACGGAGACTTTCGCGGCGAGCGTCTCGATCACGGGAACCACGCGGTCCCGCTCCTCCTCGGGCGAGACCGGATCCGACCCCGGGCGGGTCGACTCGCCGCCGACGTCGACGAGGTCGGCGCCCTCGTCGACCATCTCGATCCCCCGAGCCACCGCCGCGCCGTGGTCGAGGTACAGCCCCCCATCGGAGAAGGAGTCGGGCGTGACGTTCAGGATGCCCATGACGAGCGTCCGCTCGCCGCAGTCGATCTCGACGTCTCCCACGCGCCAGACGGGTTCGCGACCCACAGAACCATGCTAGCCCGAAGGCGGGACCGACCTATGTGAGCGCTCAGCTCAGGGCAACGCGGGTGACCGTTCCCTCGTAGTTGAGGATCCAGACGCGGCCCGGAGCGACCGCCATCGCGATCGGTGTCGAGTCGCGATCGAGGCGAACCGAGAGGTCGATCCGTCCGGTGCTCGGGTCGAATCGGTTGACCGCGGCGCGATTTGATGGGTCGAGGAACCACACGCCGCTCTCCCCAACAGCGGCTGCGTCACCGGTGTTCGAGATCCCCCACGTATCGAGCACCTCCCCGGTCGCGGGGTCGATCGACTTGATCGTCCGCCCGTCGAGAGCCCACAGATCGGTCTCATCGGCGACGGGCCCAGCGTACGTCTCGAGCGGCACCGACTTCGTGACGGTGTCGGACACCGGGTCGATGATGTTCAACACGGTTCCGGCCACGGTGTCGTGGTGGACGGCATTGGTCTCAGCGACGATCGAGCCCTGCACGGCGAAGATGTGGTGACCGTACGTCGCGTCGAGGGGGATCGTCGCCACGACAGCGTTCGATGACGGATCGACCCGCGTGACAAGCATGTGGGTGGAACCGTCATCCGCTACCGAGAACGAGAGCGCCCACACACCGCTGTCGTCCACGACCACATCGGCTCCCGACCCGGTTCCCAGTTCGATCCGGGCCACCACTGCGTTCGTGTCGGGGTCGATCCGGAGGAGGAAGGCACGGACCCCTCCGACTTCACCGGGAGCGGCGGCGGCGCCCGCGAGCCACACGCTGTCTTGCCCAATGGCCATCCCTCCCCCGCCGATCTCCCACGTTGGCAGAACGTTGCCGGTCGAGATACGAGCAACCTTCTCGCCGGTCGTCGGGTCGAGGCGTGTGATCCAACCCTCCTGAGATTCGTTGTACGAAGAGATCCACACGGATCCGAACCCGTACGTCACCCCGCTCACCCCGCCGGGTGGCGATTCGATCGGGACCGGGCCGGAAACCGACGTCGAAGTCGGGCTCTCGGTCGTCGGGAGCGGCTGCCAGGCGATGTCGCCGGCCACACCGTACTTGTCCAGGTCCCTGTTCGACAGGCGCTCGATCCCCGAGCCGTCGGACCGCATCACATACACCGCGTCGTCCGGGCTGTAGTCGGGCATGCTCGGGTTGCCGACGAAGGCGATCAGCTTGCCGTCCGGAGACCACACCGGATCCTCTGCATGCCAGGCCCCGACGCCGCCAAGGATGCGGTGTTCGTCCTTCCCGTCCGCGTTCACGACCCAGATGCCCCAGTCCTCGTTCCGGATGGCGGCGAATGTGATCTGCGTGCCGTCCGGCGACCAGCTCGGAGAGAAGTCGCTGCCACCGTGCGCACTCGAGACCTGCCGAACCCCAGTGCCGTCGGCTCCCATCACGTCGATCGCGGTGGCAGTCCCGTTGAACACGCGAGCGAAGGCGACCTGGGAGCCATCAGGCGACCACGCCGGGCGGTATTCAGGCGCGGGATCGGAGGTCAGGCGCGTCACCTGCGAGCCGTCCGCCCCCACGGTGTAGATGTCCGTCGGGCACCGAAAGTCGGCTCCCGGTTCGCATACCTGGATGCTTGGGTCGTCGCGGGTGCTGGAGAAAGCGATCCTCGTGCCATCTGGCGACCACGACGGCCATCCGTCGTTGACGCCTTCCGTCAGGCGTTGAGGGTCGCTGCCATCGGGGTTCGAGACGTAGATGCCGCGGCGTCCCACCACGGGATCGACGAAGGCGATCCGCTTCCCGTCGGGAGACCACGCGATCTGGGAGAAGCGCGGAGGCTGAGAATCGAAGACCAGCCGCTGGCCCGAGCCGTCGGGTCGGACCTCGTACACGAAGCTCGGGCCGTCCCCGCCCCCGACGCGGAACCAGATCACGCCGTTCGCCTTCGGTTGCACGGACGCAGTGGCCCCGGGCTCCCGGGCCTCCATCCCGATGAACGCCCGCGCCGCCAGCGCGATCGCGCCGGCGGCAACGACGAGCGCGACGACCGCCGCGGCCGACCGCCGGCCCCGAGGTCCTGCCGGCGGTGCGGGCGCGGGCTCCCGGTGCTCGATGCTCCGCCACAGGTCGGGTGATCGGGTGGCCTCCAGGGCCTGGAACCGATCGGAGAGCTTCATCCCTCGTCCCCCAGCAACTCGCGCAGGCGCCTCCGTCCGCGCATCAGATGCACCCGGACGGCGGCGGAGGTCGAGCCGATGAGGCGAGCGACATCGTTCACCGGGTACCCCGCGGCGTGGTGGAGCACCACCGCGGCCCGCTGCTTCGCCGAAAGCTTCGCCAGCGCGGCGACCAGCTCCCGGGCCGGCTCCTCCATCTCGTACGACGCCTCCTCCTCGACTCCGGGCACCTCGCGCCGGCGTTCCTTCAATGCGCCCGCCGCGATACGGAAGGCCGCCCGCCACACCCATCGCTCGGGGTCGCGGATCTCACCGCCCCGTCTCAGGGCCTGGGCGAACGCCTCGGCCACCGCGTCGCTCGCGACCTCGGAGTCGCCGGCGAACGCCAGCAGCGCGCGCCACATCCGGCTCCCCTGCTCCCGGTACAGGCGCTCGATCTCTTCGTGTCGGCGCACGCCCGCCGGCGCGCCTCGCACCCTCCCCATTACAGGAGCACAGACCGGCGAAAGGGTGAACGAGGTTCCAGAAGAGATCTCGGGACTCAGCCTCGTTCGATGTGGCTGAGGGCCTCCTGGCGGGTCCGGGCGTCGCTTCGGAACAGGCCACGGACCGCCGACGTCACTGTGAGCGACCCCGGCTTCTTCACCCCGCGCATGGTCATGCACAGGTGCTCGGCCTCGATCATCACGAACACGCCCCGTGGCTCCAGCGCCTCGTCGATCGTGTCGGCGATCTCGGTGGTCAGCCGCTCCTGTACCTGCGGCCGCTTGGACAGGATGTCGACCACCCGGGCGATCTTCGAAAGCCCGGTGATCCGCCCGTCCTTGTTCGGGATGTACGCGACGTGGGCCTTCCCATTGAATGGCAACAGATGATGTTCACAGAGGGATTGCAACGGAATGTCCTTCACCATGATCATCTCGTCGAAGTTGGCGCCCGGGACGATGCTGGCAACCGGGGTGGGGTCGACTCCGACGCCGGAGAAGATCTCCTCGTACATCTCCGCAACGCGCCGTGGCGTGTCCCGCACGCCCTCCCGTTCGGGATCGTCGCCGATCCCCTCGAGGATCAGGCGGACGCCTTCCTCGACCTTCTTGCGTTCGACGTCGTTCACGACGAACCCAACTCTACCGGGGCACCAGTCGGTCCAGCGTGTCGGGCAGGTCGGCGAGATCCGGGAGCTCGGCGACGCGAGGAAGCTCCGAGCGCTCGCAGAGCCGGTTGATCCACACGGCCGTGAGGCCGAGCTCTCCGCACGGCGCGATGTCGTGGAACAAGGACGCCGCGACGTGCGCGTGGCGCGCGCGATCCGCCCTCGTCTCCTCGAAGAACCGTTCCCAGTGGCCGTGCGCCGGCTTGTACGAGCCCGCCTCGGCGGCAGTGACGCGCAGGTCCACCGGAACACCGATCAGCGCAAGCGAGGCGTCGAGCATGTCGGGGTCGGTGTTCGACAGGATCGCGAGGCTCCATCCGCGCTCCCGGAGCGCCGCGAGCGCCTTCGGCACCTCCGGGAACGGGGGCCAGGTGGGGAGCGAGTCGGCGAGCGCTGCCCGGTCGTCCTCCTCGAGGTGCAGGCCCTCCCGCCGGGCCAGTCGGTCCAGCGCCTCGATAAGCACCTGTCGGTACGGGATCGACCGGCCCCGCTGCACCTCGGGCTCGATCTCGTGGTAGGCGCCGAGGAGCAATTCCGCGTCGCGCTCGGGCCACAGCTCCGATAGCGAGTCGCGGATGCCCGACGTCCAGTCGATCAACGTGCCGTAGCAGTCGAACGTGGCCCATCGCTGATCGTTCACGTCGCCGACCCGAGGCTAGCCGAGGGGATTCGGTCCCTGCTCCCGTTGCGCCCGAACCGCCCTCCGGGACACCGCGAGCCCCGCGCCGCGTATGGCCTGGTCCCGTTGGGCCCGCTTCGGCACGTCGGTCAGGAGTCGCTCGACCTCCTCTTTATCGATCGTCTCCCGCTCGATCAGGAGCGCCGCCATCTGGTCCAGCTTCGACCGGTTCTCCTGGAGGATCTCCAGCGCCTCGTCGTGGGCCTGATCGATCATCCGCCGGACCTCGTTGTCGATCTCGAACGCCACCTGCTCGGAGTAGTCGGGCTGGGTGGCGAAGTCCCGGCCGAGGAACACCTCGTGCTGCTTCTGGCCCAGGGTGAGCGGGCCGATCATGTCCGACATGCCGTACTCGGTGACCATCTGGCGCGCGATCTTCGTGGCCCGCTCGATATCGTTCGCGGCGCCGGTCGTGATATCACCCACGATCAGCTCCTCGGCCACACGGCCCCCGAGGAGCATGGCCAGCTCGTCCGACAGCTCCTCCCGGGTCATGAGGAACTTGTCCTCCTCCGGGAGCGTGAGCGTGTAGCCGAGGGCACGGCCCCTGGCGATGACCGAGATCTTGTGCACGGGGTCCGTGTTCGGAAGGACGTGCGCCGCCAGGGCGTGGCCCGACTCGTGGTAGGCGATCACGCGCTTCTCCCGGTCGCTCATGATCCGGCTCTTGCGCTCGGGACCGGCCATCACCCGGTCGATGGCCTCGTCCACCTCCCGCATCCCGATGGCCTTCTTGCCCCACCGAGCCGCGAGGAGCGCCGATTCGTTGACCACGTTGGCCAGATCCGCCCCAGTGAACCCTGGGGTCCGCTTGGCCACGGTGTCGAGCGCCACCGTCTCATCGAACGGCTTGCCACGCGCGTGCACCCTGAGGATGCCCTTGCGACCCTCGAGGTCGGGCCGGTCGATGACGACGTGCCGGTCGAACCGCCCGGGGCGAAGGAGCGCAGGGTCCAGGATGTCGGGGCGGTTCGTCGCCGCCATCAGGATCACCGCGGTCCGCTGGTCGAACCCGTCCATCTCGACGAGCAGCTGGTTGAGCGTCTGCTCTCGCTCATCGTGCCCGCCCCCGAGTCCGGCGCCTCGATGGCGCCCCACGGCGTCGATCTCGTCGATGAACACGATGGCGGGCGCGTTGGTCTTGGCCTGCTCGAACAGGTCGCGCACGCGAGCGGCGCCCACGCCCACGAACATCTCCACGAAATCGGAGCCGGAGATCGAGTAGAACGGGACCCCGGCCTCGCCGGCCACGGCCCGGGCGAGCAACGTCTTGCCCGCCCCCGGCGGGCCGAACAACAGGACGCCGCGGGGGATCTTCGCCCCCATGGCCTGGAACTTGGCCGGATTCTGGAGGTACTCCTTCACCTCCTGGAGCTCCTCGATGGCCTCGTCCACCCCGGCGACGTCGGTGAACGTGGTCTTCGGCTGGTCCTTCGACACGATCTTGGCCCGCGACTTGCCGAACTGCATGACCCGGCCCCCGCCCGCGCCCTGGGACTGGTTCATGATCCAGATGAAGGCCCCGATGATCAGCACTACCGGGATCAACTGGAACAGGAAGGACAGGATGGCCGAGCCCTTCTGCGGATCGACCGCGACCACGACACCCTTGCTCTGGAGATCCTCCGTCAGCTTCTCCTGAACCGCGGCGGGGTAGGCCACCTCGTAATCAGTCCCGTCGGAGAGCAGCCCCTTGATCTTCTGGTCGCCCTCGAGGAACGTCGCGGTGTTCACCCGGTCGTCGTCGACGAGCGACTGGAACCCGCTGAAGTTCAGGCTCTGACCCGCGGGCTCCCGGTTGGCGAACAGCACGAACAGCCACAGCCCGAGCAGGACGAGGAGGATGTAGAGGGCCGGTCCCCGGAGGATCCGGCGATAGGGAGACTCGGGCGGCAGGGAGGCGCTCCTTTCGTTCCGGTCGTTCGGCCGTTCCGACCTACGAGTAAACGGGGGCCCCGCGCGATCGACCCGCGCACTGAGCCCTAGGCGATGGTAGCACAGGGGTGTTGTCCGGCCGATACCGGTGAAGGGCTTCCGCTACCGGATACCGCTGTCGACGGGGACGTTCACGTCGACGAACTCGCCGCTCGTCACCGTCACGTCGACGGGCTTGGCGGACATACCGGGCCCTCCCTCCTCGACCACCGCTTGCACCACGTAGTGTCCGGGATCGAGGGCGACGGTGAACCGCCCATCGCCGTCCGATCGAACCGTGACGACCACATCACCCCCCTGGAGCACCTGGACCTCGAGGTCGGCGAGTGGCCGGTCCGGGCAGGGGCTCTCGATCGTCTCGACCGGACAGGTGGGGCCGAGGAGCACGGTGCCGCGGATCCCGGAGTCGCCGGACGAGGACGAGGCGCGGCCGGCGCAGGCCACGAGGAAGAGGAGCAGGAACGAGAGCGCCACCGTCCGTCTCATGGCCGGTTGGACGGCGGACGACCCTGCCCTGTTCCGACTCATGCCGGGTCTGCGTAGGCCTCGGGTTTCAGCGTGGCGATGTAGGGCAGATTGCGGAACTTCTCCGCATAGTCCAGACCGTAGCCCACCACGAAGTCGGGTGGGATCTCGAACCCGACGTACCGCAGGTCGAGGGCCACCCTCTGGATGCCCTTCTTCTGCAGGAGGGCGCAGACCTCGAGCGTTGCGGGCCGGCGACCCCGGAGGTTCTTCAACAGGTAGTTCAGGGTCAGCCCGGAGTCCACGATGTCCTCGACCAGGAGGACGTGGCGGCCCTCGATGTCTCGATCCAGGTCCTTGAGGATCCGGACGACCCCCGATGTCTGCGTGGCCGCCCCGTAGGAGGCGACCGCCATGAAGTCGAAGTCCACGGGCAGATGGATGTGCCGCGCCAGGTCCGCCATGACCATGAAGGCGCCCTTCAGCACGGCAACCAGCAGGACGTCGCGGTCCTGGTAGTCCTTGGTGATCTGGTCCCCGAGCTCCCGCAGCTTGGCTTGGAGCTGTTCCCTGGTGACCAACACCTTGTCGATGTCGCCGTCATACCCATCAGCGAACGGCTCGCCAACGGGAGAGTCCGTTGCGGCGTCCTTCTCGGTCAGCTCGACCGTGCCTTCCATCTCGCCCCCCTTCACGCCCGGCTCTCGGGGGAAGTGCGAGAGAGGGAAACATACCCGCTGTCCCGTGAGGCCACCAATCCACCGGCCAGGTCGCGGCGCCGACCGGGACGCCCCGCCGCCAGATCGAGCACCGCTTCGATCGACTCCTGGGTCGGCGCGGTCTCCAGCCGGTACATGAGGTCGCGGACGACCCGAGCCGCGATGGGCCGCGGCACGGTCAGCAGGCCGGCCGCAGCGATCCCGAACCCATCGGGTTGCTCTTCCACCAGCTGCTCCGCCGCCTCGAGGGCCTGCCGCTTCAGGAAATGCTCATCCTGGCGGATGGTGTCGGCCGTGCGGGCCAGGGTGGCGCGCACATCTCGCCCCACGGAGCGCTCGATGGCCGGAAGCACCTTCAGCCGAACGGCATTTCGCAGGAGCCTCGTGTCCTGGTTCGTGGGATCGCGACGGGGCCGCAGCCGGAGGGCGCGGCAAAACGCCTCCACCTCGGACCGCCTCACGTCGATCAGGGGCTGGACCTCTCCACCGAGGGCCGGCTCGATCCCTCCCAGCGCGTCGATCCCTCCGCCCCGGATGAGGGCGATGAGCACGGTCTCCGCCTGATCGTCGACGGTGTGGCCCTCCGCCAAGCGTTCGGCACCGGTCTCGCGCCGGACCTCGGCCGAGTAGAACATCCGCATGCCACGCCCCCACGCCTCGATCGAGTCCCCGTCCTTCGGCTCGAACTCGCAGATCCGGAGATGGAAGGGGAGTTTCAGCCGGCCCGCGAGCCGCCGGACGTACTCGGCGTCCTTGCCCGAGTCCCGCCGGAGACGGTGGTCGAGATGGAACACCTCGAGGTCGATCCGAAGCAGCCGCCGCAGACCGTGGAGCGAGTACAGGAGGCAGACCGAGTCGGGGCCGCCGGACACCGACACGAGCACCGTCTGCCCGGGAAGGAACATCTCGTACCGACGCACCGTGGCCGTGACCCGCTCCAGCACGCGGGCCACCGCCGGCGGCCGGGACATCAGCTCCCGGCGACCCGGGCCAGCCAGAGCTGCGGGTTCGCCACCTCATCCAGCGAGGGCAGGTTGTCCTCCCGTTGCCAGACGAGATTGAACCCCTCGATCCCAACTCCCTCGACGGCCGAGCGCACGAAGAACTCGCCCGCGTCGTACTGGCGGATCTTGGACTCGAACCCGATGGCCCGTTGGAACGTGCGCTCCATCCCGCCGGGACGCCGCCGGTCCTTGAGGCTCCGCCGCATCCGCTCGAGGTCGCGGACCCGGCCGACGGCCACCGAGTTCATCACGTACGACGCGTGGCCCTCGAGGAGCGACATCAGCGACTGCATCTTGGCGAACAGCTCACGTTGCTCCGGCGTCATGAGCAGGAACAGCGCGCCGGGCCCACGCCATTCGCTACCCGTCCGGGCCTCCTCCACCGCGCGACGGAGCTGATCGAGGAGCTGGCGAGTATCGAGCTGCACCGTGTCGAGGTAGGCGTCGACGAGCCCCGACAGGTAAGGCCGGAGCCAGGGGGTGGAGCCGAACTGCACGCGGTGCGTGACCTCGTGGAGGGCCACCCACAGGTGGAAGTCGTGCGGCGGGAGATGGAAGCGGCGCTCCACCTCGGCCAGGTTGGGACCCACGAAGTACAGGAGTCCCTCGTCGTCAGGCGGAAGGAACACGTCGTACTGGCCGAGCACCTTGCGGGACACGTAGCCGAGCAGGACGCCCACCTGGAAGCCGAGCGCCTTGCGGCGCAGGTCGGAGCGGGGACGGTTGCTGTCCGCAAGGATCCGGCGGGCGAGCGGTTCCAACAGCCGCTGCAACCCCTGGAGGTTCGTCGAGACCC
>JBIOUU010000057.1:0-9848 GCA_044867345.1 Actinomycetota bacterium
GACGCGTTCCTGGCCGACGCCCTGGAGTGCATGCGCGAGATCGTGCCGGTCGCCCAGCACCACGTCTCGCGGGTGAACGCCGAGGGCTTCCTGAAGCCGGCCGGCGAGATGCGCGCGCTGTTCGCCGAACGCCCCGACCTGTGCGATCGAACCATCGAGCTCGCCGAGTCGTGCACGTTCGACATCGGCCTTCGGACGGTCCACTTCCCGGACTTCCCCACGCCGAGGGGGCGCTCGGCGGCCTCGTTCCTGGCCGAACGGTGCTGGCGAGGGATGGATGGACGGGGGATGGAAGCGACGCCCGAGGTCAAGGACCGCCTGGACCACGAGCTCGCGCTGATCCAGCGGATGGGGTACGCGGCCTACTTCCTGACGGTCGCCGACATCGTCGCGGACATCAAGGCCATGGGGATCCGATGCGCCTGCCGGGGTTCGGCCGCCGGGTCGCTGGTCTGCTACCTCACCGGCATCTCCGACGTCGACGCCGTCCGCCACGACCTCGTGTTCGAGCGGTTCCTGAACCCGCTCCGCGACGAGCTCCCCGACATCGACGTCGACGTCGAGTCGGCCCGGCGAGAGGACGTGTACGACATGATCCTGTCGCGGTACGGCCAGGACCGGTGCGCCTGCGTGACCATGGTCGACACGTATCGGGCCCGCTCGTCCATCCGCGAGGTGGGCAAGGCCCTGGGGTATCCCGAGGTCGAGGTGGACACGGTGGCCAAGGCCTTCCCCCACATCGGGGCCCAGGACATCCGCAAGGCCATCGAGATCCTCCCCGAGCTCGCCGGCTCGAACCTGAACGCCGGGCAGCTCGAGCTGCTGTTCCGGGTGGCCGAGCGCTTGGAGGGCTTTCCCCGGCACCTCGCGCTCCACCCCTCCGGCATCGTGCTGTCGGACGACGACCTGGTGAACCGGGTGCCGCTGGAGCGCTCGTTCCAGGGCTACCGGATGATCCAGGCCGACAAGGACGACGTCGAGGTCCTCGGGTACCTGAAGCTCGACGTCCTCGGGGTCCGGATGCTCTCGTCGATGCGCCATGCCCTGGACGAGATCGCCCGGACCGAAGCCCTGAAGGTCGACCTCGACGAGATCCCCACGGACGACGAGCCGACCTTCGAGCTGATCCGGGCCTCCGACACCCTCGGCTGCTTCCAGATCGAGTCGCCCGGCCAGCGCGAGCTGCTCCAGAAGCTCCAGCCCACCCGGTGGGAGGACCTGATCGTCGACATCTCGCTGTTCCGCCCGGGCCCGGTGAAGTCCGACATGATCCGCCCGTACCTGAACCGCCGGCACGGGATGGAGCGCCCGGTCTACGCGCACCCGGCGCTGCGGCCGGCGCTCCGCGAGACCTACGGCGTGATCGTCTACCACGAGCAGGTCATGCGGACCCTGGCCGCCCTGGCCGGCTACGACCTCACGACGGCCGACCGCATCCGCCGCCACCTGGACGACGACGCGGAGCTCCCGTCGCTCCGCGAGGACTTCGTGAAGCGTGCACGGGAACGCGGCGTCCCCGACGTCGTGGCCGAAACGACGTGGGACGACGTCGCGCAGTTCGCCTCGTTCGGGTTCTGCAAAGCCCATGCCGCGGCGTTCGCCGTCCCCACCTACCAGTCGGCGTACCTGAAGGCACACTGGCCCGCGCACTTCCTGGCCGGCGTGCTGACCCACGATCCCGGCATGTACCCCCGTCGGCTGATCCTTGAGGACGCCCGGGAGCACGGCATCGAGATCTTCCCGCTCGACGTGAACGCGAGCGAACCCGACTACGTGGCCGAACGCGTCGGCGTGGGCTACGGGATCCGGCTGGCGCTGAAGGACGTGCACGGGATCTCTGACGCGGAGGTCCGGTCTATCCAGGAGGCCCGGGCCGAAAGGCCGTTCCAGGACGTCGGCGATTTCCTGCGCCGGGTGAACGTATCGCGGCCGGTGGTCGAGGCCCTCGCGCACGCCGGGGCGTTCGACGCGCTCCCCGCCGGCACGCGCCGCGATCGCCTGTACGAGGCCATGGTCACCGATCCGCAGCGGGAGGGCGATCAGCTCGCGCTGGACCTGTGGTCGGCATCGAGCCGGGCGATCGAACTACGATTCTCGCTCCCCGAGTACTCGGATGCCGAACGGGTCCGGGCCGAGCTCGAGGTGCTCGGCCTGGACGCCTCGCGCCACCTGGTCTCGTTCTTCGAACCGCTCCTCGCCGATCTCGGCGTGACCCGGGCCAGGGACCTCCACAAGGAGCGGGGCGACGCGATGGTCGTGGTGGCCGGGGTGAAGGTGGCGTCCCAGACGCCGGCGGTGCGAAGCGGCCAGCGGATCGTATTCCTCACCCTGGACGACGCGACCGGGCCGGTCGAGGTGGTGGTGTTCGAGAAGGTGCAGGCGAAGGTGCTGAAGACGGTGTTCCACTCCTTCGTCCTGGCCGTGCGAGGACGGCTTCGCCGGACCGGGGTGAGGGGCGTGAGTATCATCGCCGAGGACGCCTGGGACCTTACCCGCCTCCAGCAGGCTCGGCGAGCCGGCCGGCTGTCGGAGGCGCTCGCGACCTGCGACCCCTTCCCCGGGGTTCCCCCCAGGAAGCTGTGGCACGCGAGCGGAGGCTCGGCTGGATGGTGAAGGGCGAGAGGGCCACGACGGAGCCGACGACGAATGCGGACCGAAGGACCCGGGCCCCCGAGCCCGTCCTTCACGTCGACCTCGACGCCTTCTACGCCTCGGTGGAGGTCCAGAAGGATCCGTCGCTCGCCGGCAGGCCGGTGGTGGTGGGAGGGGCCGGTTCGCGGGGGGTCGTGATGTCCGCCTCGTACGAGGCCCGGGCCTTCGGCATCCGAAACGCCATGCCCGCGGTGCGGGCCCGGCGCCTGTGCCCCGACACGGTCTTCCTGCCTCCGGACTTCGATTCCTACCGGGCTCACTCCAACCGGTTCCGCGAGGTCCTCCTCTCGGTGACGCCCCTCGTGGAGCCCATCGCCCTGGACGAGGCCTTCCTGGACGTCTCCGGCGCCGTCTTGCTGTTCGGCCCCCCCGAGGAGATCGCCGAACGGGTCCGCCAACAGGTCCGGTCCGAGGTCGGCGTGACCTGCTCCGTGGGGGTTGCCCCCAACAAGCTCCTGGCCAAGCTGGCGTCGCGGCAGGCCAAGCCCGACGGGCTGGTGGTGGTCCCGGACGAGGCGGTCGCCGCATTCCTCGAGCCCCTTCCGGCCCGGGCGCTGTGGGGGGTGGGGGAGAAGACGGTCGAGACCCTCGGCCGGCTGGGGGTGAAGACCGTGGGCGACCTGACCCGGACCCCGCCGGCGGTGCTGGCCCGGCTCATCGGCGACCAGCACGCCCGGGACCTCCACGACCTGTCGCGAGGGTTCGACGGCTGTGCGGTCGTCCCCTACGAGGCGCCGAAGTCCGTCTCCCATGAGGAGACGTTCGACGTCGATCTCGATGCCGAGGAGGACCTGTTGCGCGAAGCCCTGGCCCTGTCGCATCGGGTGGCCTCGCGACTGCGAACGGACGGCTATCGGGCCAGGACGGTGGTCCTCAAGATCCGGTTGGCCAACTTCACCACCCTCACCCGGTCCCGGACGCTGCCGGCACCCACCGACGTCGCGGCCGACCTGTACGAGGTGGCCTCCGAGCTGTACCGAGGCCTGCCCGGCACGCGCCGACGCGTGCGATTGCTCGGCGTCGCGGCCACCGGGCTCTCACCCGGGGGCGCCGAGCAGCTCGCGTTGCTCCGGGGAGAACGGTGGCGCGATGTGGAACGGGCCATGGACCGGATCGAGCGGCGGTTCGGACGGGGCGCCGCGGCCCCCGCCACCCTCATCGACCGGCCAGCCCGCTGACCGGCGAAACCGCCACCGATGACCGCGACAGCCGGTCTCGTCGAGGATTGAAGGACGAGGGGCAAGCCGCCGATGGACTACCACCGGGAATGGGCCCTATCCGGAAAGGTTCACCTTCCTATAATGGGATCGCAGGTCGACAGGTAGGAGCCGATGCCGCTCTCCGAGCACGAGCAACAGATCCTCGAGGAGATCGAGAAGCGGTTGGCCGAGGAGGACCCTCGTCTGGTCGAGGCCGTCTCCCGCACGTCGCTCTATACCCACCTGGCCCGGCGGATCCGGTGGTCCTCGCTCGCGTTCCTGGCCGGCTTCGTCATGTTGATGTTGTTCCCCATCTCGCTGTGGATCGCCGCCGCCGGCTTCGGCGTGATGCTCGTCTCGTCCCTCCTCATCTACCGCTACCTCAAACAGCTGGGCAGGGACCAGGTCCGGGCGATGCAACAGTCGGGCCGGTTCTCCATCGCGGCCCTCTTGGCACGTCTGTCCGGCCGCATGCGAGGGCCCTCCGAGCCCCCTCCGCAGTGATCCTCTGACCCACCGATCGACCCCGCGCCGTCGAACCGACGACGGCGCGCCCCGATCATCCTGCGCACTTGCCACCACACCGCGCAGCGCGTAGAACAACGCTCACCTTCCCCCGAGGCGAGAACGTCGTGGCATGTCGGGACCTTCCCCCTCGACGAGCTGACGGGCCTTGCCGGGTTCGCTGCTGGTGACGAGTCGTCGGAGGGGCGCGCGTCGGATGGAGGGGTTCACCGCACATCAGGCCACGAAGTTCACCGGTTGCACTCCCCGCCAGCTCCGATACTGGGACCAGATCAAGCTCGTCACGCCATCCGTTCAGGGAACGGGCGGACGACCGGGGGTTCCGCGCATGTACTCGTTCCGGGACCTGGTCGCCCTCAAGGTGGTCAAGTCGCTCCTCGATGGCGGGATGTCACTCCAACGGGTCCGCCGGGCCTGGGACTACCTGAATCGGCGGGCCGCCTTGGACCGACACCTCTCGGAGGTGAAGCTCATCACCGACGGGGTGAGCATCTTCAAGGTGGCCAGGCGAAACGATGAGGTTCTCGACGCCCTCCGCGATGGCCAGCTGGCCTTCTTCGTGGCCATCGACGAGATCGCAACCGGAGTCGAGGTCAAGGTGGGCCAGTTCCGCGAGGACCGGGACCGGTTCGTCAGGGCGCTGCGAGAGGCCGCCGCCCACGCCCAGACCCGCGGCTAGGGCTCACAGTCCCGGCCGGTAGACCCCCCGGAGCCTCCGAAGCAACCCGGCGTCCGACCGGATGTCCCGGATCGCCGTCCGGGCATCGCGGAGGGCCTCGCGCGCCTCGGCCTCGGTGGTCGGGCGTCCCGAATACGCGGCCCGGATCGCCGCGGCCGTCAGTCGATCGAGATGCCCGTCGGAGAAGCGGACCGCGCCCGCCAACCGATCTCGGTGTTCGGCAAGGGTCTCGCCTTCCGCCCTGCCCAGCCCGAGGTCGGCGGCCTCGCCATCGAAAACCCGGTACGCCCGGAGCACCAGCGCGTCCGGATCCCTGACGCCGTGCACCGTCCTCCTACGCCAGGCGGCCTTGACGATTGGAACGGTGATGAGAAACAGCAGCGCCAGCGCCAGGAGCGCGAGGAACAGGAGCCGGTAGGGGATCGAGTATCCGGTGTCCGGGACCGGGGTCTCGATCCGGCCCCTCCTTCCGCGGCCCCCGTCGTTCCGGACCGAGAACTCCACCTGCTGGAGCTTGCCGGTCAGGCCCCCGCCTGTCGTCCCGGAACCCGTGGTCGTCTGGCCGCCCGCAGCGCAGTCAGGCTGGGAGGCGGGACATGATACTGGCGTCTCCGGCGAGAGGTACGACCCCGCCGTGGCCAGGGGACTCCTCCACCCCCCCGGCGTCGGCTCGAACGGGAGCCACCCGTAGCCGGGCAACAGCACCTCTACCCAGCTGTGCGCGTCCTCGGTGCTGACGGTGAACGTGTCGCCCAACTGGGATCCGGGCCGAAAGCCCACGGCCACTCGAGCCGGGATGCCGAGCTCGCGGACCAGGATGGCCATCGCGGTGGCGAACTGCTGGCAGAAGCCCGTCCTGGTCCTGGTCAGGAAATCCACCAACGCGTTCGCGTCGGCCCTGGGCCGAACGTCGAAGGAGTAGTGGAAGTCGCCGGAGGAGACGAAGTGCTGCTGGATGGCCAGGACCTGGCGGTAGGGCGTCGAGGCATTCTGCGTCCAGGCTTCGGCGATCTGCCGGACCGCGAGCGGGACGTCATCGGGGACGAACGTGTAGCGATCCGGCACGCCCATGCCCAGGAGGACCGAGGGCGCGAGCGAGACGGCGTCGAGCTCCCTCGGGGTGGGCGAGACGACCTGCGACCGCACGGAGTACTCGAGGCCCTCGCCGAAGGTATCCGGGGTCACGGCCGCGGTGAGCTCCGGGTCGTACCGGATGACGCCGAACGGCACGCTCACCGTCTGCGGCGGATACGCCATTGGCAGCCACCGGTCCACGAAGTCCGTGAGGATCCGGTATCGCTGGTCGATGGCCGGTCTAGACGGCGAGCTCGGTGCCAGGGTGGCCGGCGTCGAGAGGATCCGGCCATGCTCGGCCTCGGGGTCCGAGCTCCGCCACACGGTCCCGTCGAACTGGTCGAGCGCGTACAGCCGCCAATACGCGGCCCGGGGGTCGCCGTTGCCGTCGACCGACGTCACCTGGAACAGATCGACGGGGTCCCGCCGCTGGAGCTGAGCCTTGATCGAGACGAACGGGTCGATGTGGACCTGATGGCCCCCTGCCGTGGAGAAGTCCACCAGAGCCAACGAGCGGAATCCCGGCAGGATCCCGGGCACGAGGATCGAGACCGCCACGGCGAGGGTGGCCACCCGGCGCGCGCCGTGTCCGGTGGCGGCGGACAGGGGCTTGCCTCGCGACCCCCACACCGGGCCCCACTGGCGGATGCGGCGGATCCCGTCGACGAAGGACACGAACAGCACCGCGGACAGCAGGATGACCGCGTAGCCCGGCCGCGCACCGTCTTGCATCACGGTGTCGGTGAACCCAACCAGGGCGACGGACGGCAGGACGGCGAGCAACGGGCTTCCTGCCCGGATGGACAGGGCGTGTGCCGAGAACGACGCGGTCCACACCGCGGTCACCGCCGCGAGCAGGAGGGGCGTGAGCGGCACGCTCGGCGCCACCTGGACACGGGCCTGCTGTCCCACGCGCTCCAGGGCGTCGCGGATCGCTGCGAGCGTCTCGGACGTGGGAAGCCCGACCCACGTCGTCTGGGGGAAGACCAGCACCGCCAGCGCGACCAAGAGACACACCGCGCTGGCCAGCGTGGCCAGAAGCAGACTCCGTCGCTCCAGGAGGCCGGCCACGGCGACCGAGGCCAGGCCGGCCGCCAGGAGCTTCCAGGTCGCGCCGTGCCCCACGAACACGCGGCCGAACGCGATCGCGGTGGCGGCGGCCAGGAGGCCGACGGCGCCTAGCGCGAGGAGCCGCTGAGCTCGGGGAGTGGATTCCTGCTGTGCTGCCATGCGTCACGAAGCCTTCCCGTTGGCGGGAGGACGAGCACCTCCCATCCGGATCTGGACAACGACAGGCGGGCCGACGAGGCTCGGCCCTCGAGCTGGGCCTGGCGGTCGGGCGGAAGATCGTGCGGGTCCGTGGGATAGATCAGGATCGCGAGCTTGGGCCCGAACACCACGCCAGAGCGGACCAGCGAGGTGAGCTCGGTCGGCTGCGGCGGAGCGGTCACGACGACGAGCGTCGTGTCGCCGGCCGCGACCGACCGCAACCGTGTGAGGCCGGCGGAGAGTGCCCGCGACGTCACGTGTCCAACGCCGGCGAGCGCCTCGAGCATCTGGTCCTCGGTCACCGTCGTCGGCGGCATGTTCGAGGTGGCCAGGCGGATGGAGAAGCCGTACCGGACCAGGAGCGCGCCGACCGACGCCGCGGCCGACACGCATTTCTCGAAGGATGGGGTGTGGATCGATCCGACGGCGGGCTCGCGCGTATCGAGGAAGATCACCCCGGTCGACCGCCGGGTGGACTCGTCCTGGCGGATCATGAGCTGGTTGGACCGGGCAACGCTTGGCCAGTGGATCCGGCGGAGGTCGTCGCCCTCTTGGTACTGGCGCATCGTGTAGAAGTCCTCGCCCGTTCTGAACAGGTGCCGGGCGAGCGACAGGCCGCTCGCGCCGCCGAAGGGGGAAGCCGGGCCTGCCTCCAGGCGCTCGATCTCGGGGGTCACGACCAGGTCGTCGCGCAGGTCGAAGCCCATCCGAAGCTTCGTCAGGGCGAAGGGGTCGGACACGTCCACCGTGAGCGGCCCGAGCGAGTATCGCCCCCGGACCTCCGGGGCCAACGTGTACGTGGCCCGCTGCTTGCCTCGCGGCGGGATCCCCGCGATGACAAGCCGGGCGGCTCGGCCGAGAGGGCGGGGGATCCGGTCCTCGAGCAGCAGGAAGGAGGTCCACACGGGAGAGTCGTTCTCCACCTCCAGCTCCACGGTGACGCGGTGGCCCGGCGCGACCCGTTGGTCCGACAGACGCCGCCGGACCCGAACACGGAACCGGCTCCACCGGGCGAACAACGCCGCGGCGAACGGCAGCACGACCAGGCCGACGGCCACCATATGGAGGCTGGGCGACCCGGCCACCCGGGCGGCGAGCCACAGGGCGATGCCCGCGGCGAACACCACCACCCCGCGCCCGGAGGGCACGGTCAGGCCTTTCCGGTGACCGGGACCGTGGTCTCGTTGACGACTTCCGCCAGCACCGCACCCGCGGTCCGCCCGCTCATCACCGCGTCTGCCGTCACGATCACGCGGTGGGACAGGACCGGCAGGGCCAGGCCCTTCACGTCGTCGGGGATCACGTAGTCCCGCTCCTCGGCCGCGGCCATGGCCCTGGCCGCCCGCAGGAGCATGATTGAGGCCCGGGGGCTGGCTCCCAAGTACACGTCGGGATGGACCCGAGTGGCCTCGACGATGTCGACGATGTACCGGCGGACGGGCGGCGAGACATGCACCTGCCGGGCCATGTCGATCATCTCGCGCACGCCGAGCGCGTCGGTCACCGGGCCGATGTCGGTCAGGGTCGACCGGACCCCGTGGGTGGCCAGGATCTCCGCCTCAACGTCGGCGGAGGGATAGCCGATGGCGATCCGCATCATGAACCGGTCGAGCTGCGCCTCGGGCAGCGGGTACGTGCCCTCGTGCTCGATGGGGTTCTGCGTGGCGATGACCATGAACGGCTGTCCGAGCTGGTAGGTCTCGGTGTCGATCGTGACCTGCCGCTCCTCCATGCACTCGAGGAGGGCTGACTGGGTCTTGGGGCTGGCTCGGTTGATCTCGTCGCCGAGGACGATGTTGGCGAAGATGGCCCCGGGCTTGAACTCGAAGTCCCCTCGCTCCTGGTTGAACACGTTCACGCCGGTGATGTCGGTCGGCAGGAGGTCGGGAGTGAACTGGATGCGGCGGAACGAGCAATCGATGGACCGGGCGATGGCCTTGGCCAGCATGGTCTTACCGACACCGGGGACGTCCTCGATGAGGGAGTGGCCCTCCGCGACCAATGTGACGAGCGCCAACCGGATCTCGCGGTGCTTGCCCTGGACGACCTTCTCGACGTTTCCCTCGACCTCCCGGAAGCGCTCGGCGAAGCGCTGCCAGGCCTCGGTCTTCTCGCGCGCCTCCACGACCACCTCCCCGGCTGGGAGAGCCATCTTACCGGGGGTCTACGCGGCCGGACGCCTCCCGGTTCCTTCCTTCGACTGACGACGCCGGCGGTCCGTTCCACCCGGCCGCGGGCGCGTCCGGTTCAGGGCTCTGTCGGAACTTGCCATCCACCGGTCGTTGAGGGAACCAGGAGGAGGGAAGGCGGGGGCGGTCCGAACCCGAGCTGCTGGACGCCCCGCGCGGCCCCTTGTTCGCTACTTCAGGCGTCCCGATCCCTCGGACACGATCCACCCGCCGCCTTCGGCCGGATTACAACCCTGCGATTTGGCCGATTCAAGCACCTGG
>JBIOUU010000058.1:0-3387 GCA_044867345.1 Actinomycetota bacterium
GGGGCCGCCCCGCTGCCCCTCGAGGTCGGGGGGTCGGTTCCTCTCAGATCCCGCAGAGCGGGTCGACGTCGGTGCGCGCCGGAACACCGACCGGGATGATCAGCGTCGTGATCCACTTCGCGGTGCCCGTGCCCTCGTTCTTCGCCACGAGCGGCTGGCCGGGGGTCTCGAGGTACGCCTGGCCATGCGAGACGGGCGTCGCGGTGCAGTCGGGGCCGTAGAAGGTCAGCGTCCCCTCGGTCACGTTGATCAGGACCGGCCCCGGGTGCGTGTGCCACCCGGACGTGAAGGCCGGTGGCGTCGCCGTGCCGTTCCCGACGTTGCACGTCTGCAGGATCCGGACCTCGCCCTTGGTCCGGAGCTTGGTCGGACCCGCGTTGGCGTTGATGGAGTTGACGGTCGTACCGTCCGCCAACGTCCCCGACGCGGGGTCGCAGACGGCCGGCGTCAGGATGTGGGTGGCGGACGCCATGCCGACCGCCCCGGCGACGAGCCACAGGATGAGCGCGGAGCCGACGAGGAGCGTCCGCGCGGGAAGCGACCTGTTCATCTCTGCTTCTCCTCTGACGAGAGATGGGCCATCGGACGGGATCCTTCCTCGTCACCTCCCCTCGGGCGACCGGCGCCCGCCGGCCACGGTAGTGGTGAGGCCGCGCCGGTCTCCCTCCGAACCTACTCATCGGTGCGATGGATCGCTCGCCCGACCACGTGGCAGCGGGGCGGCCCCGTTCGGGACCGCCCCGCTGCCTCGCGTCGTC
The DNA here is from genome assembly GCA_044867345.1 of Actinomycetota bacterium. Lineage (GTDB taxonomy): Bacteria > Actinomycetota > UBA4738 > UBA4738 > HRBIN12 > AC-69. The sequence continues at coordinate 759 of JBIOUU010000058.1, forward strand.
GGAGGTGGGATCACCCTCCGGGCTGCGTCACGTCGTTCACGGCGAGCGTGTACGGCGCGTACTGCGTGACCAGCGCGGTGCTGTCGTGGTACGTGACGATCGCCGAGACGACGTCGGCCGTCGTGCCGATGGCGTTCGCCACGTCGGTCCCGCTCAGCGAGCCGTGGAAGGAACCGTCCAGGGGGATGCTGAACAGGTGGGTGTCGCCGCCCCCGGCGGAGTCGTAGGCCACGAGCTGCACCGTGTAGCCCTCGACCTCGATCGGGTTGTATTCGGTGGCGGACTGCCAGCCGGCCAGCGTGCTTCCATCGGAGATGGTTCCGAGTCCGGTGATCGCCACGTTGTCTACCCAGAACCCGGTGAAGTGCACGCCGGGGTCGTTGAAGATGCGGAACGCGAGGCCGACGGTCTGCCCGGCGTAGGGCGAGAGGTCGCAGGTCTGCGGTGCGAAGACCGGGGGATCGTTCTGTCCGTTGAACCCCTGACCGAACCCCGGACCGACGTTGCCCAGTGCGGGGTCGGTGTCGTCGACGGTGTCCGTGCACTGGAGACTGGTGTACGTTTCGCCCCCGTCCGCGGTGATCTGGGCGTACCCGAAGTCGAAGGTGTCCTCCAGGTCCCACGCTGCGTCGAACGTGAGCTGCGGCGAGCCCGCAGGCACGGCGACGTTGCGGACGATCACCTCGTTGAGGTTGTCGCCCACGGGCGAGTGCAAGGCCGCTCCGCCGTTCGGCGATGCCGGGTCGACCTCCCACGTGATCGGCAACGACGGCAGCGAATCGGTGCCCTGGAACTCGACGTCGTTGACGTCGCCGGCCCCGACGAACCCGCCGGTCCCGTCAACTAGCCGGACGAAGTCGCCGCCGTTCGGCGGGGCCCCCGGCGTGTCGTAGGCGTCGTTGTCGGGGGTGCCGGTCTCCCAGTTGATCGACGCGTGGAGTCGGTCGACCTGGTACAGGTCGGCGTCGCCGCCGGTCAGTGACGCGCCGTCATCCAGCCCCGCGTCCAGCGCCATCGTGGCCTGCCAGACGTCCACGGCCTCGACCACGGTGGTGCCGGGAGCGACGTCGTCCAGGACGGCCTGGATCGCGGCGAAGCCCTGGTGCTCGGCGTCTCTGTGGAGCGTCGTCAGGACCCCGTCTCCGTACGTGTCCGCCAGCCACAGCAGGAAGCTGTAGGCGGCTCCGTAGTCGCACAGGATCTCCTGTTCGTGGTCGAAGACCTGGTCGCCCCAGACGTTGAGCGAGTTCTCCGGGCCTCCGGGTCTCGGGTTCGGGTTGGCGTCCGTCTGGACGCTGTTGAACCCCTGGAAGCACTGGATGTGCGAGTCGAAGTGGATGTCGTCGATCGGCGCGGCCGGGTCTCCGTACCCAGTCAGCGCGATCGCGGTGTCCGAGAGGCCCTCGTTCAGGAAGGTCACCTCGGGCGGGTCCACGTACGAGAGCAGCAGGTGCTGGTACTCGTGCGCGAAAACCCCCTCGTAGAGGTTGGGCCGGGCCGGCGCGCTGGCGCAGTTGTCGCCCGGCACGGGCTCGTTGGGGGGGTTCGCACCGGTGCGGTGCAACCAGTCGAACCCATCGATCGTCATGACGTTGCGGTTGAATATGTTGTTCAGCCCCGACGAGAAGAACCCCGCGATGTAGGAGAACCCCTGCGTGTTGTTCAAGTCGTAGAAGTTGTCGTCCCGGACGTTGTCGACCAGCACGACGATGTCGTCGCCGTCGCCCCCGTAGTACCCGTTCGGCAATCCCAGGATCTGAGCGAGTGGAGCCTTGATGCCGTTGCGCTTGGGCGGCACACTGAACGTCGAGGATTCGATCGGGAAGATCGTGTGGTCGAACTGATCGACGAGGTAGTCGATCTGCGCGTTGGTCACGGTCGTCCGGACGCCGTTGCGGCAGTCATCGGCTTGGAAGTCCAGGTCGGTGCTGGTGATACCGCGCGCGGTCCTGGTGCCCACGGCCGTCCAGACCTCGATGTGCTTGCCCTTGCCCCGGAGCTTGTAGCTCTTCGTGTAGAAGAAGCCCTGGACGTCGTCCAGCCCGAGCCAGGTGCGGATCTGTCCGATCGCGGCGGGCTCGTTCGCGGTCCTGTTGGCGACCGGCCCCTGCGTGCGGATCTCGGCGTGGACGTCGGCCGGTGTCTGGATGATGTCGGAACCGCCGCGTCCTCGTTGGGGACGTTCGTTCACGGGCTTCCCGCTCGCGGAGATCGGGAATGCCAGTGCCGCGAGAACGGCGAGTACGAGCGACGCGATGAGGGTTCGTCGCATCCTGCCTCCCTTCGATCGGGTCCCTCGGGGGGACGGGGGGTCCAACCCGAGCGCGCGCGACCACCCCTCACGCCCACGCGGCATGGAAGCGGAGGGAACCTATCCATCGCCCTCGGAGGCCGTCAACCGATGGGGCGCCGATTCAGGATGAGGGTTCGGCCTTCCTCCGGTGACGCCAGATCCACAGGCCGACCACGATCACCGCCACGGAGAGTCCGACCAGGCCCGCCCGCGACAGGATCTTGTCGATCGTCCCCACGTTGTTCCCCACGAAGAAGCCGAGCAGCGTGATGGCCGTGGCCCAGACGCAGATGGTCGGGACGGTGAAGGCGAAGAAGGTCCTCGGGGGCACACCGG
>JBIOUU010000059.1:0-11672 GCA_044867345.1 Actinomycetota bacterium
CCGACCCGGTCGCGGCACGCGCGTCACGACCACCACGACATCGTGTCGCGAACGGGCCAGGGCCTCGAGCGAGGGGACGGACCAAGAGTCGTTCCCCAGGAAGGCGACGCGGAGGGCGCGGGGGTCGGCCACCGGGCGAGGATACGCGGCGCGCGGATCAGGGCGTGGGCGAGCGCTCCTGGTGCTGCTTCACGTCGTGATCCCGCAGCATGCGCATGACTTCGCGCCGGCCCTGCGGCGGAAGCCGGTCGATGTACAGGACTCCCTGTATGTGGTCGGTCTCGTGTTGGAAGATCCGCGCCAGCAGTCCCTCGCCTCGCAGCTCGAGGGGTCGGCCCTCCACGTCCACCCCACGCAGGGTGGCCCGCAGCGAGCGGACCGTGGGGTAGAAGGGCCCCGGGATCGAGAGGCACCCCTCGTCGCGGGTCTCCTCGTCCTCCAGGTCCGAGAGTTCCGGGTTGGCCACGGCGCCCGCGTTGCCCTCGCCGTCGTCGTAGACGAAGAGCCGGAGCGACACCCCCACCTGCGGGGCCGCCAAGCCGACACCGGGTGCGGCGTACATCGTCTCGGACATGTCGTCGACCAGCCGGCGAAGCGATCCGTCGAACCGTTCGACCGAACGAGCTTTCTCCCGAAGGACCGGGTCACCCAGCTTCCTGATGCGAAGGACGGCCATCGTGATCGGCGCTCCTCAGAGGTGGGGCTCGGCCTCGACCCGGGTAACCACGCCCCGTTCCGACAGGGCTCGCATCGTCCGGCCGAACGTCCGGACCGCCCCTGGTTCGAGCGCGACCAAGCATACCGTCTGCCCCTCGCCGCTCGAAGACAGGAGCGTTCGGGGGTCCAACGAAGCGAGCTCGTCCCCGAGCGTGGCGTCGCCGGTCACCCGGAACACCGGCCAGCCGGCGGGGAAGCCCGCGTCGGCCCGGCGGGGCAGCTCGCTTCGGTGGAAGCGAGCGGGGTTCCCCGAGACGAGGGATTGGACCGCTGGGTCGCCCGGGTGGCGGCTCTGCACGATCACGCGACCGGAAGGTGAGGCCAATGCCGCCGCCTCCATCCAGGTGGCCAGGGCTCGCTCCCGGGCCGCCAGGCCCGGCCGGCGAGCGGCCTGATCGGCATCGAGGATGGCCACCAGGTCCAGGCCGACTGGGCCGAAGTCCTTCACCGCCTCCACGCCACCCACCGTCACCTCACGATCTCCGGGAGGTCCGGGGCGGTCGCCCGAGCCGGTCCGGCGGACCGGCACCGGGGCCACCGCCCGGGCCCATTCCTCCACGCGCTCGGCCCCACCTCGGGCGATGCCGAAGTCGGCGGCCCCGCAGTTCGCACACGTCCCGTCCGCTCCGCACACGGTGCACCGAACCGCTCCCCCCTGGGACCGAAGCATCCCGCCACAGGCGGCGCAGGCGGCCGGCTCCCCGCATGCCCGACACACCCGCGCGACGCCGTATCCCGGCAGGGGCTGGAACAGGAACCCGCGGCTCGCGTCCTTCAGCGCGGAGACCAGGCGGGGGGCTCGTCCCTCCGGGCCGGGCCGGACCACCTCGACCGGCGGCCACCGCCGCGCGCGCGGGACCACCTCCACGGCGCCCGCCGTCACGGCCTCCCCCGATGGGCATAGTGCCGCCATCACGCAGACTGCACCCGACCGCATCGCACGGGCAAGGGCAACGTCGCGGACGTGGTAGTAGGGCGAACGCTCCTCCCGGTGCCCGGCGTGGCTCTCCCTGGAGACATAGAGGAGCCCGAGGTCCACCGTCGGCGCGAACACGGCGGGACGGGTCCCCACGACGACCCGATACGCGCCTGACCGGATGTCGAGCCACATCCGATACCGGGCCCGCTGGCTCCCACCGGCGAACAACGCGACGTGCTCGCCGTAGGCGTCCAGGATGGCCGAGCCCGTGGCCGGGAGCGGCTCCAGCTCGGGGACGAGGACGATCGCGCTCCGGCCCTCCCCGAGAGCCGCGCCCACCGCTTCCACGGCGACCCGTTGCTCTTCCTCCGGCGCCGGACGCACCAGGAATGCGCCGGCGCCGCCCCGGAGCGCGGTGAGCATGTCCGATCCTGCGCGATAGCTCGTGAGGACGGGCGCCGTCTCGAGAGGGAGGGCGGGGACCGAGGAGCGAGCAGGGTTGGAAGCGACCGTCTCCTCCGAGGCGACACGCGGTGGATATGACCGCTCGATCACCGAGGCGAGCGGCGCAACGTACCGCTCGCTCACCCATCGCAGCACCTCGAGCATCGACGGGTCGAAGAATCTCACGGGCGACACCGCCTTCTTCACCCGGAGCATCCGGTCCGGAACCTCCTCCGAATGCCCCAACACCCACCCCCGGACCAGCCGGCCGTGAAACGGGACCTGCACCAGCGAGCCGATCCCGGCGCCCAGGCCCTCGTCGAGCTCGTACGTGAACGGCCGATCGAGCGACAGCACCGGACGGTCGACGCAGATATCGACGGGTCCCGAGAGGATCCGTTCGTCCGCGAGAGGGCTAGTCGAACGCGCGGCGAAGCTCGTCGGCGCGGTCGGTCGCCTCCCAGGAGAACTCCTTGCGGCCGAAGTGCCCGTAGGCCGCCGTCTCCTCGTAGATCGGCCGTCGGAGATCGAGCTGCCGGATGATGGCAGCCGGCCGGAAGTCGAACGCGTCCCACACGAGGTCGACGATCTGGTCCGGGTCCACCCGCTCGGTCCCGAACGTGTCGACGGCGAGCGAAACCGGATGCGCCGCGCCGATGGCGTAGGCCACCTGGATCTGGAGCCGTTCGGCGAATCCCGCGGCCACCAGGTTCTTGGCCACGTACCGGGCCATGTACGCTGCCGAGCGATCCACCTTCGTGGGGTCCTTGCCCGAGAAGCAGCCGCCCCCGTGGGGGGCCATCCCGCCGTAGGTGTCGACCATGATCTTGCGTCCGGTCAGCCCGGTGTCGGCCTTCGGACCGCCGATCTCGAACCGGCCCGTGGGATTGACCAGGATGCGAACGCCCTCGGCGTCGAGCTCGAACTCGCGGAGCACCGGGTCGATGACCTCGGCCTTCACGTCGGGCGCGAGGAGGGTGTCGACGTCGACCTCCTCTCGATGCTGCGCGGAGATCAGCACGGTGTCGACCCGAACGGGCGTGCCGTCCCGATACTCGATGGTGACCTGGCTCTTCCCGTCCGGACGGAGGTAGGGAACGACGCCGGCCTTGCGCACGTCGGCCAGGCGCTTGGTCAGCCGATGGGCCATGGCGATGGGGATCGGCATGAGCTCGTCGGTGTCCTGGCACGCGTAGCCGAACATCATGCCCTGGTCGCCCGCCCCGAGCGTGTCGAGATCGTCCCGCGATCCTTCCACGCGCTGTTCGAGCGAGTGCTCGACCCCCCGGGCGATGTCCGGCGATTGCTCCTGGATCGACGTCAGCACCCCGCACGTCGCGCCGTCGATGCCGAAGTTCGCGTCGGTGTATCCGATCTCGAGGACGGTCCGGCGGACCACCGAGGGGATGTCGACGTACTCGGAGGTGGTGATCTCCCCGGCCACCATGACGATCCCCGTCGTGACGAGCGTCTCGCACGCCACCCGTCCCTCCAGATCGACGGCGAGGATCGCGTCGAGGACGGCGTCGGAGATCTGGTCGGCGAGCTTGTCGGGGTGTCCTTCGGTGACGGACTCGGAGGAGAACAGGTACCCCTTGCGCATCGCGCGGAGTATATCCGGCCCCGCCGACGCTCCCTGCCTACCGCGAAAGCATCTTGGTCAGACGGTCGCAGACGGCCGCCGCGAGCTCTGTTTTGGTCCACTCACGCAAGGGTTCGTCGTCGCCGGTGCGGGACAGGATCGCGGCGTGGTTTCTCTCCGAGCCGAAGCCGGTCCCCTCCCGGCCAACCTCGTTGGCCACGAGCAGGTCCAGACGCTTGGCCACGAGCTTGGATCGGCCGGCCTCCTCGACGTCCCCGGTCTCGGCGGCGAAGCCCACCAGGACCCGGTCCCCCTTCACCTCGCCGAGCTCCGCCAGGATGTCTGGCGTGGGGGCCAGCTCGAGTCCCGGTGGCCCCCCTTCCTTCTTCAGCTTGGTGGGCGCGGCCTCCCTGGGACGGAAGTCGGCGACGGCCGCCGCCATGACCACCGCGTCCGCGTCGTCGGCGGCCTCGAGGACGGCCATCCGCATCTCCTCCGCCGTGGCCACCCGAACCAGGCGGGGGCCCTCGGGAGGGTCGACGGTGCCGGGCCCCACCACGAGCGTTACCTCTGCACCACGGGCGAAGGCTTCCCGGGCCACGGCGAAGCCCATCCGTCCGGTGGAACGATTCCCCACGAATCGCACCGGGTCGATGGGCTCCCAGGTCGGCCCGGCCGTCACCACGATCCGCCGCCCGGCGAGGTCCCGCCCTCGGGACGCGACCTCCTCCATGGCCGCCAGGATGTCCTCGGGCTCGGCCATCCGGCCCAGGCCCTCGTCTCCCGCGGCGAGCGGCCCCCTGGCCGGCCCGACCACGACGGTGCCACGCTCCTGCAGGGCGAGCACGTTGGCCTGGGTCGCCGGGTGCTCCCACATGCCGCTGTGCATGGCCGGCGCGACGACGAGCGGGCAGGTCGCCTCGAGGAGGGTCGAGGTGAGCAGATCGTCGGCGATCCCACCGGAGAGCTTGGCGATGACGTTCGCCGTGGCCGGCGCGACCACGGCCACGTCCGCTCCGCGGGCCAGGCGTACGTGCAACACGGAACCGGGCTCCTCCCACACCTCGGTGTAGGTCGGTCGACCCGAGAGCGCGGCGAACGTGTCGGTTCCGACGAACCGCGTCGCCGACGGGGTCATGACCACCTGCACGGCCGCCCCGGCTTGGGTCAACAGGCGCGTGAGAACGCAGGCCTTGTAGGCGGCGATGCCGCCGGTGACGCCGAGCAGGACCCGGCGTCCCGCGAGCGGGCTACTTGATCCCAAGCCCTTCGGGGCGCTCGGCCTGGATCTTCCCCTCGGCGATCTCCTCCAGGGCGATCGAGAGCGGCTTGTTCTGGAGGCCGCCCGTCTCGACGAGCGGGGGAACGAACTCCCCCCGGCCCTCGCCGAGCTGGTTGTAATAGGAGTTGATCTCGCGAGCCCGCCTGGCCGCCAGGATGACCAGCGTGTACTTGGAGTCGACCTGGGCCAACAGGTCGTCGATCTTCGGTTCGATCATGGGTGCGCTCGTCCTTCAACTCGTGGTCCGGGACGCCTGGATTATAGCCTCGACCTGCGCCGTCGCCTGGTCCAGCCGATCGTTCACCACAACGTGGTCGAACCACCGCTGCTGGGCCATCTCCTCCTTCGCGGTGGCCAGGCGAAGGGCCAGTCGGGCCTCGTCCTCGGTCCCTCGACTCCGAAGGCGACGCTCCAGCTCTTCCATCGATGGCGGGGCCAGGAAGATTAGGATGGCCTCTGGGGCCCGCTCCCGGACCTGGCGGGCCCCCTGGACGTCGATCTCGAGGACGACATCCCGCCCGGCGGCCAGGGCCTCCTGCACCGGCCGGGCCGGCGTGCCCGACCGATGGCCCACCACGTGGGCCCACTCCAGGAGCTCCCCCCCGGCCACCAACCGGTCGAACTCCTCGTCGGAGACGAAGTGGTAGTCGATCCCATCCCGCTCCTCGGGACGGGGCGCTCGCGTGGTCACCGAGACGGAGAGGTGTAGCTCGGGATGGCGTTCCAGCAGGCGCCGGACGACGGTGCCCTTCCCGACCCCGGAAGGGCCGGAGATGACGAACAGGGTTCCCCGCTCGGCCAGGGCGAGTTACTTCTTGGCGAACTCGCCCAGGAGCGCGTCGCGCTGCTTCGCCCCGAGTCCGCGGATCCTGCGGCTGGCAGAGATGTCGAGCTTCTCCATGATCTTCCGTGCCCGGACCTTCCCCACGCCGGGCAGGGACTCGAGCACGGTGGACACCTTCATCTTGCCCACCGTGTCGTCGCCCTCCCTGGAGAGCATGTCCCGCAGCGTGAGCTTCCCGGACTTCAGCTGACCCTTGATCTCTGCGCGCTTCCTCCGGGCCTCCGCGGCCTTCTCCAGGGCCTGCCTACGCTGCTCATCGGTCAGGACGGGTAGGGGCATGACGACGCTCCTTTGCTCGGTCGGCTCGGAAGTCTCGGGAGTATAGACACGCCCCCCTTGGCGCAGCAACGCGAGTGTGCCGCCTCACCTGCGGTTTCGCTTCGCCCGCCGACGCACCGCGGAGGTCAGCGGATCGTCCCGAGGATGCTCTTGGCCGCGGCGGCCGGATCGTTCGACTCGGTGATGGGCCGGCCGATCACGAGGTAGTCGGCGCCGGCATCGAGCGCCTCCTCGGGGGTCAGGATCCGAAGCTGATCGTGACCGTTCGAACCGGCGGGACGGACGCCCGGGACGACCAGACAGAACTCCTCACCGGTCACCTCGCGGACCACGGCCACGTCCTCGCCCGACACGACGGCGCCCGCCGCCCCGGCGGCCCTGGCCTCGAAGGCCAGCGACGCCGGAGACGCCAGAGACTCGCCCGACAGGCTCGACAACACGGTCACGGCCAGCACCGCGGGCGGGGTGTGGCCGGCCTCCTCCGATCCTTGCCCCGCACCACGGACGGCGGCCGCCACCATGGCCTCTCCTCCCAAGGCGTGCACCGTGAGGGTGACCACGCCGAGGCGCGCGACGTTCCGAGCCGCCCGCTCCACGGTGGTCGGGATGTCGTGCAACTTCAGATCGAGGAACACCGGGGCGATCGGCCGGATGCGCCCGACGGATGCTGGCCCGTGCGCCGAGAACAGCTCCAGTCCGACCTTCACCATCCCCGAGGCCGGCCCCACCGCCCGAGCCAGGGACTCGGCGCGGCCCAGGTCCGAAACGTCGATGGCCACGACGAGTGGGTTCTCCGGCGGGGGGATCACGACGCCGACGTCCCTCGAGCCGGCTGCTCGCCCGTCAGGCGAAGCCGCTCGCGCAGATCTCCCGGCGAGGCCAGGCCCTTGGCCTTCAGGTACCGGGCGATGCCCTGGGCGATCTCCGTTGGGGCCGAGGGGTTCACGATGAGCGCGGTTCCCACCTGAACGGCCCACGCCCCGGCGAGAAGGAACTCCACGGCATCCTCCGCCGTGGCGATGCCGCCGACGCCCATGACCGGGACCTGCGGCAGGTCCTGGGCCACGCGGAACACGGCCGCGAGGGCGATGGGGCGGATGGCCGGTCCCGAGAGCCCGCCGATGACGGCGCCGAGTCGCGGACGCAGGCGTCGAACGTCCACCGCCATCCCGGGGACCGCGTCGATCAGGGTGAGCCCGTGGGCTCCGGCCCGGATGCATCCGCGGGCCGCCGGAACCAGATCGGGAAGGAGTGCCGGGAGCTTGGCGAACACCGGCACCGTGGACAGCCGCGAGACCGCGCCGACGACCTCGGCCATGCGATCGATGCGCGAGTAGAACGGAAGGCCGCGGTTCTCCTCGTCCGGTCCCGAGAGGTACACCTCGAGGCCCACGATGCCCGGCTCCCCTCGCAGGATGCTCGCCGCCCGGATGTATCCCTGGAGGCTCGCGCCGCCCACGGAGGCCACCACCGGGATCCCCGCTCGGGCCAAGCGTGGGAGGTCCTCGGCCACGAACGCCCGCACGCCGGGGTTCTGGAGCCCGACGCCGGTCACGATGCCCGAGGCGGTCTCGGCCACCCGGGGGCCCGGCCATCCCCTGGATGGCTCGAACGTGAGGCTCCGCGTCACCAGGCCGCCCAGCCGCCGAAGGTCGGTCAGCCCGGCGAGCTCGCGCCCGGTCCCGGCGCACCCCGATGCCGCAACCACGGGAGAGGCCAACCGGACCCCCGCGAGGTCCACCGACAGGCTTTGCTTCACGCCGGCCACGAGCTCACCACCGGTGAGAAGCCTTCCGGGGGCGTCGGTACCGCGCGCGTCTCGTCGCTCATCCACCGGTCCCAGAACACCCGGGCAGGGTTGAACACGGGCCCCTCGGTACACGCCCGGAGGTTGTCGTAGCCGGACCCGTCCTTTCGGATGACCGGCACGACGCAGGTGAAGCACAGCCCGGTGCCGCAGGCCATCTCCTCCTCCACGGCGACCTGCGCGGGGATGCGTTGCTCGATGCAGAACTCGGCCACCGTGCGGAGCATGCGGCGGGGCCCGGCCGCGTAGATCACCTCGGTGCTCGCGGTCTGCGCCGCGCGGGGGACGACGTCCATCACCGAGCCGCGTTCCCCCAAGCTGCCGTCGGCGGTGACGATGACGATGGTCTGTGACAGCCGCTTGGCCTCGATCGGCTTGAACACGTGGCTCTCCTCGCTCGCGCCGAGCACCATGTCGACCCGTTTGCCTCGGGCCCGAAGCTCCTGCGCCAAGAAGAAGATCGAGCTCGCGCCGTGGCCCTCCGAAACAAGGAGGCAGTTACTCGGCGCGCGTGGGTAGGCGAACGCCTTGCCCAGCGGACCGATCACGTCGAGGAACTGATGCGCCTTGGCCTCCGCCATCCAATCGGTCCCCGGACCCTGTAGATCGAACACGAACTCGAGTGTGCCCGCCCACCCGCCGCGCCGCGACGCCTGGTGGATGGAGAAGTGTCGCCGCAGGATGAACCGACGGTCGTCCGGCATGGCCACCGAGACGAACTGGCCGGGACGGGCCCGCTCGGCGATCTCGGGCGCGACGAGGGTGATCGAATGGAAGGCGCCGAGCTTGCGGACGTTCAGGATCTCGGCACGTACCCGCCTCACGTCGTCGCCACCTCGGTGTCCGCCCGGAGGTCGAGCACCCCCTGCACCGGTGAGGGGGCCCCGGCGAGCTCGTGGTACTCCTGGAGCGAGCGAGGCTCCGTGGGACCATCCCGGAGCGCCTCGATCCCCCGGATCGCCGCCAGCACTCCGGGGAGCGTGGTCACGCAGGGGATCCCCGCCTGCCAGGCCGCGGTCCGGATGTGGTACCCGTCGGTCCGCGGCCCCCGGCCGAACGGCGTGTTGATCACGAGGTCCATGCGACCCTCCTCGATCATGTCGATCACGCTTGGGGTCCCCTCGGACACCTTGTCCACCTTCGTGACGTCGATGCCCGCCCGCCGGAGCACCCCCGCCGTCCCCTTCGTCGCAAGCAGGCTGAACCCCATGTCGGCCAGGCGCTTCGCAGGGAACAGGATGGCGCGCTTGTCCCGGTTCGACACCGAAACGAAGACCGTACCTTCCCGGGGCAGGGCCGCGCCGCTCGCCACCAGCGCCTTGGCCAGGGCCGTCCCCGGGTCGCGGTCCACGCCCATGACCTCCCCGGTCGAGCGCATCTCCGGGCCGAGGACGGTGTCCGCCCCGGGGAACCGCCCGAACGGGAGCACCGCGGCCTTGACCGAGGTGTAGGGCAAGCGCCGGTAATGGGCACGGTCCGACGGGATCACGCCCTCCGCGGCGAGATCTGCGAGCGTCCGGCCCACGAGCACCATGGTGGCCACCTTCGCCAAGGACACGCCGGTGACCTTGGAGACGAACGGGACGGACCGCGACGCCCGGGGGTTGGCCTCGAGGACCCAGATCCGCTCGTCCTTCACCGCCAGTTGGAGGTTCATCAGGCCGCGGACCTGGAGGCGGCGGGCCACCACCGACGTGATCCGCTCGACCTCGTCGAGCTCCTCGTCCGAGAGCGTTGGCGGCGGGATGGCGCAGGAGGAGTCGCCCGAGTGCACGCCGGCCTCCTCGATGTGTTCCATGACGGCGCCGACGAACACGTCGGCGCCGTCAGTCACGGCGTCCACGTCCACCTCGATCGCCCCTTCCAGGAACCGATCGATCAACACCGGGTGATCGGGCGAGGCCTCCGCCGCCGTGCGGACGAACCGCTCCAGCTCGTCCTCGCCGTAAACGATGTCCATGGCCCGGCCGCCGAGCACGTACGACGGGCGGACCACCACCGGATAGCCGATCCTGGTGGCCACCGCCCGGGCTTCCTCGAGATCCCGGGCCTCGCCATGGGGGGGCGCGGGGATCCTCAGCTCGGCGCAGAGGGCGGCGAACTTCCCGCGGTCCTCTGCCAGGTCGATGGCCTCCGGCCGCGTCCCCAGCACGGTGAACCCCTCCGCGTCCAGGACGTGCGCGAGCTTCAGGGGCGTCTGCCCGCCGAGCTGGACGATGACCCCGACGGGCCGCTCCTTGCGGCAGACCGCCAGGACGTCCTCCGCGGACACCGGCTCGAAGTACAGGCGGTCACTCGTGTCGTAGTCCGTCGAGACGGTCTCCGGGTTGCTGTTCACCATCACCGCCTCGAAGCCCGCGTCGCGCAGCGCGTACGCCGCGTGGACGCAGGCGTAGTCGAACTCGATCCCCTGCCCGATCCGGTTCGGCCCCGCTCCGAGGATCACGACGCGGGGACGGGAAGCAGGACGGACCTCATCCTCCTCCTCGTACGTGGAGTAGTGGTACGGCGTGACGGCGGGGAACTCGCCGGCGCAGGTGTCGACGGTCTTGAACACCGGAGCCACGGCCAGCTCGTCGCGTCGCCGGCGGACGCCGAGCTCCGTCGAGCCGGTCAGGCTGGCGATCCGCGCGTCGCTGAGCCCGACTCGCTTGGCCTCCCGCAGCTCGGCATCGGAGATCGAGCCGAGCGCTCGGCCGTGCAGCGCACGGGCCTCCTCGACTACCTGGGCGATCTGGTCCACGAACCACGGATCGATGCCCGAGGTCCCGGCGACCTCCTCGACCGAGTGACCGGCGGCGAGCGCGGCCTCGACCAGGTGGAGCCGGCGTTCGGCGGGGACGGCCAGGGACGACAGGACCGGCTCGGTGGAGGGGCCGGCCCCCGGTCCGAGGTCGTAACCGGACTGCTCCAACGAACGCCACGCCTTCCCCAGGGCTTCCTTGAACGTGCGGCCGATGGCCATGACCTCGCCCACGGACTTCATGGTCGAGGTGAGCGCGGGATCGGTCTCGGGGAACTTCTCGAACGCGAACCGCGGCACCTTCACCACCACGTAGTCGAGCGTCGGCTCGAACGCCGCCGGGGTCTGGCCGGTGATGTCGTTCGCGATCTCGTCGAGCCGGTAGCCCACCGCGAGCAGCGCGGCCACCTTCGCGATGGGGAATCCCGTGGCCTTCGATGCCAGGGCCGAGGAGCGCGAAACCCTCGGGTTCATCTCGATCAGCACCCTCCGTCCGTCCCGCGGGCTCACGGCGAACTGGATGTTGGAGCCGCCGGTCTCGACCCCGATGGCCCGGATGCACGCCAGCGCGGCATCGCGCATGTCCTGGTACTCGCGGTCGGTCAGCGTCTGCTGGGGGGCGACGGTGATCGAGTCGCCCGTGTGGACCCCCATGGGGTCGACGTTCTCGATCGAGCAGATGACGACGGCGTTGTCGGCGCCGTCCCGCATCACCTCGAGCTCGAACTCCTTCCAGCCGGCGAGCGACTCCTCCACCAGGACCTCGGTGGCGGGGCTGGCGGCCAGGCTCCGTGCGGCGAGCTCGGCGAGCGACGCCGGGTCGGTGGCGAACCCACTGCCCCCGCCGCCGAGCATGAACGAGGGGCGGACGATGACCGGGTAGCCGATGGAGCCCGCCACCCGCGTCGCACCCTCCACCGTTCGGGCGATCCCCGACCGTGGAACGGGCAGCCCCGCACCGACCATGCTGCGGTGGAAGCCGCTTCGGTCCTCCGCCCGGTGGATGGCCTCGAGGCTCGCGCCGATCAGCCGGACGCCCAGGCGGTCGAGCTGGC
>JBIOUU010000060.1:0-3676 GCA_044867345.1 Actinomycetota bacterium
CGGGCCGACCGAACGGCTTCCTCGACCGCTTCCCGGAGCGTGGGGCCGAACACGTACACCCCGTGCTCCCCCGGTCCGCCCGCCCCCTCCTGCACGGTGCCCGGGGAATGGGCGTGGACCAGCGCGCCCGGCCCGCGCTCCCGGTAGGCGCTCCGGTGTACCTCGAGGTCGGTGGAAGCGCCGGGGAGGTCACCGGCCAGCCCTCCGGCCAGGACGTCGGCCCGGCCGATCTCGGCGAGCGGGACGCCGGTGCGCGTGATCCAGAGCCTCCGGCCGTCGAAGACCGAGAGGTTGCCCTCCTCGCCTTTGACCAATCCGAGAGAGAACAGGATCCGTCCCGCCGAGGCGAACTCGGCGATCCGATCGGCGGGCGGGCCCGGGGCGGTCACGCTACGTGCCGTGCTCCCAGGACGACAGGTAGGCGGCCTGCTCTTCAGTCAGCCGGTCGATCTCGACCCCCATCGCGGCCAGCTTGAGCTTGGCCACCTCTCGGTCGATGTCCACCGGCACGCCGTACACCTTCGGTTCGAGCCGGCGGGCCTGCTGCACGATCCACTCGACCGACAGCGCCTGGTTCGCGAACGACATGTCCATGACCGCAGCAGGGTGGCCCTCGGCGGCGGCCAGGTTGACCAGGCGGCCCTCCCCCAGCAGGTTCAGCCGGCGCCCGTCGGGAAGCCGGTACTCGTCCACGAATTCCCGTACCCGCCGAACCTCGGTGGCCATCTCGGCCAGCGCTGCCTTGTCGATCTCGACGTCGAAATGGCCTGAGTTTGCCAGGACCACGCCGTCCTTCATCACGTCGAAGTGCTCCCGCCGCAGGATGCTGGTGTCGCCGGTCACCGTGACGAAGAAGTCCCCGATCCGGGCCGCCTCCCTGAGCGGCATGGCCTCGTTCCCCTCCATGACCGCCTCCAGAGCCCGGAGGGGATCCACCTCGACCACGATGACTCGCGCCCCCATCCCTCGAGCCCGGGACGCTACCCCTCGCCCGCACTGCCCGTACCCGCACACCACCACGGCCCGCCCGGCCAGCAGCCGGTTAGTGGCGCGCACGATCCCGTCGATGGTGGACTGCCCCGTCCCGAAGCGGTTGTCGAACAGGTGCTTCGTGTCGGCATCGTTGACCGCAACGATGGGATAGGCCAGCACGCCGTCGGCCTGCATCGCCCGGAGGCGGATCACGCCCGTGGTGGTCTCCTCGGTGCCCCCGATCAGCTCGGAGAGCTGGTCCCGCCGCTCCTTGTGCAGCGTCGCCACCAGGTCCATCCCGTCGTCCATGGT
Source organism: Actinomycetota bacterium (assembly GCA_044867345.1). Classification (GTDB taxonomy): domain Bacteria; phylum Actinomycetota; class UBA4738; order UBA4738; family HRBIN12; genus AC-69. The sequence continues at coordinate 1,285 of JBIOUU010000060.1, forward strand.
GATCTGCGGATGGGTGTCGAGCACCGCGTTGATGTGACGGTAGTAGGTCTCGTTGTCCTCTCCCTTGATGGCGTAGACGTCGGTGTCGTCCTCGCACAGCGCGGCAGCGGCATCGTCCTGGGTAGACAGCGGGTTCGAAGCGCACAGCGCCACCCTGGCCCCTCCCGCCACCAGCGTCCGCACGAGGTTCGCCGTCTCCGTGGTCACGTGGAGGCAGGCCCCGACGCGGACCCCCGCCAGGGGCTTCTCCTTCGTGAATCGGTCCCGGATCTGGGCCAGCACCCGCATCTCCTGGTCGGCCCACTCGATCCGGGCACGGCCCTTCTCCGCCAGGGCCAGGTCCTTCACGTCACAGTCCATCGATCCTCCCTTGCCTCATCGTCCGATCTCACGAACCACTCCCCCCAGAACCTTCCGGAGTCCACCGGCCGACTCTCTCGCCGCGGCCAGGACATCTTCGTGCGAAGCGTCCCCTCCCGCCACGTTGGTGATGCAGGAGATCCCCAGGACCTCCAGACCGAGCGCCGCTCCGGCCACGGCTTCCGACACGGTCGACATGCCGACCGCGCGGGCACCTGCCCGCCGCAGGAACTCGGTCTCGGCCGGGGTTTCGAAGGAAGGTCCAGGAAGCCCGGCATACACGCCTCTGGTCGCCTCGATCCCTTCCCGGTCTGCAACGGACTCGGCCACGTCGAGGAGCTTGCGATCGTATATCTCCGCCAGGTCCACGAAGGCGGGCATCCCGCCCGGGAACCGCCACCCTGACAGCGGGTTCATCCCGAGGAAGTTCAGGTGATCCTCGATGAGCATCAGCTGGCCCCGCCGGAACGAGGGATCGAGTCCTCCGGCGGCGTTCGTCAGTAGCAGTACGGTCACCCCGATCTCGGCGGCGATCCTCGCGATGAGCGTGGTCGGGCCCATGCCGTGTCCCTCGTAGAGATGCACCCTTCCCAGAAAGACGGCAACCGGCACACCATGCAGCATCCCCATGAGGAGCCGGCCCACGTGCCCGGGCACCGATGGCGGGGGGAATCCGGGGAGCCCCTCGTAGGCGAAATCCCAGTCGACTCGGACGTCTGGCTCCACGGCCTCCCGCAGTCCGGATCCGACCACCACGGCGATCTGCGGTTGCACGGAGGAACGCTCCCGGATGATCGCGGCGCCCTCGGCGGCGAAGGTGTCGGCGGGCCCCGGACGGGACACCGCGGCGTCACTCATCGACCCAGCCGCTTCTTGAGTCCGGTCAACGAGGGCACCGGCGTGGGATCCACGCCCCGCAGGATGCCGAGGTAGGTCGAGACGAAGTCTCCCAACAGGATCGAGCCGAAAAGCCACTGCATGGGGCCGTTCCCCTCCGCGTGGACCTCGCGCACGTCCAGGCCAGCTCCCGAGGCCAGCTCCCGTGTCAGGGCGAATCGCTCGGCTACCCGGGGGTGCTCTCCGGGATGGCGCACCGCGACCACGGCGAACTCCTTGCCCGTCTCCGCGGACCACCCCTCGACCTCGTTGTGGTCCAGCTCCGGAAGGACGGACCAGAACGCGGCCACCTTGGCGTTCTCGTTCATCTGGTTCTTCCATCGCAAGGCGACCGGCTCCATCAGGCCTTCCGAGCCCCAGATCACCGGAACCCGCCCGAGCAGCCACTCGGCCAGCGACTTGGCCCCGTTTGCCTCGGTGGTCCGGGTTGGATCCCACTGGCCCGCTGTCTGTATCAGATGACGAGCCGCCGCCCCCACTTCTGGGCCCAGGTCGAGCCGCCACACCTGGGCGACCACACCGAGGATGGCGCCGGCCAGATATCCCAGCGCCGCCCTGGGCATGGGAAGGTCGGCCGGGACCTCAACGTGGACGCCCCCTCCTTCTGCGGCCAGCTCGGCCAGGCGGCCACCCGAGGAGATCGACACGGTCCCGCACCCCCGAACGACGGCCTCCTCGAACGCGGCCAGCGTCTCCTCCGTGTTCCCGGAGTACGACACGCAGAACACCAGCGTCTCCGGGCCGGCGAAGGCAGGGACCCGGTATCCCTTCGTCACCGTGATCGGAATGGGAAGCCGATCGGCCAGAAGCCCCCGGACGACGTCGCCGGCGATCCCCGACCCTCCCATGCCGCACACGACCATCGCACTGTGATCCCGCTTCGGCGCCGATCCGGCCCGACCGAGCTCGAAGCCGCGACGAAGGTGGTCGCCCAGGCCGGCGACCACCGCCAGCATGTCGCTCCGGTCGATCGCGACGAGCGCCGCCGGATCGTCCAGCGTCGCCTGGCTCATCCTCATGAAGGCCCGGACGGCTTCTCCGCCTCCTCGATGAGCATCACGGGGATGTCGTCCCGGACCGGGTACCTGAGCCCGCACTTCGTGCACACGATGTATTCGGGGTCCGTCTGATACCG
>JBIOUU010000061.1:0-16483 GCA_044867345.1 Actinomycetota bacterium
CGGCACGGATCCCCGGAGCGCGATGGGTCGAGCTGCCCGGCGAAGACTTCGCGCTGTGGGCCGGCGACACCGACACGATCGTCGACGAAGTAGAAGAGTTCCTGACCGGCCGCCGGGGCGGAGCCGAACCGACCCATGTCGTGGCCACGGTGATGTTCACCGACGTCGTCGGCTCGACCGAGCGGGCACAGGTGCTGGGCGACCGGGCGTGGGCCGATCTCCTGGAGGCGCACCACTCACGGGTGCGTGCCGAGCTCCGCCGGTTCGGCGGCCGCGAGATCGACACCGCCGGCGACGGGTTCCTCGCATCCTTCGACTCCCCTGCCTCAGCCATCGAGTGCGCCAGGGAGGTAATCAGGGCCGTGCGCGAGATCGGAGTGGACCTCCGCATCGGCCTACACACCGGCGAGTGCGACGTCGTCGGGGGGAAGCTCCGGGGCATCGCCGTTCATATCGGTGCACGGGTCGCGTCGAAGGCCGCGGCCGGCGAGATCCTCGTGTCGCAAACGGTGAAGGATCTGGTGGCCGGGTCGGTGATCGAGTTCCAAGACCGGGGCTCACACGAGTTGAGGGGAATCCCAGGCGAGTGGCGCCTCTACTCGGTCATCTGACAAGCCAACCGCCCGAGTCGTTGCCGCGGGCGAACGATGGTCCCAAGATCGCCTCATCGCTGCAGCGCGTCAGGTTGATGAGGCCGGACCTTTGTCGCTCGTAGTCGCGAAGCGCCCAATCTCGAGCGTTGACTCGCACTGCCTGACCTGCGGCGTTGTGGTTCTTACACTGTTCCCTTCGCCTCCGCGAAGAGAACGCTGCGAGAACCCTGGGCACGGGTCGCGGTTCCGGCTGATGCTTGACATCCATCGTCACCTGGATCTCCGCTTGCCCGGGCGAGGAGGGCCAGATCAAGCGGCCGTCAGGGACGAGGTCACTCCGGCGCTCGAATCTCGTGGAGCGGCGCGGCCCCCGGTTGGGGGTCGCACCGCTTCCAAGAGGCTGACGTCGGCTGCGTGCGTCAGCGTCCCTACGTGATCCCGCAGCCTGCGGGTTGGGGCTGGTCGATCCGAGGGCTCGCGCCGATCGGAACCCCGAAGAACACGACGCCGAGCTCCACGATGCCGCCGGTCTCGTTGCGACCGACGTGGACCGTCGAGGGCAGTTCGACGAACGCGTCGCCGGGTCCGTAGACCATGGGCTCGCAATCCCTGGCGTGATACACCGTGAAGGTCCCGGACTTCACCGTGACCAGCGTCTTGCCGGGATGGCTGTGCCACCCGGTAGAGGAGTTTGGCCCGAACGTGAAGTCCGCAACCACCGTGTTCGTTCCCGGTGTGGCGGCGAAGCCCATGCCGTTCGGCATCGAGCCCGCACCGATCACCTCCGACACGACCGAACCCGTCGGGCCGGTGGCGATCGCCACTCCGGTAACCGTCATCGACACCGCGATGATCGACACCCCGATGACGAATCTGGTGCGCCTCCTTACCATGATCCCCTCCTTCTCTCGATGCTCCCCTTTATGGATCACGTTTGGTGCGGGAGGAGCGGGTTGAACGAGAGCGAGACCTCCGTCGCGTCGGGGCCTCGCTGCCCGATCACGTACCTGAGCCCGAAAACGTCCTCGTGGGGATCCTGGCCTGCATCGTCGAGGATCTGAGCGAGCGCGCGGGCCTCCTCGGTCGCCAGGTCGGAGCACCAATAGACGAACGTGCCGAGCAGATTGGTGTATTCGCCCCGCTTTATGCCTTGGGTGCGGAGCAGGTCCTCGGCCGGTGGCGGAAGCGAGGCCAAGACCCGGGACAGTCCGACCGCCTGCTCCGGCTCGTAGCAGACCGAGTACCCGGATGGCACGTACGCCGTGATCTCCGGGTCCTCCCACGCGCTCGCCGGCAGCCACGACGCCGGATCCGCGAGCCGCGCATCGAGCCGCTGGAGAGCGCTCGCCTGCTGGGGCGTCGGCATCGTCCTGGCCACGTTCTTCGAACCCGGATCGCAGCAATCGCCCCAGGTGACGCGGGCGAGCCTTTCCCCCACGCGGACCGCGATCTGACCGAAGTTCAGGCCCTGCCCCCTGGCCAAGTAGAGGTCCTTGTCGAACAGTCCGGTCGAGATCACCTCGGCCTTCACGAACTCGACACCTTCAGGCGTGAGGCGTTGCTCGAGGAGGCCGGTCGTGTACGCCTGCGAGTATTCATCCGCGCCCCCGGTGAAATCGGCGAGCCGCTGCCAGATCAGCCGCCCGTCCTCGTACACGAAGACACTGAACCTTCCGGGATCCCCCATGGTGTGTCCGAACAAGAAGCTGAGGACGAGCTCCCCGTGTTCGGGCGAGCTTGGCGTCGCTCCCTCGGGAGCCAGGCCGATCAAGCCCACGTGTGGGGTGGGGGCAGCCGTCGGCCCTGGAGCGGCCGGCATCTGGGTGCGATGGAAAGGCCCACCGGTCGTAACGATCCACACCGCCGCCACGAAGACGGCGATCGCCACGACACCCGCCGAGATCCTCTGGTTCCGGCGCTTGCGGTCGCGGCGGCGCAGGAACCCCTCGAACGACGGCTTGGACGCCTCGAACAGTGGTGCGAACCGCTCCAGCACGTCGAACCGGTCAGGACTCATGTGGGTCCACCACCTCATGCTTCATTTGGGCGCGGGCGCGCGTGGTGAGCGAGCGGACCGAAGAGGCACGAAGGCCGAGCATCTGGCCCGCGTCCTCGGCGGAGTAATCCAAGATCGCGGTGAGCAGGACGGCCGCCCGCTGCTTGGGGTCCAGCCCCAAGAGCAAGCGGACGACCGTGTCATGGTTCTCGACTGCGACGAGGTCGTCGGTCGCGGCCGGCGCGAGGAAGAGCGCGCGCCGAAGGCCCAACAAGGCTCGCCGGGACCGGCTACGGAACACGTTCATCGAGACCCGGAACAGGTATCCGGTCGGATCCTCGAGCACCCCGACGTGATCCCATCGCTCGAACACGCGAACGAACGCCTCCTGGGCGACCTCCTCGGCCTCGTGGCGGTTCCCGGTGACCAGGCAGAGTGCCGTGAACAGGCGCCGGAACGTGGCCTGGTAGAAATGCTCGAAGCTCGGCGCCGTCTCGCCCATGTCGGCCTCCTCGGCCGGTCCCGCGGGCACGGATCGCAGATTCGCCTCCATCCTGCGCCTTGAACGCGCGCGAGACCTAGAACGCTGCGGCAACCTGACCGGATCCTCGAACACTGGGGTCGCGAGACTCGGGTTCGGCGCGAGGACGACGTTCAGGGACCCAGTCAAGACTTGGGTGAAGGCGGGCCGCTTGTCACGTGCTATGAACCTTGGATCGCGTTCGTCCTTGCCCGCCTAGATGTCCGGCAGCGTCATCCGTCTCCTCACGTCTTGATGCGGTAGTGGAGATGAACCACGCCGCTTCCGAAACGGCGTTCGTCCAGCAATTCGAGCCTCAGGCGGACATTGTCGGGGAGGGCCCTTTTGCCCCCTCCTACTACCATGGGCGTGACGAACAGGTGGGAATCGTCGACCAATCCGGCCTTGATCGCCTGGGCGGCGAGGCCGGGACCGCCCACGCTGATGTCACGTTCCGCCGACGCTTTCATCTGCCGGACCGCTTCAGGGTCGAAGTCTGGTTCGATCCGTGTCTTGTCGCTGGATACCGTCTCCAGCGTCTTGGAGTACACGATCTTGTCGGCCGCCTGCCATGTCTCCGCGAAGTCCCTTATGAAGGGCGGCTGGTCGGCGAGGATGTCCGCAGTCTCCCAGTAGACCATCACCTCGTACATCCGGCGCCCGTAGAGGTAGGTGCCGATCCGCCGCTCGAGGTCGTTCACGAAGGTGTGCACCTCCTCGTCCGGCGCAGCCCAGTCGAAGTTGCCGTCCTCGTCCGCCACATAGCCGTCGAGCGATGTGATCGCTGAGTAGACCAGCTTGGCCATAGTGAGCCCCCTCACGCACGCTGATTGCCTCTTGCAACGAGCCCTAGAAGCATAGGTACCGTCCCTCCCAATTCAACCGGTCGTCCAGAGGTGGGCCCCCGCTCGCTGGCGGCGAACCACGATATCGTCCAGACGGGGCGAGTCCTCCCCCTTTTTCGCCGGGGTGTCGATTCCGCCGCTCCCCGTTTGTCTCATAGGCGACCATGCGAGAAGGAGGGAGCCATGAAGTACATGCTGCTGATCCACCAAGGCGATTCCCCGACGCCGCGGTCGCCGGAGGCGTGGGCGACCCTTTCGGAGGACGAACAGAAGGCGGTCTTCGCCGACTACCAGGCGATCAACCAGACCCCGGGCGTCACCCCCGGCCTCGGGCTGGACGCTCCCGAGACGGCAACTACCGTGCGGGTGCAGGACGGCAAGACCCTGACCACCGACGGCCCGTTCGTGGAGATCAAGGAGGCAGTCGGCGGCTACCTACTCTTCGAGGCCGACGACCTCGACGCAGCGATCGAGCTGGCCTCCCGGATCCCGGCGGCCCGCCTCGGCGGCGCGATCGAGGTGCGTCCGATCGTGGAATGGTAGCGATCCTCGAACAGGTCTTCCGCGACCAGTGGGGACGTGTTCTCGCGGCGCTGATCGGCTTCCTCGGCGACTTCGACCTCGCCGAGGAAGCCGCGCAGGAGGCTTTCGCGATCGCCGCGGAGCGCTGGCCGCGAGATGGGGTCCCCGCCCATCCGGGCGCTTGGCTGGTCACGACGGCTCGCAACCGAGCCATCAACCGCATCCGGCGCGATCGCACCCTTGCCGCGAAGACGCGCCTGCTCCAGGTGCCTGAGGAGGCACAGGACACGATGAACGCGACGACGTTTCCCGATGAGCGACTCGAGCTCATCTTCACGTGCTGCCATCCGTCGCTGGCCACCGAGGCGCAGGTCGCTCTCACCTTGCGGACGCTCGGCGGCCTGACCACCGGCGAGATCGCCCGTGCCTTCCTTGTCCCCGAGCCGACGATGGCCCAGCGCCTGGTGCGGGCGAAGCGCAAGATCAAGGCCGCCGCCATCCCGTTCCGCGTGCCTCCCGCACACCTGCTGCCCGATCGGCTCGTCGCCGTGCTCGCGGTGGTCTACCTGATCTTCAACGAGGGCTACGGTGGCCGGGGCGACCTGGCGTCCGAGGCGATCCGGTTGGGGCGTGGGCTCGCCGAACTGATGCCGGACGAGCCGGAGGTGCAGGGGCTGCTGGCACTGATGCTGCTGCTGGACGCGCGCCGGGAGACGCGGTTCCGCGACGGCGAGCTTGTGCTGCTCGCCGACCAGGACCGCTCGCTCCTGGACACCGCGGAGATCGCCGACGGTCGGGCGGCGCTCGACCGGGCCCTGGCGTTGCTCGGCCGTGGTCCCTACCTAGTACAGGCCGCGATCGCATCCCTGCATGCCGACGAGCCGCGCGATTGGCCCCAGATCGCGGCCCTCTACGGCGAGCTCTCCCGCCTCACCGGCTCCCCGGTCGTGGAGCTGAACCGAGCGATCGCGGTCGCCGAGGCGCAGGGTCCCCAGGCGGGCCTCGAGATCGTCGACGGCCTCCCACTGGAGGGCTACCGCTACCTGCACTCGACGCGGGGTGAGCTGCTGCGCCGACTCGGCCGAACGGAAGAGGCCGGTGATGCGTACCGTCGAGCGCTGGCACTGGTCCACGACGACGCCGAGCGGCGGCTGCTGGAGCGGCGGCTCGCAGAGCTCGCCGGGTCTGCCCCATCCCGACGATGACGTAAGGTGATGCGGACCAGTCCGACATGGCGTCGCGGGTACGCAGAAGATCGGATCCGGAACCAGGCCTACCTGCGGGACCGGTCGTTCGAGACCCCTGTAGCCGCACCATCCTGCTCGGCCTGACGGAGCCGTTGGAGGTCTTCATCACCGAGGTTCTCGACCCCGATCAGCTGATCCCTCGCTTGTTCCGTGACGCGGACGAGCTCATCCAGCTTCACATGGATCGCGGCCGAATCCCGGTTCAGCGTGTTCTGGATGAGGAAGACCATGAGGAAGGTGAGGACGGTGGTGGTCGTATTGATGATGAGCTGCCAAGCATTGGAGAAATGGAAGATGGGTCCGGAGACCGCCCAGCCGAGCGTCAACAGGACCGCGACCCCAAACGTGAGGCCGTGACCCATCCACCGGGCGGCCAGGGTGGCGAGCCGATCGAATGTCGGTTGTCTGTGGTTGCGTTCGTGGTCTGGGATCTCCTTCTGCTCCTCCCGCATCTCGTCTCCCGTGTATCTCTTGGCCTGTCAGCCTGATGTACCCGTGCCCCAGCCAGGGGAAACGAGGCTGGCGGCCCATCCCCCGCCCAATCAGCGCGGTCCCAGGGGGTTGACCGCAGGGGGGTAGAAGGCGGCCCAACGGGGTAGGGTAGGGAGGGACGGGACGTCTGGTAAGGAGGGCGATCATGGACATCACCGGCCGGATGGAACGCGTGCGCACCGGGGCACGACAGCGCATGATGGAGATGAAGGCCGATCGGGCGGAATCCCAGAACGACCAGCTGAAGGCGGAGAACCGGGTACTTCGGGACGAGCTCGACCAGACCCGTTCGGAGCGTCAGCGCGTCCTGGACCTGCTGGAAAAGGCCGAGTTCACCGTGGAGGAGCCCAAGAAGCGCCGGTTCCGCGTGCTCCGGTTGCTCCTCGCGGCGGGCGCGATCTACGCGGTGGGCACCAGGACCGGCGCCTTCCAGAGAGTCAAGGCGTGGATGAACAAGATGCGCGGCCAGATGGACGAGATGGCCGCTCGGACCACGGAGAAGGCAACCGAGGCCGGGTACAAGCTCGGCGACGTGGTCGAGCACACCGGCCGCAAGATCCAGAAGACGGGCGAGCGCATCGAGCAGGCCGGCGACCAGATGGAGCGGACCGCCAAGCAGACCGGCACCACGGCCTGACGAGCTGTCTCATCGGAGAGAAGCCCCGGGACGTACCCGTGCGTCCCCGGTTTGCCTTCGCACACTCAGCAGTTCGGATCGACCCATTGCGGTCGAGGGCCGATCGGCACCCCGGCCAGGGTGGCCATCCGTTTCAGCTTCCGCCGGAAGATCCGCATGTCCGCGTGCTGCCAATCGCTGTGGGTCAGGCACCGCCAGGACGGGTACAGCTCGTGGTGATACGGGCTCATCAAGGTCTCCGCGTGTCCGATCACGTTCCGAACCTCGATGTCGAACTTCGCAAGCAACCACAGCGTCAACTCGAGCGCGGCGCGGAGCTGGGGCCTGCGGCGCAGGATCTGGCCGTCGCTCGTCCCCACCATCTCGATGCCGATGGCCGTCCAGTTCATCCCGATGGCGTGCCGGCATCGGATCCCCATGTTGACGAGCTGGTAGATGGTGCCGTCCGTGTCCACGATGAAATGCGAACAGACGCCTGGCATCTCGCCCAGATGCAGGCTGTTCGACGCGAAGGTGTTCCACGCACTCGAGAACGATGGGCCGTCCGTGTAGTGCTCCACCACGACGTGGGGGTCGGTGAGCTCCCAGGTCCGCTCCCCGTAGTGCCGCTTCGAGTACGCCGCCATCTGCCGCTTGCGCCTCGCGCCGAACGGGATCTTCTTCCACACGACGGCGGGCTTCAGCGAAGATGGGTCGACCAGCCGGGGCGCTCGCTGTCCCACGGTACCCGAGGCTCGCGGCCCAGGAACCAAGAGCAGCGCGCAGGACACGAGCGCGAGCACCGTCATGATCGGTCGCCTCACTCGGCGATCGTACCTAGACCCGGCCGGGATACTTGTCACGGTCGACGCCTTCTCTATGCTGGCCAGGTCCGTGATCCCGCGCCAGGCAGGCGCCTGATCGGAGAGGGGTACGGTGCGGATGAAGCCGATCGGACCGGGCGCTCGCCGTGCCGGCTCGATCGCGGTGCTCGCCCTCCTCTTCGCGCTCGTCCCATCGATGGCCGGGGCGGACGATTCCGCAGGTCAGTTCTGGGTTCGGTGCCCCTTCTCCCACGCGGCGATGGACGATCCCATCGTCTTCCCGGGCCAGCCGGACGCGTCGCACATGCACGACTTCTTCGGGAACAAGACAACGAGCGCCGCTTCAACCGAGGGGTCCATGTTGGCGGGGTCGACGACTTGCCGGATCCCCAGCGACACCGCCGGCTACTGGTCCCCAACTGCGTACTTGGACGGCGTCCCGATCAAGCCTCCGGTCATGCGGGTCTACTACCTTGGGATGCGGGACTTCACGGTGGGGAGCATCCCAGCGGGCCTCAAGATGATCGGCGGGAACAAGTCCGCGACATCTCCTGAGGACAATCCCCACGTGTTCTGGTACTGCGGTGAAACCGTTTCGGTGAAGACGCCCAAGATGGACGCTCCTTATGATTGCACGCCCTGGTCGCAGTACAAGTTCGTCGACGGCCTGATCGGCGTCGTGGACATGCCGAATTGCTGGAATGGTGCCGGCTTGGAGCCCATCGACGTCATCTACCAGATCGCCGGGGAGTGTCCCCCTGGCTTCGATCACGTCTTGCCGAGGGTCAGCGAGCGCATCCACTTCGGGATCATGAACCCGATGAACCCGGACGGGACGGTGGGCCTGACCCTTTCCAGCGGTCCCTACCTCACGCTCCATGCCGACTTCTGGAACACGTGGCAGCAAGCCAGGCTGGACCAGCTCGTGGCCGATTGCCTCGTCGCTCGCGTTGGCTGCGGGTCGGTGACGCCGGCGCCCAAGCCGGAGTGGACGGAGGAGTTCGGAACGCTTCGCTACGACCTCGCGTTGGGGCTGGCCGAGGCAAGAGATCGCGTCTTCGTCGTGGGCTCCACCAACATGGCCTTGCCGGGTCAGGACTTTCGGGCAGTCACCGATGCGTTCGTACGCGCCTACGGTCCCAATGGTCGCGAGTTGTGGACCGACCAGTTCGGCACCTCGGGGATCGACCAGGGACTCGCCGTTGCGGCGACCGGAAGCGCGATCTACGTTGTCGGCTCGACGGATCAATCCCTCCACGGACAGAAGTTCGGTGGGGGTATCGATTCCTTCGTCCGCGCGTACAGCCTCGGAGGTGACGTCCTGTGGACGCGCGAGTTCGGCTCGACCGGAGACGACAAGGGCCTCGCGGTGGCGGCGAACGCCGACGGTGTGTACGTCGCCGGAACCACCGACGGCAGGCTCGGTGACAGCCGTCGGGGAGGCGTGGACGGTTTCGTTCGTAAGTACAGCCACACTGGCACCGAACTGTGGACGAAGCAGGTGGGGACCACGCTCAGCGACGACGTCCGAGCCGTCGCCGTCGACCACCTCGGCGTGTACGTCGCCGGTTCGACCGACGGGGGGTTCGAGCAGGCCAGCACCGGCGGGTTCGAAGCGTTCGTTCGGGCATATCGGCCGAACGGGGCCAAGTGGTGGGTTTCCGAGTTCGGCACCACGGGCACCGACGGGATCCGGGGCATCGCCGCCGGGCCCTCGGCGATCTACGTCTCGGGCTCCACGGACGGGACCTTCCCCGAGCAACTGCCGCAGGGAGGGATCGACGGGTTCGTCCGGCGGCTCGACCATCACGGCAACGAAGTGTGGACGCGGCAGTTCGGCTCACCGGGGACCGACGACGTCCACGGCCTGAACGTGACCGCCGGCGGCATCTTCGTGGCGGGCTCGACCGACGGAGCCCTCCCCGACGAGAACCTGATCGGAGAGACCGATCCCTTCCTGGCGAAGTACAACGCCCGGGGCGTGCAGCTTTGGGCGACCCAGTTCGGCACGAGCGACTTCGACGCGGGATCGGCACTAACCGCGAACGCGGACGCGGCCTATGTGGCCGGCGAGACCCACGGGGCCTTCGAGGGGGAGGTCAACGAAGGCGACCGCGACGCCTTCGTGACGAAGATCGGCTTCGCCTGACCGAGGGCCTTCCCGGGCGCGCCGCACGGGACTACGCCGTCTCCACCTTGCCGATCCACACGGCCCCCTGATCGTCCAGCGACCTGGTCTCCGACCCGACGGCGATGAGCTTCGTCCCCAGCACCACGAGGCCGTTGATCCGCTGCCGCCCCTGGCCCCCCAGCGGTGACGACGCGACGGGACCCTGTCTCGTCCAGCTCGTCCCGTCGGTGGAAAGCCAGATCGCGCCGTTCGAGTCACCGGCAGCGGTCTCCGAGTAGCCCGCAGCGACGATCGCCTTGCCGTAGACGCACAGCGAGGACATCCACTGCGCTCCGCGTCCACCGAATGTGTCCTCCACGTGAGGGACCCGAGTCCAGGTCTGGCCGTCCGTCGAGGTCCACACCGCCGCGTCGGGATCGCCTCCAGCATCGTCGGTTCCCACCGCCACCAGGCCCGGCCCGGCGTCGAGTACCGCGTTGATCTGCTGGTTCCCCGGACCGCGGAGCGAGTCCTGGTCGGCCCTGGACCACCCACCTCCCAACTCCACCCACACGGCCGCATCGCGATCTCCCGCGTCGGTGGTGACGAAGCCCACCGCGAACACCTCGGCTCCCAGGGCCGTCGCATCGAACATCTCCTCGTGGTCCGGTCCACCGAACGATGGGGTTGCGAGACTGGTCCAGTCCTTCCCGTTGCCGGACTTCCACACCCTCGCGTCGATGCTCTCGGCGGTGACCACGTGACCAACGGCCACGAGACCTTCGGGCCCTCGCACCACACGGTGCATCAGCTGGTTGCCGAGATCGTGCAGCCCGCTTGTCGGCGAGTCGACCCGCTGCCACGTCGAGCCGTCGTCCGAGGACGTCCACGCGGCGGCGTCGGTGTCACCCCCGATGACTTCCGCCCCGACCGCAACGACCAGACCGTCGAGCACGGCGATCCCGTCCATCCGCTCCTCGCCGCTGGCCACGAAGGCATCGCCGCGGACCCGTTCCCATCGAGTCGCGTTCGACGAGGTCCAGACGGCCGCGTCATCGGTGCCTGCCGACTCGTCGTGACCGACGGCCACGAGCGTTCCATCCACCTTCGTCGCCGCCGAGAGCGCTTGATTAAGAGGACCGCCCAAAGCGTTGCGGACGTCTGGTACCGGGGTCCACGAGAGCTTCGGCACTGCAACAGGAACCGATGGGGACCTGGGTCGGCCCGTGGTTCCCCCGTTCTCAGGAGCGTGTGGGGACGGAAGCACCACTGAGGCAGCCACGATCAGTACGGCCACGCCGGCGACGACGGCGCCCGAGATGACCGCGGCGCGTCGTCGACGGGCGGGTCTCGGGCGGGATCGCGCCCGCGGTCGCGCGCCCTCAGGAGCGTGGAAGGGTGGTGGCGCCGGAGCCGGAGCGCCGGTCGCGCGTCCGGCCGCGACCGCGAGCTCGTGGCAGGTCGCGAAGCGATCATCCCTGGACTTGGCCATGGCCCGCGCGAGCACGTCGTCCACCTCCGCCAGCGCGGGCGACAGTTCGCTCACCAACGGCGGGGCATCTTCCAGCTGCGCGTAGATCGTCCCCACCTCGGTCTCGCGGCGGAACGGCACGGCACCAGTCAGGCAACGGAACAGGACGCACCCGAGCGAGTAGACGTCGGCCCGGCCGTCCACTTCCTTCCCTCGGATTTGCTCGGGGGCCACGTAGTCCACGGTGCCGACGAACTGGCCCGTTCGGGTCAACCCCGCGCCGGAGTGCAGGCGTTTCGTCACCCCGAAGTCCGAGAGGTACACCCTGTCCCCCGGCATCTTCCCCTCCGAGGAGAGCAGGATGTTCGCCGGCTTCACGTCCCGGTGGACCAGGCCCTGGGCATGGGCGGCGTCCAGGGCGGCAGCGCATTGGGAGATGATCGACACTGCCCGGGGCGGCTCCAGCTTGGTCACTCCTCGGAGAAGCCGCTCGAGGTCGGTCCCTTCGACGTACCGCATGGACAGGTACAGGACCCCGTCCGCTTCACCGGCGTCGTAGACGGTGACCACGTTCGGGTGATCGAGGCCCCCGGCGATCCGCGACTCCCTGATGAACCGCTCCCGAAAGGCCTCGTCCTCGGCCATCTCGGGGTCGAGGACCTTCAGGGCCACCTTGCGGTGCAGGCGGAGGTGCTCGGCCAGGTAGACCACGGCCATCCCGCCTCGGCCGATCACTGCGAGGATCTGGTGGCCGGCCAGCTCGGTTCCGACCCTAGGATCGGCTCCCATGGGCCGGTTGTAACACTCGGGCGACGGCGCGGATAGGGTCGGGTTGACCCCGAGAAACCCTGGGGCCAGCATGAGGCCGGTCCGCGATGGCTCATGTCTCATCCTCGGGCACCGACCGCGTCGTCGGGAGGGGGAACGAGCTCTCCCGGCTCGACGCCTTCATGGACGATCTCGCTCAGGGGCCGACTGTTCTCCTGCTGGAGGGCGAGTCGGGGATCGGGAAGACCACTCTGTGGAAGCGAGGCGTGGCCACCGCGACGGAGCGGGATTGGCGCGTGCTCTCCACCAGGCCCGCCGAGTCCGAAGCCAAGCTCTCGTACGCCGGCCTGGCCGATCTGCTGGATGCGAGCCGCGACGTCCTTCAGGCGCTTCCCGACCCGCAGCGGCACGCGCTCGAGGTGGCCCTGCTCAAGGCGGAGCCCGAGGAGGGAGCCTCTGACGCCCGAGCTGTCTCCGCGGCCCTATTGACCGCGCTCCGCGAGGCAGCTGCTGCGGGTTCCGTGCTGATCGCGCTCGACGACGTGCAGTGGCTCGATCCTTCCACCGCGTCCGCGCTGGGGTTCGCGGTCCGTCGTCTGGAGAACGAGCCGATCGGGCTTCTGCTCGCGAGGCGCGAAGCGGGAGCGTCCCTTCCGTTCGGACTGTCCCGAGCGTTTCCCGAGGAACGTATCGCCCGGGTGCGCTTGGAGCCGCTCTCCGTCGACGACTTGGGCGCGATGTTGCACGCCCGACTCGGCGCTAACCTCCCCCGCCCGACCCTCAAGCGCCTGCACGAGATGTCGCGCGGCAATCCCTTTTTCGCACTCGAGATCGCCCGAGCGGAGCTCCGGGGAGAACTGCGTCCCACCGGGGCGGCGCTACCCATCCCGCAGGCACTGCGAGAAGACCTGCTCCGCGACCGGCTTCGCGCCCTACCCTCGGCCAACCGCGAGACGTTGTTGTACGCGTCGGCCTGCTCGAGGCCAACGGTCGGACTGCTCGAGGCGGTAACCAAGTCTTCGAATGTGGCCGAGCAACTGACGAAGGCGATGGACGCGGGCATCGTTGAGACCGACGGCCACGACCTGAGCTTCACGCACCCGCTGTACGGCTCGGCGATCTACGCAGCATCGTCTCGAGACCACCGGCACAGGGTCCATCGCCGGCTCGCGGAAGTCGTCGAAGATCCGGAGGAACGCGCCCGGCACCTGGCGCTGGCAGCGGACGGACCCGATCCCGAGGCGGCGAAAGCGCTCGAGGATGCGGCACGCGCCGCCATCGCGCGAGGATCGCCCATCGCCGCCGCCGAGCTCTGTGAGATGGCCGTGCGTCTCACGCCGTCGGAACAGGTGCACGACATTCATCGCTTGCGCATTGCGGCCGCCGACTACTGGCTTCTTGCGGGGGATCAGAACCGGGCGTTGCAACTCATAGAGGCGGTGGCGGCGACGGCTCCCTCCGGTCCTGAACGTGCCGAAGCGCTTCGGTCCCTCGGCCTGGTGCTGTTCTCAATGGACGAAGATCATCGAGCCGCGGACATCTTCGCAGAGGCCCGCCGCGAAGAGGCGGCTCCGCCCGGCGCGCTGGAGTGGGGCTTGGGCGAGCGCACTTCCATTTTCATCGCCGACTACGTGGAGGCCCTGACCGAGCTTGGGATGCTCGACCAGGCGGGTGAGGTCCTCAACTGGCTCGAGGAACGGGGTCAGGTAGTGGACCGACCGTGGAGCGTCGCGGTTTCAGCCCGCTACCGCGGTCTTCTCGCCGCCGTAGATGGCGACTTCCAGGCTGCCTTCGCCTCCCTCGATCGGGCGCTGAAGGAGCACGAGCGCCTTCCCATGCCGTTCGAGCTCGGCCGAACGATGTTGGTCCTGGGCGCGATCCGGCGCCGGGCCAAGCAGAAGCGGCCCGCCCGGGAGGCGCTCGAGGAGGCCCTGGCCATCTTCGAGCGGCTCGGTGCACCGTTGTGGGTCGACAAGACTCGTGCCGAGCTCGCCCGGATCGGTGGCCGACGATCCGCCGCGGGGCAGCTCACCGAGGTCGAGGCACGCGTGGCGAAGCTGGCGGCCGCCGGCAGGACCAACCGCGAGATCGCCGATGCCCTGTTCATGAGTGTGCGGACGGTCGAAGGCCACCTCTCACATGTGTATGCGAAGCTCGGCGTCCGCTCACGGACCGAGCTCGTACCGCTCTTCGACTAGTTCGAGCAGTCGCGTCACTCCTGCGTTGTCGCGCGACCAGACGCGCGTGAGCCCTGCGACTTCGCCGAATACCTCCCTTGCTGACGTCGCCTTCTGGCCACAGAGGCGCACGACGACGGAGGTGACCGAAGCGCATTCCTAGGTAGTTCGTCCGCCATTCACACGTAGCCCCTCGGATTTCCCGGAACCGGGCCCTCCCTAGCGTCGGCCTCAGTGGTCGCGACCGCGGCCGCAGAGGAAGGGAGGCTCCGATGCGAGCCAGGCTCAGCCCCAGGAACCGTTGCACCACAAGCCTACTGACGCTGCTCGTCATTCTGGGCGGATGCACGGGAGTCTCCGCAAGCCACGCTTCGGAGGCCTCGCATGCGCCCGCGGATCCCATCACGGGAAGCAGACCGAACGTCCTCATCATCCTGACGGACGATCAGCGCAGCGGCACGATGGACGTGATGCCCTCGACCCTCCAGCGGTTCGGTGAGGAGGGCACGACCTACGCTCACGCTTTCGCCACGACCCCATTGTGTTGTCCATCGCGGGCCTCCATCTTCTCCGGCCGTTACGCCCATAACCACACCGTGCAGAGCAACCAGCACGGCGCCGAGCAGGACTTCGACCAGAACACCACGATGCAGGCGTACCTCCAGGGCGCCGGGTACCGAACTGGGATCTACGGCAAGTACTTCAATGCCTGGGACCTGTCGGAAGATCCGGCCTTCTTCGATCGCTGGGCCATCGAGTCTCCGAATGGGTATACGGGCTACTACGGGGGAACCTGGAACGTGAACGGCACTCTTCAGACTGTCGAGACCTACTCGACGGACTACATCGCCGACCGAGGGGTTCGTTTCATCCGGAGCGGCGAGGGGCACGACGATCAGCCGTGGTTCCTGGAGCTCGCTCCGTATGGGGTGCACATGCCGGCGTTCGCGTCCCCGAAGTATCGAGCGGCGTCACTTCCTCCCTTCCAGCTGGACCCCTCCATGCGCGAACAAGACCTTGGCGACAAGCCGCCCTTTGTCCGGAATCGCCAGCGCGAGAGGATCGAGACGATCCTGAGCACGCGAGCCCGGCAACTCCGAGCCCTGATGTCCGTGGACGACATGGTCCAGCGGGTCTTCGAGACGCTCGAGGCGAAGGGCGAGCTCGGGAACACGCTCGCGTTCTTTCTCGGGGACAACGGCATGCTGTGGGGGGCTCACGGGATCAAGGGGAAGCAGACGCCGTATACGCCTTCGATCAGAGTCCCGATGTTCGCCCGCTGGGTGGGGCACATCGACGCCGGAGCTGTTGATCACCGCTTCGTCGCCAACATCGACATCGCCCCCACCGTGCTCGCCGCCGCCGGCGTCCAGCCGGCCGAAGCGATGGACGGCCGATCCCTGTTCGACTCATGGACCCGAGACCGGATGCTGCTCGAGTATTGGCGCCTGAAGCACCCTTCGGACGTGCCCACGTGGGCGTCGATCCGCACGCGGAGCTATCAATACATCGAGTACTACTCGGATGATGGAAAGGTGACGTTCCGCGAGTACTACGACCTGGCCCGGGATCCGTGGGAGCTGGTGAATCTCATTCACGACGGTACGCAAGGGAACGACCCATCTCTACGGCCCATCGCGGCTGAGCTCGCCGCCCTTCGGACCTGTGTCGGCGCGGCGTGCCCTTGACGAGGGAGGTCGGTTCCTGGAAGGGCGCGACCTCCGGCCGTTTAGGGCCGGAGGTCGCGTATCCTCGATGGGTTCACGATCGGCGGTGCCCGGATGAAGAAGCTCGCGTTCGCGCTGGGGGTCCTTCTTCTCGGATCGTCTGCGTCGCCGGCGCCGGCCGAGCCGATCGGCAGCGGAGCCCCATCCCAAGCCTCCGTCACCTCCTACGTCATCGGGGCCGCCGGCGACATCGCGTGTCTCGCCGACCCCTATCCGGCCACCAAGCCCGACAACTGCCAGTACGACGAGACGGCCGACCTGCTGACCGGGCTCACCCTGATCCTGGCCCTCGGCGACAACCAGTACCCGACCGGCTCGTACACGGGATACACGACGTACTACGAGCCCACCTGGGGCCGGTACCTGGCGGACACGAATCCCGTCCCCGGGAACCACGAGTACGCGCAGGACCCGAGCTCCACGCCGGGCGGCTACTTCCGGTACTTCGGAGACCGGGTGAAGGGACCCGACGGGCTCGGCTACTACAGCTTCGACGTGCCGCAGGGATGCACGCCGGGGCAAGGCGTCTGCTGGCACTTCATCGCGCTCTCCTCCGAGCTGTGCTTCGCGAGCGG
>JBIOUU010000062.1:0-24096 GCA_044867345.1 Actinomycetota bacterium
TTCCTTGGTGCTGGTCGCTGCCTCCTCGGCCTTGAGAGGAGGCCCCAGGCGGAGGCCGCTCTGAAGGGGGCCCGAGACGTCTTCCTCGGACTCGGCGCCGTTCCGCTCGTCGAGGAGACAGATGTGCTGCTCGGAGGGGCCACCGCCTTGACGTCCTGAAGCAGGCAATCCTCCAGCATGGTAAAGAATCTCGTCAGAAGTCATCGAGTTCGACTTTCGTTGGCAGTGTGGGTGTTGAGTTTCCCGCTCAGAATCCTGCCAGGAGGTGTCTCAGCTCGTAGATGCGGTTCGAATAGCGTCCCCTCACCTCCAAGAACGCTCAGTCCTTTCGACTGAGCGTTGTTGGGGGTGTTTCAGGCAGCGTATCGCCTGAGGATTTCGCGAGCCACCCGACTGGTCTTCTGTTCGGATCCCATTGGGTTGCGGTCGTACCCAAAGCTCTAGCTTATCCGTCCGATCGTCGTCCTTGATTCCGTTGCGGTGATGGACGGCCTCCTTGGCATGAACGTGTGGCCATGAGATTCGGAGGTGGGAAAACTTGGTGAGGGAGGAGGGGCCCACGAGGGCCCCTCCTCGGTGCCGCGGGACACCCGCTAGGGGACGACCGTCACCGTCTTCGAGTTGGTGTTGTTCGCCAAGTTTGGATCGCTCGGCGAGGCCAGGCTGGCCGACGCCGTGTTGGTGAACATCCCCTTCCGGTTGGGCTTGACCACGAGGGTGATGGTGGCCGCCTCGCCGGCGTTGAGGTTCCCCAGGCTGCACGTGACCAGTCGCTTGTCGGGCTTGGCCGTACACGTCCCATGGTCCGTCGTGACTGAACCGAAGCCGGCGTTCCGGTCGAACTGGTCCGAGAGGGTCACGCCCTTGGCCACGTCGGGCCCGCTGTTCGTCACCTGGATGGTGAACGTCAGCAACTGGCCGATGTGAACCGGGTTCGGGCCGGCCGTCTGCGACACCGACACATCGGCCGTGCAGGTCTGGGCGACCGCGTAGTCCGACCCATAGTTGGAGTCGGGCGCGCGGTCGGCGCGCGCGATGAACCGGAGACCTGTTCCAGCGACCAGGAACGCTCCGGCCGTGTCCGCGAAGGTGTTGGTCAGCGTCGCGCCGTTGGCCGGATTGCCCACGTCGGTCCGGGGGACATGGATCACGAACGTCCCGTGGGGCCCGGGGGTGAACGCGCCGGTGGCCGCGTGGCGGCCGCTGTACGCGTCGGCGCTCACGTCGAAGGTGCCGTCGCTGAAGTTGACGGCCGCGTTGCCGCCCTGACCCGTGGTCGCCGCCTGGGCGAACCACCACTTGCTGGTCCCCGGTGCGTTCGCCGTGCCCGCCTGCTGCCAGTAGACGGTCCACAGGGCCGACGTGACGTTCGGGTTGTCCGGTGTGGGCGGGGCTTGGAGGTCCTTGACGGTCAGGGTGACGTCGATGTTCTTGCTCCCCGCGCTGGACGAGAAGAAGGCGTTCTCGATGTCCAGCATGTCCATGTTCTGCCCCGATCCCCCCGGGTAGTTGTTCGGCGCGTCGCCCACGAAGTCGACGATCTGCGGACCTGGACAGGTGGTTCCCTGCGGCGGGGTGACGGGAGGCGGCGGAGGAATGCAGTCGTCGACCAGGGCAGCTCCGGTGGTGGCGCTGGCCCCCGTGCACTGCCTGGTGAAGTACAGGACCGCGTTCCCCGGAGCCGCGTGGTCGTCCGCGTAGGCGATGTCCGCCGCGCCGTTGGTCGGGTCGATGGATACCTGGAAGAAGTCGAGGAGCGTACGGTCCCCACCGAACAGGTTGCAGCCGAGGCCGCTGATGCAGATCCCTCCGTGGTGGATGACGTGGTCGCTGGCCTTGAAGACGCCCCATGTCGAGCCGCCGTCGACCGTCTGAGCCAGGTACACGTTCCAGTCGTTGTTGGCGTTGTCGTTGTCGCCGGCGACCGGGCCCTGGGCTCCGTAGAAGACGAGGTCCGCGATGCCCGAAGTGCCGGCCGCGGCCCACGGCATGATCGCGGTGTTGACGCCGGCGGCGTTCGGGATCTGGCCCGGGGCGATGGCCGGGTTCCAGCCCGTCCCCGTGGCGTCGGTCTTGTAGTCGATGTGCTGGCCGTCGGACCAGAAGGCGTAGACCCTGCCGGCTGAGTCCACCGCGGTGATGGGGAAGAGCTTGCCGTAGTTCGCGCCGACCGGCCCGTGCCAGATCTCGTAGTTGCGCCAGGCGATGACGGGCGCCCCCGGGGCGGGGACGTCCGTGACCGTGCCCACCGCCTCGTAGACCCTGTTGTAGTTCGCCGTGCCGTTCACGCCCTGCTGGACGTTGTCGGCGGCGCTGTCGGCGGTCTCGAAGATCGAGTACACCGTCAGGACGCCCGTCGACGGGTCGCGGCGGGAGACGAGGTTGCCGATGAAGTTGCCGGGGCTCAGGCCGACGACTTCCCACTGGCCCTGGGGGACGTCGAGTGGG
This sequence comes from Actinomycetota bacterium, assembly GCA_044867345.1. Taxonomy (GTDB): domain Bacteria; phylum Actinomycetota; class UBA4738; order UBA4738; family HRBIN12; genus AC-69. The sequence goes on from JBIOUU010000062.1 coordinate 2,449, forward strand.
TTGATGATCGGGCCGCTCTGGACGTAGGTCTGGCCTCCGTCCCTCGAGACGCTGAGCTGGATGTCGCCGATGGTGAGGTCGTGGTAGTTCATGTAGACGTCGTCGAACCCCAGGTTGTTGAGCTTCGGGTCGGAAGTCATCCACATGCGGTCGTCGCCGGCGACCTGCGAGGCTCCAAGGTTCGGCGGTCCGAACGTGGTGCCGCCGTCGTTCGACTTGCCTACGGTGATGTCAGCCGCGGTCAGGCTGGAGTACGCGAGGCCGTTGTCCGAAGGCGTCCCGAAACCCGGCAGGGCCGCCGTTTCCTGGGGCCCGATGGCCCAGTCGCAGTCGCCACCTCCAGCCGTGTGGTCCGGGAAGCCCAGGAAGCTCGAGGAGGATCCGTCGTGACTGACCCGGAAGGCCTTGCACCCGGCCGGGACGCCGATGGGGGCGATGACGAAGGACCGGCCGAACCGGTCGGTCCTGATGCTCGGCTCCGCCGCGCTGCCGCTGCCCTTGAGCAGCAGGTTCGGGTTGAACGTCGCCGCGGGCGGAGGCGCGGCCGCGGCCGGGCCCGATGCGAAGATCGACATGGCGCCGAGCAGCGCCGTCGCCGCGGCGAGCGCGATCGAGGCACGGACACGATTCCCCATGCTGCCCCCTTCCCGAGACGGACCCTCCAGGCACGAGCCACGGGGGCGCTACCCGTTCCCGCAACTTTCAAACCTCCGAATCGGCCTTTCTGCCTGGGGACGGGCGTAGAGGCGGGCCCCGGCCGGGCTACGCACGGGTGATGCGGGCCAGCCAGGCGTGGATCGACCAGTCGGCCATGTTCGTCTCGAAGGAGGCGGGCTCGATCGACTCCACGATCCAGCCCTCGGCGAAGGCCTCGCGGATCTCCGCCTGCGTCACGCGCCGCGGGCCGTAGCCCCATTCGTTGTGCTCGCTCCAGCACAGCATGAGGTAGCGTCCGCCAGGGTCGAGCACGGCGTGGAGGTTGCGCGCGAACACCGGACGCTCCTCGTCCTGGAACGAGTGGAACAGGCCCACGTCGATGACGGTGTCGAAGGTCCGGCCGAGCTCCGCGACGCGCAACGCATCCCACACGACGAACTCCGCTTCGACCCCGCGGTCCCGGGCCTTCGCCGTGGCTCTCTCGATGGCCACGGGTACCGCATCCACGCCGAGCACCTCATGGCCATGCGCTGCGAGGTAGAGCGCGTTCTCACCGGTCCCGCACCCGATGTCGAGGACCGACCCGGCGATCTCGCCCGCCTCGACCAGGCGCACGATCGTGGCCTGCGGGCGGCCGATGTCCCAGGGCGGGGTCCCCTCGTACGCGACGTCGAAGAAGGTCATTGCGGCTCCACGATGGCCCTTGAGTCGTCCGCCCGCACCGACACGATCGCACCCGTTCGAAGCGAGCGGTACGTGGCGTCGTCGACCACGACGACCGGGAAGCGGGTTTCGAACAGCTCGCGGACCACGATGGCACCCAGAGCGATGATCGGATCGGGCTCCCGCATCACGATGGCGACCGGTCCCGTGCCCGCATGGATCGACTCGACCAGCACGCTCGCGCTGGAGCTCGAGCCTCGCCCCGACGGCATGACCAGCACGCGTCCGGTCAGCTCCACCCCCAACTGCGGATGGTGCACGTCGATCACCCGACCGGTCTCCGGATCCACGCCGCCCCAGAAGCTGAGCGGCTCGTCGAGGACCAGCGCGGGCCCTCGGGCGTCGCCGGCGACCAGGGGCCGGCCCTCACCCATCGGCCCACAGTTGCTCGTCGCGCCACACGCGGCCGCCGACGGCGGAACGCACGCACTCCTCGAGGCTCCCGAACACCACCTCGGCGCCGACGTTCATCGGCGCGTACCAGGCGCACTTCGCGGAGTTCGTCATGACCGGGCCCTCCTCCACTCGCATGATCGGGGTGATGTAGGTGCACGTGTCCGTGACGACCCGGGCGCCGGCGGCCTGAAGGTCGGAGAGCCAACCTCGGCGCTCCACCTCGGCCAGGACGTCACGGCCGGTCGAGATGAACAGGTCGACGCGTGGGTTCACCCGCATGCCATCGAGGAGCGGCACCAGCGACTCGAACTCGGCGACGGAGAAGTGCGGCGTCCCCAGGCTGACCGCGGCCAGATCCTCCCGCGAGGTCGTGCCGAGCTCGTCGCGGGCGGCCCGGAGCCGCTCCGGGGTGACCTCCACGGCGCGGGACTTCCGGCGGCCCCCGAGCACAGTCTCCAGGGTCGGCGCCTCCGGCGTGATGCCAACCGCGTGGAACAGCCCCACCGAACCCGACGATGCGGCCGCAGCCCCGAGGGCTTTCAACCGGTCCTCGCTGGTATCGGGTGGGAGCCCCTCGATGGCGACCACCGCGCTGCCGGCCTCCCTGCCCACCAGCTGTCCGAGCACCGGGTACAGGACGTCCTCCTCGAGCAACCGATCGGAGATCCCCGCAAGACGGAAGACGACCTCGGCGCGCCGGTTCTCGTCGCGGTGCAGGCCGGCATAGGGCACGCGGCCGGTGATCGCCGCAGAGATGTCGATGAAGTCCCCGTACCGGTTCGTCCTGGCCCCCAACACCGAGTTCGCGAACACGATGGCGTTCGACTCGGCCCAGGCGATGTGCTGGCCGAAGGACGGGCGTCGGGGTAGCTGGTACGGCGCGCACGTCCACGTGGGGCGGCACCCCATCGCCTCGTACAGCTCCATCTGCCGGCGGGCCGCGCGGGCCCGCTCCGGTGTCTCCCGCACCAGCTCGGGATGCAGCAGGTCGAGCGATCCGGTGTTCAGGGTTGTCGGGACCGAGACGGTCGCGCCTCCGGCCACCAGGCGCTCGGCGAACTCCAGGCTGGCCGGGCCGTGATAGAGGCATCCGTCGACGTGCGCGGATGCCACGTCGATCAGTCGATCGGCCTCCATCACCCCGGCGAGGTTGGCAACGATCCGCATGGCCAGGCGCGCGGCATCCCCGCGCTCGCCGTCGAGCATCGCGCGGTCGTCCGGTGAGAGCTCGACCGACACGGCGTTACGGCGTCAGCGAGCCGCCTTCGCCGCCCGCTCGAAGATGGGGAGGGCCCGTTCCACCATGTCGTCGTTGCCGGTGATGGAGATCCGGAACCACCCGGGCATCTCGACCAGCGCGCCCGGCAGGATGAACACCTTGTCGCTGGCAAGCTGCTCGGTGAAGGCGATGTCGTCCTCGATCGGCGATCGCGGCAGCAGGTAGAACGTCCCCTCCGGCGTATGGACGTCGTACCCGCTCGCCCGGAGCGACTCCACCATGCGGTCCCGCCGGCGCTGGAGGGCCTTGACGTCGACCGACAGCTTCTCCAGGTCGCCCAGGGCTCGCTGGAGCGCCGCGTTCGGCACGCCGTGCCCCCCGATCGTGAGCTGCGCGATCATCAGGGCCTGCCGTATTGCTTCCCGGCCGGGCATCGCGGGGGGCAGCGCGATGTAGCCGAGCCGCTGTCCCGGCGTGAGCAGCGTCTTGCCGTACGTATAGATCAGGAACGACCATGGATAGAAATCGGTGGGGCTGACGTATTCGCGGTCGTCGAACACGATGCGCCAGTACGCCTCGTCGGAGACCAGGTAGATGGGACGGCCGTTCCGCTCCGAGGCCTCCGTCAGCACACGCGCGAGTTCCTGGAGCTGGTCGGCCGGGTAGATCCGCCCGGTCGGGTTGTTCGGCGAGTTGACGATGATGGCCCGGGTCCGCTCGGTGATGGCGCCGGAGATGGCGTCGATGTCCAGGTCCCACGACGGCTGCTTCAAGCGCACCCGAACGGGCGTTGCGCCATGGCCGATGATCAGGGCCTCGTAGAAGAACCACGGCGGCGAGGTGAACACCACCTCGTCGCCGGGGTCGGTGACGGTCCCGATCGTGATGTTCAGCCCGGCGAACGCCCCGTCGGTGAGGAAGATGTCGTCATCCTCGAACGGGACGCCGCGGCGGTCGCGGAGCGCGGCCCCCGCGGCGGCCTGCGCGTACGGCTCGTTGAACTTGTAGGCGTACCAGTCCTTGTCCTTGGGCACCGCCCACTTCTGGAGGACCTCCACGATCTCCGGCATCACCATCTCCTGGGGGTTGCCCGCCACGAAGTCGGCGTTGTCGGGGTCGGCAGGGTCCCGGGTGGACCACGGTGACTCACTGAAGAACCGGAGGAGCGGCACTTGTCCCTGAAGGATCCGATCGAGCTTGGTGGCGAGGCGGTGTTCGACCATTGAGCGGCCTCCCTGGTGGAATCGATCCCGAGTTCTGACAGCGCGAACGGTACCATTCGGGCCCCGATGACGCGTCCCGTCCGCTCGACCATCCCGTGTGGCGGGCGCTCGACAGCGAGGGTAGGCTCGGTCGAGGTTTCGGAGAGGGAGGTTCGCCATGAAGTTCGTGTACTTCTCCTCGACGGGGGTGGCCGATCCGGTGAAGGCGACCATCCCCTTCCACATGGTGGTCAATGGGTCGGTTCCGGAGGGTCACGACGCGAGCATCGTCTTGGCCGGCGATGGGGCGGAAATCGTCATCGGGGGTGCGGGAGAGAACGTCGAGGCGCTGGGCCTCCCGCCCATGCGAGACCTGCTGGCGAAGATCCGCGAGCTCGGACTCCCCGTCTACGTGTGAAAGGCCTGCGCGGTCGCCCGTGGGGCGACCGAAGCAGACCTGGCGTCGATTGGCGGAAGCTGGGTGACGCCGCCGGAGGCCGCCAGGCTATGTGCGGAGGCGGACAGGGTCCTGACGTTCTGAACGCCGAACTGGGTGAGTCCGGGCCTACCAGGTGATCGCAGGGATGCCAGGATCGGATTCGGCGAAGTACCGGCCGGGGCCGAAGCTCGACAGGTCGCGGTCGCCGAGCCCCTCGATGTAGTCGGTTGAGAGCACGGCGGCGAACGGCCTCTGGTCCAGCCGGTTCCACTCGATCGCGTCGCGGCCCACGTACGCGCCGATGTTGTCGCGGTACCGGTAGTTGCGGAGGAACGCCGCGACGTCGTCTCGGGTGGCCCCGGCGTCCCACAACGCCGCGCCGTCGAGGTACACCTCGGAGGGAACGACGCTCGTCACGACCTCGAGGATCGGGCCGCCGAACTCGCGGTTCACGTCCTCCTGGAGCTGGATGGGGTCCAGCCGAACGCCACCCGCCACGTCCACCGTGGGGCACTGCCCATGGTCGGCCGTCACGATCAGCGCGTACTCGCCGGGAGCGAACCTCGACGCCAGGATCCGGGACAGCCGTCCGAGCTGCTCGTCCACCGCGGCGAGGGCGAACTTCGTTCGAAGCGACAGCATGTTGTAGACGTGCCCGGTGTAGTCGGGGGACTTGTAGTTGACGTACAGCAGGTCGGTTCCGTCATGATGCCCGATGCCCTCCGCGTCGAACGCCGCCTCGATCAGGTCGCCCTGGTACCGGATGATCGGCGGCGAGCAACAGACGGCTCGCAGGCCCGGAGCGAACCGATCGAACTGGCCGTCGACCCCCGGGTCCTGATAGCTCGCCTGGTGTTCCTGGAGGACGTCGAGCGGCGGCACCTCGCTCGGGAGGCGATACAGGTCCCGGTTCTGGGGCTGCCAGCTCCCGGTTCGGGCCTCGTCCCAGTACACGGCCACCGGGTTCTGGCCGAGTGGCATGCCACCCCGGCCCAGCATCCCAAGGTGCCAGATCTGATAGCCGATCTCGCCGGCCCAGGACCCGCTGCCCGCCACGTCCATCCATGCGTCCGCCAGGGTGGGGACGAGGATGTCGGAGGGCTGGGCCTCCCCCGGCGTCCCGTACGCCTTCCGCACGGTGTCGCCGTCGCGGAAGTTGTGGCCGGTGATCCCGTGGGTCCTGGGGAAGGCCCCGGTCCCGATGGTGGCGTGGGCACACGCCGTCACCGCCGGGAAGGACCCGGTGATGGCGTTCCGGTAGACGGCGCTCTCGCCCAAGAGCCGTTGGAGGTTGGGCCACGCGTCCTTCCAATGGGTGAGGACGTTCCACCCGCCGCCGTCGATGACGAACGTCACGATGACCTTCGGCGGCGTCGACGCCCGCCGGATGCGCGGGAGCGGGACCCCGTCGGGAGCCTCGAACCCGTCGAACCCCATGAGGTGAGCCGTCGTCGGCGCCAGATCGGCCAGCGTGACCCGTTCGATGCCGTCGGAGGGCTCGACGATGCCCGGCGCGTGAACGGCGATGGGGACCCGTTCCAGGTACATCCACGGCAGCGCGTGGCTGGAGCGGGGGTCGTGCGGCAAGAGCGAGACCGACTCCTGTGGGTAGTTCGAGCTCGACCACGGCGCCAGGACGAGCTGGAGGTCGCCCGAGCGGCCGGAACGATATGTCCGCCGCACGAGCTCGAGGGGGTCGGCCCCGATGTCCCTGGCCATCTCGTCGAGGACGGGCCTTGGGTTCGGCCGCGTGAGGCGGCGGAGAGCCCGGCCGACGCTCGTGCCCCCGGCGAGAGCCGCGATGCCGGCGATGCCCATGAGGCCGAGGAGCCGTCGCCGGCCCGGGCTCGAAGGCCCTTCCGGTCGCGGTCGCATCCATGTGGCGATGAGCAGCGCCACGACGAGCACGATGACGCCCGCGATGATCCCGGCGATCAGCCCCCCCTCGAACGCGACGACGACCACGACGATCGCCTCGGCGAGGGTCAGAAAGAGGAGTGCGCGCTTGGAAGATGGGTCCACTGCGCGTCCGATTGTCCCAAAGGTCTCTGATTCAGGCGCGCTTGCGCGCCAGGTCCAGGAACGGGAGCTCGACGACCGTGGCGGGGACCTTCCCAGGCTCGCCCTCCACCATCCACTCCACCGAGACACGGGTCCCCGGCGCCGCCAGGTATGGGGGGAGCGACCCGAACCCGATCATCCGCTTCAGCGTCGGCGACCACGTCAGGCTCGTCGCCCGGCCCACCAGCCGGGCCTGCTTGAACACCGGCGCGGGGTCCCGGTGCACCATCGGTGAGACCTCCGGTGGAAGGTCGTGGCGGGCGAACACCGCCTCGATCCCGGTCCAGTCGAGCTCCAGCCCGGCCAGGCGCCGTCCCGGCCCTCCGGCCGCCTGCTCGAGCTCCAGGGCACGCTTGCCGACGAAATCGGCCTTACCGAAGTCCACCATCCGTCCCAGGCCGATCTCGAACGGCGAATACTCCTGCTCGGCAGACCGGGCGTTCCGCGAGCTCGTGTACTCCACCTCGATGAGGATCAGCCCGGTTTCCACGCGAGCCACGTCGAGGGCCCGGATGCCCGCGGGGCGGATCCCGAACGGCCCGCCGGCCTCGAACACCGCGTCCCACAGCTCCACGGCGGCCTCGGCAGCCACCCACAGCTCGTACCCGAGGTCGCCGGTGTAGCCGGTACGGGTCACGTCGGTCTCGATCCCGCCGACCTCGGTCCGGCGGTGCCGGAAGTACCGGAGGTCGGACCAGTCCTGCCGGCTGATGGCTTCGAGAACCTCCCGCGCCCTCGGGCCCTGGAGGGCCAGCGCGGCCACGTCCTCGGACACGTCGGTGATCGACACGTCGAGCCCATGGGCGTTCAGTGAGAACCATCGGTACGACGGGTCGGCGGCCGTCCAGAAGTACGTGGTCTCGTCTCGCCTGGTCACCGTCCCATCGTCGATCACTCGGCCGCGCTCGTCGCACCACGGCATGTAATAGACCTGACCCACGGCCAGCTTCGTGGCATCGCGGGTGATCACCCGATCGACCAAGCGCCACGCGTCCGGTCCGGCGATCACGTACTTGTACAGCGGCGAGACGTCGATGACGGCGACGGCCTCTCGGATCGCGTTGTACTCGATGTCGTGGAAGTCCGCGTAGACCTGGGCCGACAGATAGCCGGACCACTCGCCCCACGCGAGCTTCTGGTTGAGCCCCGACGTGCGCGGGTGGAACGCGGTACCGACGGTCACTCCACGACCTCCGGATTGAAAGGAGCGGCGTGTAGTGTAGGCGCCGATCCGGCTGGGGGAGAAGGATGGCGCAGCGCTACGACGCCGTCGTCATCGGCGGCGGCCACAACGGCCTTACGGCGGCCGCGTACCTGGCGAAGGCCGGTAAGCGCGTGCTCGTCCTGGAGCGCCGGCACGTCCTCGGCGGCGCGGCCGTCACCGAGGAGGTCTTCCCCGGCTTTCGGTTCAGCGTCTTCTCCTACGTCGTCTCGCTCCTTCGCCCGGAGATCATCCGGGACCTGGACCTTCCCCGGCACGGCCTGGAGATCCTCCCGCTCGACGGCACGATCACCCCGCTCGACGACGACTCGCTGTGGCGGGTGAACGACCACGGCAGGACCATCCGCGAGCTCCGCCGGTGGTCGAGGAACGACGCCGAGGCCTACGAGGAATACGGCCGACTGATGGTGGACATGGCCCGGTTCATCAAGCCCATCCTCTCCGTCGTCCCGCCGGACCCCGGCCGGATCAACCCGTTCGACTGGCGGCCCGTCGCCGGGCTGGCCAGGCGGTTCTCCGAGCTTCCCCAGCGGCTCCAGCAGACGTTCGTGCAGCTGATGACGATGAGCGCGGCGGACTTCCTGGACCAGTGGTTCGAGACCGATCCGCTGAAGGCGACGATGTCGGCATCGGGCATCATCGGGACGTTCCAGGGCCCGCGCTCGCCCGGTACCGCGTACGTCCTCCTCCATCACTACATGGGCGAGATCGACGGCGCGTTCCGCGCGTGGGGCATCCCCAAGGGAGGCACCGGCGGCATCAGCAACGCCATCGCGTCGGCCGCCCGGTCGTTGGGAGCCGAGATCCGGACCGAGGCGCCGGTAGCCCGGATCGACGTGAAGGGCGGCCGAGCCGTGGGCGTGACGCTCGAGTCGGGCGAACAGATCTTCGCGCGCGCCGTGCTCTCGAGCGCGGATTCACGGGTCACGTTCGTCAAGCTCGTCGAACCCGGGAACCTCGACGACGAGTTCCTCCACGAGGTGCAGCGATACAAGTACCGCGGCTCCTCGGGGAAGGTGAACCTGGCCCTCGACGGCCTCCCCGAGCTCGCGTGCAAGCCGGGCAAGGGGGAGTGGCTCCGTGGCGCCATCAGCTTCTCGCCGTCGCTCGACTACATGGAGCGGGCGTTCGACGAGGCGAAGTACGGCCACCCGAGCCGGCGCCCGTACATCGACATGATCATCCCGACGCTCGTCGATCCGGGCATGGCGCCGCCCGGGAAGCATGTGATGAGCTGCTTCGTGCAGTGGGCGCCGTACCATCTGGCCGACGGCGCGGTGTGGGACGACGCGGCCCGAGACGCGTTCGGCGAAACGGTCATCGACACGATCGAGGAGCGATTCCCGGACATCCGGAACGTGATCCTGCATCGGCAGGACCTGACGCCGAAGGACATCGAGGACGTCACCGGCCTCACCGAGGGGAACATCTTCCAGGGCGAGCTGTCCCTGGAGCAGCTGTTCTTCAACCGTCCGGTGCCGGGGTGGGCCAGGTACCGGACGCCGATCAAGGATCTGTGGATGTGCGGGTCGGCCACCCACCCGGGCGGCGGCATCATGGGCGCGCCGGGCCGGATCGCGGCGCTCGAGGTCCTGAAGGCGGGTATCGCCGGGCGGTGGAGAGCCGCGTGAGCGACGAGGCGACCTACGACGCGATCGTCATCGGAGCCGGCCACAACGGCTTGGTGACCGGGGCGTACCTGGCGAAGGCCGGACGCAGGGTCCTGGTGCTGGAGCGACGGGAGCGGGTGGGCGGCATCCTCGAGACCCTCGAGGTCGCTCCCGGCGTGAGGGCACCGGGCATCGCGCATACGGTCGGGCGGCTGCGGAGGTCGGTGATCGAGGACCTCGGACTCGAACGCCACGGACTGGTGGTGATCGATCCGCCGGTGCGAGTGTTCGCGCCCCAACCGGACGGGTCCGCTATCACGCTGTGGGCCGATCCCGCGCGCACGGCCGAGGAGCTCCGCGCGCGCTCGCCGCACGACGCCGAGGCTTATGCGCGCTTCGACGTGAGGGTCCGGGCCCTGGCCAGCTTCCTGGCCTACCTCTACGCCGCGACGCCACCCGACGTGAAGAGCCCGTCGTTCGGCGACGCCATGAGCGGGGTCCGGATCGGCAACGCCTTCCGGCGTCTGGGCCGGAAGGCGTCGCGCGAGGCCACCCGGGCCATGCCCATGGCCATCGCCGACTACGTTGCGGAGTCGTTCGACACCGATGCCGTTCGCGGGGCCATGGCATCGCGGGCCGTGCAGTACACGGCCATGGGGCCGTGGTCCGCGGGGACGACCGCCGTGTTCCTCGGCGACTCCGCAGGGAACGACGGGGGAGCGGCCGGACAGTCGACGTTCGCCCAGGGCGGGCCGGGCGCCGTCGCCGGTGCCCTGGCCTCGGCGGCGGCCTCGCTCGGCGCCGAGATCCGGACCGGGGCGGAGGTCGTCGAGGTGCTGACGGAGGAGCACCGCGCGATCGGCGTCACTTTGGCGAACGGCGAGGAGCTCCACGCGCGAGTCGTGGTCTCGGCGGCCGATCCAAAGCGGACCATCACGACACTGCTCGATCCGGTCGTCGCCGGACCCGACCTGATGTGGCGGGCCGGCAACATCCGCACGCCCGGGATCGTGTCGAAGGTGAACCTGGCGCTTTCGGGCTTGCCCGCGTTCGTCGGTGGCGGAGCCCAAGAGCGCCTGACCGGCCGCATCGTGATCGCGCCGGGCATCGACTACCTGGAGAAGGCATACGACGCGTCGAAGTACGGCCGGGTGAGCGACGAGCCGTATCTGGAAGCCACGATCCCCACACTGCTGGATCCGACCCTGGCGCGGCAGGGCACGCACGTGATGAGCATCCTCGTGCAGTGGACGCCGTACCGGCTCCGCGAGGGCGCTTGGGAGGCCGAACGCGAGCGCGTGGGCGACCTCACGGTGAAGACCATGGAGCAGTACGCGCCCGGGTTGGGCGAACTCGTGACGGCGCGACAGGTCCTGACGCCGGTCGACCTGGAGCGCGAGTACGGGCTCTCCGGTGGGCATCCGCTGCACGCCGAGCCTGGCCTCGACCAGTTCTTCGCCTGGCGCCCGCTGCTCGGCCACGCGCGGTACCGGTTCGGGATCGACGGGCTGTACCTGTGCGGGTCGGGCGCCCACCCGGGTGGAGGCGTCACCGGCGCGCCCGGCGCGAACGCTTCCCGCGTGATCCTCTCCGACCTCAAGAAGGGCCGGCGCCCCTTAGCGGTCGCGGTTCAAGCACGGGGCGTGCCTGGTCGATGACAGTCGAGGCATGCTCTCCACCGAGCCCGACCTTGCCCGCACGTCCGCTGCCCTTAGGCGCGTAGTCGACAACGTCGAGCGGGTCATCGCCGGCGGCCGGGAGGCCGTCGAGGCCGCCGTGGTGTGCCTGTTCGCCGAGGGGAACCTGCTCCTCGACGGGGTCCCGGGCGTGGGCAAGACCATGCTGGCCCGGGCCATCGCGGCCTCGATCCAGGGCACGTTCAGCCGAGTGCAGGCCACCCCGGACCTGCTTCCCTCCGACCTCACCGGCATCTCGGTGTACGACCAGGAGGCCCACCAGTTCCGGTTCGTGCCGGGCCCCATCTTCGCGAACGTGGTCCTGGTGGACGAGATCAACCGGACCACGCCGCGCACCCAGTCCGCGCTTCTCGAGCCCATGGAGGAGCGCCAGGTCACCGTGGAGAACGTCACCCATCTCCTTCCCCAGCCGTACCTGCTGATCGCCACCGAGAACCCAATCGAGCAGCACGGCACCTATCCGCTGCCCGAAGGTCAGCTCGACCGGTTCACGATGACCGTGCACGTCGGCTATCCCGGCAACGAGGCTGCCAAGGAGGTCGTTCGGCGCCAGATGGTCCGCCATCCCATCGAGGACCTGACGCCCGTGCTGTCCGCCGAGGACGTGGTTGAGCACCAGCGCGCCGTCCGGGCCGTCCACGTCGCGCAGGGCATCGTCGATTACGTCGTCATGCTGGTGCAGGCCACGCGGGCGCACCCCGAGGTGCTGCTCGGCGCGTCGCCCCGTTCGATGCTCGCGCTGACCCACACGGCGCAGGCCCGCGCGATCGCCGAGGGCCGGAGCCACGTCCTGCCCGACGACGTGAAGGCCTTGGCGCCGAACGTGCTGGCCCACCGGCTGATCCTGAAGACTCATGGCGGAGGGAGCGTCGGGCGGTCGGTAGAGCTCGTTCGTTCGGTACTGGATCAGGTCCCGGTCCCCCTGGGGATCCCCGAAAGGTCCTAGCGTGCCGAGACCGCGCCGGCGCATCGCGGCGCTCGTGGTCGGCGCGGTGCTGTTGTTCACCGTGGGGACCAGCGTCCAGGCCGGATGGCTCCTCGTCCTTTCGTCGGTCCTCCTCGGCGCGGCCATCGCCGGGTTGCTCCTCCCGCTCCGGATGGTCCGGGGGGTGAGCGTGGAGCGGCGAGCTCCCGAGGAGGCGTTCCAGGGGGACGTGGTCTCAGTGGAGCTCAGCGTGCGCAACGCCGGGCGGGGGATGCGGCTCGGGCTGGAGATCCAGGATCCGCATCTTTCGCGCACGCGGATGCTGGTCCCGGCCCTCGGGCCGGGGGACCGAGCGGTGATCGGGACCACCCGGCGGGCCGCCCGCAGGGGGGTGCAGGAGTCCACGGCCGCCTCGGTCCGCTCGGCGGCGCCGTTCGGCGTGGCCCAGGCCAGCCGGGCCGTCGCCGCTCCCGGTCGTACCGTCGTCTACCCCGCGGTATTCGAGCTCGGAAGGGTCCCGTTGATCGACCTCGCGCCGACCCGAGACTCGGCGATGCACACCGCGCCCCGGCGAGGGACCGGACCCGAGTACCTCGGCATCCGCGAATACCGGACGGGCGACAGCATGCGGCACGTGCACTGGCCCTCCACGGCCCGCCACGGGCAGGTCATGGTTCGGGAGTTCGAGCAGGAGCACACGCGGCGTCTGGCCATCGTGGTGGACACGTGGGCGGATGCGGGGGAGGAGGACACCCCGCTCGACGCGGCATGCTCGGTGGCCGCCTCCGTGGCCTTCGCCGCGCTCGGGCGGGGCCACGGGGTTCGCCTGGTGGCCGCGAGAGACGGTTCGGTCGACGTGCTGGCCCGGGCCGAGCCGCGCGGCATGCTTGCGTGGCTGGCCGAGCTCCGCGCCTTCGGTGGGATGCCGCTCGCCGACGTCGTGCCTCAGCTGGGAAGCCACCTTCGTGGCATCCACACGGTGCTGCTCGCGGTGCCCACATGGCGGGCCAGCGCGGGCATCGCCGATGCCATGGGCGCGCTGCGGTCGGAGGCGGGCGCCGTCGCGGTGGCCCTGATCGAGGGCCACACGTTCCCCTCCGACCGGCAGGCCCCGGTGCTCTCGCCGGCCGAGGTCGACAGGCTGGCCGGCGACCTGGCGTCACGCGACGTCACCGTGTACCGCATCCGTTCGAATGAGGACCTGGCCGAGTGTCTGCGGTAGCCGTTTCCACCGGCGTCGTGACCCGGCGGCGGGAGCCGCCGGAGGACTCGATCCTGCTGCGGGTGGTCGTGGCGGCGATGGTCATGATCGCACTGGTGGCCGTGGTGGCCCAGGGCGCCACCGACGCCTTCACGTGGATCGGCGGGATCCTGCTGGTCCCCGTCGGCTACGGGTTCTCGTACTTCCAGCGGCACAAGGAGAACGTCGGGACCAAGGTCGTCCTGGTGGTCGGCCTGCTCGCCGCCCTCGGCGCCTTCCTGCAGAACGTGCGGTTCGCCGAGTCGGTCGACCAGGCCCGGATCCCCCTGGCCTCACTGTTCGTGTGGGTGCAGGTGCTGCACTCCTTCGACGTCCCACGGCGGCGCGACCTGTCGTTCTCCGTGATCTCCAGCCTGATCCTGATGGCCGAGGCCGGATCGCTTTCCCTCGGCACGGGCTTCCTGGTCTTCCTGGCGCCCTGGGTGACCCTGGCCGCGCTGTGGCTGTATCTGTCGCAGCGACCCGCGCGCGACGAGGTGCCCGAGCCCGCGTTCGTTCGGAAGGTTCGCGCCCCGGATCGGATGACCGGCATCGCAGCCGGGCGTTCGCTCGCCTTCGTGACGACCGCCGTCCTCACCGCGGTGGCCGTCGTGTTCATGCTCACACCCCGGTTCCCGGGTGCCTTCGTCCGGCTCCCGCCGTTCGCGGTCCAAACCGCGGTCTCGGCGCCGGGGTTCCAGGGCCAGGTGGTGAACCCCTGGCTGCCGGGCGGAGGTGGGAGCGGCGGGGTCGTGGACTTCTCGCAGTTGCTGTACCCGGGGTTCGGCTCGAACGTGGATCTCCGCGCCAGGGGGACGCTGTCCCGCGCCGTCGTCATGCGAGTCCGCTCTCCCCAGGCGGCGCTGTGGAGAGGGCAGGCCTACGACGTGTTCGACGGAACGACCTGGACGGCGTCGGACGCGGGGACGGTCGATGTCGGGGAGGACTTCGATCAAAGCTTCCAGATCCCCTCCGGCGTGAGCGACGTGCCCACCCGACGGATCGTCACGACGTTCTACGTGCAGTCGAACCAGCCGAACATCGTGTTCGCAGCCTACGTGCCGCAGCAGGTTTACTTCCCAGCGCCGGTGCTGACGGTTGACCGGTACGACTCGATCCACTCCCCGATCCTGCTGGACCCGGGGTTGATCTACAGCGTCGTGTCCACCGTCCCCATCACCACGCCGAGCATGCTGCGGGCCGCTCCGGCCGTGTGGAGCAAGGCCGAGAGGAACCAATACACGCAGCTCCCGTCGGATCTTCCGGAGCGAGACGTGGCGCTGGCGAGGCGGATCACCGCCTCCGCGCCCACGACCTACGGCAAGGTCATGGCGGTCCAGGACTGGCTCCGCCGCAACACGAGCTACAACCTCGACATCCCCAGGGACCCGCCGGGGGTGGACGCGGTGGATGAGTTCCTGTTCGTCCGGCGGGAGGGGTTCTGCGAGCACATCGCGAGCGCCATGGCCCTGATGCTCCGGGCCGTCGGCATCCCCACACGGCTCGTGACCGGGTTCGGGCCGGGGCAGCGGAACCCGTTCACCGGCTACTACGACGTCCGCCAGTCCGATGCGCACGCCTGGGTAGAGGTGCTGTACCCCGGCGTGGGATGGGTGCAGTACGACCCGACGTTCGGGGTGCCCTCGGCGGCGCCCGGGCTGGGAGGGCGGTTCATCGCGCCGGAGGTGATCCGGGCGATCGGGCGGTTCATCGCGCGGGTGACGCCGGAGCCGTTGAAGGCGCTGGCCCGGCGGGCCGGCTCGGCCATCGGCGCGGTGGCGCGAGGGACGCTCGCGTCGTGGCCTCTGTCGGTGGGGTTCGCGGGGTTGGTCCTCGCGGCGGCACTGTGGCTTCGCCGCCGCCGCGCTGTACGCGCACGTGGTGCGCCGCCGAGCGGCGCCGCCAGGGCGTTCATCGCACTCTCGGAAGCGCTGCGTGACCGGGGCCACCCCAGGGCAGAGCACCAGACCCCGACCGAGTTCCTGCGGGGGATCGAGCGGGATGGCGCCTTGCCTCGGGAGCTGTTCGGTGACGCCGAGGCCGTCGTGCGGACGTTCGAAGGCGAGCGATACGCGGGGCGGAAGCCGGACGAAGAGGAGGTCGACGGGGCGCTGGCGGCCGCGTCCCGCGTCCGCGCCTCGGCCAAGACCTCGGGCTTGCGCTAGTCCGTCTCGTCGGACCAGAGCGATCGGAGCAGCTCGTCCGGTCCACGTCCGCGCGCGGCCACGGCCCCGACCGGCTCGGCATCGGACGTCTCCTGATCGGAGAACGTGGTTCGGCGCTCGAACAACCCGCGCACCTCCTCAGGGAGGAACCGGGTGATCTGGGCGTGGTGGTAGCGGTCCTCGTACCCGTGGTTGCGCCGGTGGTACCGGAGCGGGAAGTACACGTACAGGGCGTCTCGGGCCCGGGTGAGCGCCACGTACAGTAGGCGGCGTTCCTCCTCGATCCGCTCCTCGTCGCCGGTGGCCATGTCGGAGGGGATCATGCCGTCGGCCGCGTGGATCACGTGGACCACGTCCCACTCCCCGCCCTTCGCCGAGTGGATCGTCGACAGGACCAGGTAGTCCTCGTCGAGGAGGGGCGGGCCGGCCAGCTCGGCGGTGGACGTCGGAGGGTCGAGCGCGAGATCGGCCAGGAACCGCCCGCGCGTCGGGTAGCCCGCCGCGAGCTGCTCCAGCTGCTCCAGGTCTCGAAGGCGCGCGTCGGCATGGTCGTACCGGCGGGCCAGGATCGGCTCCAGGAACCGGCGGACCCGCCCGAGCTGTGCGGGAGGAGGCACGTCGGCCCTGCAATCACGGGCCACCGAGGCGAGCTCGTCGAGCCCCGGACGAGCCGGCCCGGGGACGGCGGCCGCCGTCGAGAGCTCCACGAGCGATCCGTCGACGGACTCGCCGTTCGGCGAGACCTCCCGGAGAAAGCGTCGAGCGGTCGCCGGTCCCACCCCTTCGAGCAGCTGGAACACGCGGAACCAGCTCACCTCGTCCTTGGGGTTCTCCAAAACCCGGAGCACGGCGAGCGCGTCCTTCACGTGGGCGGCCTCCATGAACTTCAGGCCGCCGTACTTGACGAACGGGATGTTCCGCCGCGACAGCTCCACCTCGAGTAGGTCGCTGTGGTGCCCCGCCCGGAACAGCACGGCCTGCTCCTTCAGCGGCACGCCCTGCTCCCGATGCTCCAGCACGGCCCGGCACACGGCGTCGGACTGGTCCGGCTCGTCCAGACAGGTCAGGAGGACGGGCTGCCGCTCGCTCCGTCGCTCCGACCACAGGGTCTTCTCGTGCCGCTGCGGTGAGAGCGCGATGACCGCGTTCGAAACGTCGAGGATGGGCTGGGTCGAGCGGTAGTTCTGCTCCAAGCGGACCAGGCGCGTTCCGGGGAACCGGTCGGGGAACTCCAGGATGTTGCGGACCGTCGCCGCCCGGAACGCGTAGATGGCCTGGGCGTCGTCGCCCACCACCATGACGTCGGCCCCGCTCGGCCGAGTGGCGCGGAGGATGTCGGCCTGGAGGGCGTTCGTGTCCTGGTACTCGTCGACCAGGATGTGGTCGAACATAGACGCCACATGGTCACCGCCGCCCGGCCTGCCGGCCAATGCGTGCCAGTACAGGAGGAGGTCGTCGTAGTCCAGGCAGTGGTGCTCGCGCTTGCGGTCCGTGTACGCCTCGAAGATCTGGCGGATGCCGTCGAGCTCCGCGCACCACGGGAACTCGGTCTCGAGGACCTCGCGGAGCCTCGTCTTCGCGTTCACCGTCCGCGAGTAGATGTCGGCGAGCGTGTCCTTCCGGGGGAAACGACCCTCCGTCGCGCCCAGGCCGAGGTCGCCCCGGATGAGGTCCATCAGGTCGGCAGAGTCGGTCCGGTCCATGACCGTGAAGTCCGGCCGAAGGCCCAGGGCCCGTCCGTGCAGCCGCAGCAGCCGGTTGCCGACGGCGTGGAACGTGCCGCCCCATACCCGGCCGACGGAGCGCTCGCCGGTCAGGCGCTCGGCCCGCGACAGCATCTCGCGAGCAGCCCGCCGAGTGAACGTGAGCAGGAGGATCCGCTCGGGGAGGACGCCCCGATCGACCAGCCTGGCCACCCGGCAAGCCAGGGTCCAGGTCTTCCCGCTCCCGGCGCCGGCCACGACCAGCAGGGGGCCGCCGAGGTGCTCGACCGCCTCGCGCTGGGCGGGGTTCAGGCGTTCCAGGGCATCGAACATGCGTTCGAGGAGTGTAGGACCGCCCCGGGGCCCGCGCAAGGAGCCGGTACCATCGATCGCATGTGCCGAAGCATCAAGAAGCTGCGCACCGAGGACGGCCCTGCGACCGAGGAGGAGATCCGCGAGGCGGCGCTCCAGTTCGTGCGGAAGGTCAGCGGCTATCGGGTGCCCTCGCAGCGGAACGCCGAGGCGTTCGACGCTGCCGTGGAGGACGTTACCGAGGCGTCTCGAAAGCTCCTCGACGCCGTCACGCCGGCGCGCCGGGCCTGAGCGACGGCCGCCCACCCATAGGATGAGCCCCATGCTACCGCTCGACCCCTCGCCGGAGCAGATGCAGGAGATGGGGGAGGCCGCGCTGGCCTATCTCATCGGGTTCCTCGGCCGGCAGCCCGACCTGCCCGCCGGCGGTGAGCCCGGCGGGCTCGACGCCGCCCGGGCCGTTCGCGAGTCGCCTCCCGAGGACGGCGGCGAGTTCAAGCCGCTCATGGAGACCATCGAGCTCGCGGCGGCCAAGGCCTACGGCACGACCGGTCCGGGGTACCTCGCCTTCATCCCCGGCGGAGGGTTGTTCACCGCGACGCTCGCCGACTTCCTTGCCACCGGGATCAACCGGTACGTGAACCTGTGGTCGGCGGGGCCCGTCGTGGCCCAGCTCGAGAACAACGTCGTCCGGTGGCTGTGCGACCTGTTCGGCTATCCGGTCGAGTCCCGCGGCATCCTGACCTCGGGCGGGTCGATGGCGAACTTCTCGGCCATCGTTGCCGCGCGCAAGGCCCTGCTCCCCGAGGACTTCCTCGACGGCACCCTGTACGTTTCGGACCAGGTGCATGCGTCGGTGAACAAGGCGGCGGCCCTGGCCGGGTTCGGGGCCCGGAACATCCGCGTGGTCCCGACGACCCCGGAGCTCCGGCTTGACGTCGACCGGCTGCGAGCCATGGTGCGGGAGGACCGGGGCGGGGGCCTGGAGCCCTTCCTGGTGGTCGCCTCCGCCGGCACGACCAACACCGGCGCCGTGGACGTGATCGCCGACATCGCCGACCTCACGGCGGAGGAAGGCATGTGGCTCCACGTGGACGCGGCGTACGGGGGCTTCTTCCAGCTCACCGAACGCGGCCGGACGAAGTTCCACGGGATCGAGCGGGCCGACTCGATCACGCTCGACCCGCACAAGGGGATGTTCCTCCCGTACGGCACCGGCTCGCTCGTCGTGCGTGAGGGCGAGCGGCTGCGCGAAGCCCACTTCACCGGCGCGGCGTACCTCCAGGACCTCGCGGGCGACGACGAGATCCCGAACTTCTCCGAGTACTCGCCCGAGCTCTCGCGCGACTTCCGTGGCCTCCGCGTCTGGTTCCCCCTCAAGCTCCACGGGGTATCGGCGTTCCGGGAGGCCCTCGACGAGAAGCTGGACCTCGCACGCGTACTGCACGACGGCCTGCGTGGGGTCCCCGGGCTCGAGCTTCCCTGGGAGCCGGAGCTCACGGTCGTGCCGTTCCGTCTCCTCGACGGCGACGACGAGGCGAACAAGCGGGTGCTCGCGCGGATCAACGCGTCGGGCCGGGTGTTCATGTCGAGCACGATCGTCCAGGACCGGTTCACCATCCGGGCCTGCATCCTGTCGCACCGAACCCATCGCGACCGCATCGACGAGTGCATCGAAATCATTCGACGGGCAGTGAGCCAGGAATGATTCGGGGTCGCATCAGGGGCCACAATCTTGTGGGGGTTCTGAATTCCCTCTAGGTTCCCCGTGGCAGTCCTACGATTCGGCGCTGAGCGTCGCCATTGCGTATCGAAATC
Source organism: Actinomycetota bacterium (assembly GCA_044867345.1). Lineage (GTDB taxonomy): Bacteria > Actinomycetota > UBA4738 > UBA4738 > HRBIN12 > AC-69. Next base: position 21,838 of record JBIOUU010000062.1, read on the forward strand.
GCCTGGATACTGCTCTCTTTGTGATCGTCGGCTTCGCCTGGCTGGGCGTCATTTGGATGGTGGGCATGGTCTGGATCGCTCTCAGCCACTGGTCTGGCGTGTTGTTTGTCCAGTTGGGTCTTCTTCGGAGGAGACAGTTTATCCGTCGTCAACGAACGGGGATCTCGCGCCAAAGGAGGGGCCAAAGATGCGCTGGGCCGTGATCTTCTTCTGATGGTCAGTCATCGTAGGGCAATCTCCCCGCTTGACGGCGAGATTAGCGATGGGTTAACAATCGCCTGTCACCCACCAGCTCCGCGAGCAACGCTGTCGGGAGGGGGCACCCGTGAAGCGAACCTCGATCGCCCGCCGGGCTGTGATTCCTGTTGTGGTCTTCACCGTTGTGCTTCTCGGCTTGCCTGCACTTCCAGCCGCAGCGATCACTCAAGCGAATGAGATCACCTATGTGTACGACGAAATTGGCCGCCTCGAGGCTGCCATCGATCCGGCGGCGACGAACGGCGTAGCCAAGTACGGCTACGACGATGCTGGGAACCTCCTGTCGATCACACGACAGAGCGCCACGGTCACGACGATCGTCGATTTTCACCCAAAGACGGCCAAGCGGAGCACCACAGTCACGATCTACGGCGCCGGGTTCAGCAATACCCCCGCCAGCAATACAGTGAAGTTCGGCGGCTCCGGTGGAACGGCGGCCACGGTGACCTCGGCAACCACGACCCAACTCGTGGTGATTGTGCCCGCCTCAGGATCAGTGGACGGAGCCATCTACGTATCCTCCCCGAGCGGGGCCGCAACCAGCACCCAAACGTTCGCCCTTGACATCTCCGTCGCTCCGACCATCACGGGCTTCACCCCGACCGCGGCCGCCTCGGGATCGACCGTCACGGTCACCGGCACGGGGTACGATCCTTCCTCCCCCGACCGCAACAATGTGTTCTTCAACGGCATCCGGGCCCAGGTCACAGCCGCCACCTCGACCTCATTGAGCGTCCTGGTGCCGCCCTTTACCACCCGGGGGAAGATCAGCGTCCAGACGGCGTTCGGGGAGGCCACCTCCTCCGATGACTTCGTGGTTCCGCCCCTGGGAGTGAACCCAAGCCAGCTCGAGACGGTCACCCGAACCACCGTCGGGACGCCGACCACGCTCTCGATCTCGACCAACGGCAACGTCTCGATCGCGATGTTCGATGGGACCGAGGGCCAGCGCATCTTCGTCGACATCGCACCGAACAACTTCTACATCGCCACCATGAGCGTGAGAGACGCCTATGGCAGGGTCTTGGGGTCCACCAACTTCAACAGCGACGGCGCGTTCCTCGACACCATGACCCTGCCCGTGCAGGGGACCTACGCGGTGGTGCTCGAACAGTACCAGGGAACCGGTACCGGGAGCGTGAGCTTCACCATCTCGAACGTCCCGGCCGACCTCTCGGGCACCCTGACGCCTGGAACCCCGATACCGGTCGACCTTCCCAACAAGGGACAGAATGCCAACTACGCGTTCTCCGGCTCAGTTAACCAACAGGCCACCGTGAGCCTCACGAACTCCTCGATCAGCTTCGGCTGGGTTTTCCTTCTGTACCCAGACGGGACGGTGCTGTCCTACACGTTCTTCGGGGGTGGCAACTCGACCCTCGGGCCAGTGACGCTTCCCGATCCCGGCACCTATACGGTGAAGATCGACCCCGAGGGAAAACGCACGGGTAGCCTCACGCTGACCCTGACCCTTTCCGGCGGCGGGGGTACGCCGGCTCGCTCGAGCCAGAGTCCCATTCAGCAACAGAGAGTCCCAACTCCCGGTGAGATAGCCGGGTTCGATCCCGGCAGCGCGGAGGAATGGGTCCCTGATCGCTCAAATCCCGCCAACTGGATGAGCGGGCGGCCCACCTCCCCGTTCGAATTGCTGCCGCCCCTCACGGCCCCGCGAGGCGTGACGGCCCTCTCTGGGACCGTGCTGCGTTTGGACGGGCGCCCCCTCCCCGGCGTCACCATGAGCCTTGGAAACGCGAGCACCACCACCGATGAGACCGGACGGTTCCTCCTGTCCGGGATCCCGGCTGGTTCCCTGGAGCTGGAGATCGACGGTCGGACCGCCTCGACCGCGGAGTCTACCTACGGGGGGTTCCACGCCGCCGTGAAGGTGCAGGCCGGCCGGACCAACGTGCTCGGCTACACAACCTGGATGCCGAAGCTCGACCTCGTCCACGCCTTGCATGTCGCCTCGCCCACGAGGCGAAGGATCGTGGTGCGCTCGCC